>NZ_FTMM01000011.1 GCF_900156075.1 Chryseobacterium sp. RU37D | reverse complement strand
GCTGGAAACTAGAGAGAATAATTTAACACTTTTTAAACTCATGTTTGATAGATGAAGGATTTGTTAGTGAACTGGTGAGTGAGTTGGGCGATTGAGCGTTGGCGAGTCTGCGACTGGAGGGTGGCAAATTTCTAAATCTTCAACGTTTGAACGAGGATCGCTTCTAAATGCAGGCTGAGAAAGGCTTTCAGATTGCTTTAATTCAACAAAATCAGCACAGAATCAATGTGCTCTTCGCAATGAATTAAAATTGAATGTCAATATTGTATTAGAAAAATCTTTTGACAAGAAACTTATAAATATAATAACCGATGAGGCAACCGATGGTATCAGCAACAATATCCAAATTTTCCATAGATCTGCCAAGCCCCATTTCTTCCTGAAGGATTTCGGTAAGGAAGGCGTATATAAGAATGATCTGAATGAAGTAGTAAAATCTAATTTTTGGAAATGCAGCCATGAAGAAGAATCCAAGTGCCGCAAAGATGCTTAGATGCAAAACTTTATCGATACCATTGAACATAAACCAATATTCATGATTTTCCTCGCCCGGCTTGAGGAGCATATAAGTAAGAAATGCCCAATAGATGGGCAGTATCTTACTAAATATTTTTAAAATCTTATCCAATGATTGCCTGATATTCTTCAGCAGAAAGCAAATCTGAATGATCAGCACCCTTAGCAACTTCTAATTTGATGATCCATCCGCTTCCATAAGGATCTGCATTCAATAATTCTGGCTGGTCTTCCAATCCTGAATTGAATTCAATCACTTTCCCTGAAATCGGCAGGAATAGATCTGAAACTGTTTTTACAGCTTCTACACTTCCGAAAACTGCACCCCCTTCAAGATCGTCATCTACAGTATCTACATCCACGTAAACGATATCTCCAAGCTCGCCTTGCGCGAAGTCTGTAATACCGATTGTAGCTACATTACCTTCGATCTTAATCCATTCGTGATCTTTAGTGTACTTTAATTCTGATGGTGTGTTCATTTTTTAATTTTTATTTTGTACAAATGTATTCAAAATTCCAGAAGGTTCAAATATCGGATATAAAAAATGTCCTCCAAATTTGAAGGACATTAAAATTTATTTTTGTTCTAATTAGAAACCTCTTGAGTCTCCGAATGTAAACGTCGCAGAAATACCTGCTCTGATCGTTGACAGTGGGAATGCTGTTGAGATTTTGTATTTAGAGGTCATCTGCTCGTAGAATACTCTTAAGTTCAGGTTTTCAGAAACATTGTAGTCCGCAGAAATTTTAATATTCATCAGCTTCTGACCTCCTGTCACCTGCGAGTCATCTAACAATATATTAGTAATGCTTGTTTTGCTATCTCTTAAAGAGAAATCTCCTCTGATGTTCAGGTCACTTCCCTTTCCTTTTCCACGGCCTCTTACGTTGGTCATTCCTAATCTGAAGTTCCTAATGATATAGCCTACCCTTACTACATACTCGCTGTTTGAGTCTTCCGTCAAGGTATGGTTTACCAATCCTAATAACAAGGTTCTTAATCTATTGTACTGAATACCAAACTGCATATTATTTCTCATTGTAACATCTACCCCTATAAGCGGCGAGAAGTTTTCTACATAACCCACCTGAGCAAATGTAAACGGATTGATATAATCATCATTAATATCCCTTTGGGTAGCGTCATAAGAATGAAGGCTGTTAAAGTAATCAATACTTGACTGGATACCCGTTGCTGTATACGTTGCCTGATAAGCATGAAGAATATCAAACTTCGAGAACTGGCCGTTAATAATCGGGATATTTTTTAATCCTGAATAAGTAATCTTCCAGTTTGGAATTGGAAGCCCTGCTTTTTTAGGATTGCCCATTAACTTAGGAGATTTCCCTTCAACGGCTGCCCTGAATGCCGGAATCAAGATATAAGCATTGGAGATTCCGTAACCATCTTTGAAACCGTTTGATTCAACCTGCCCAGGCATCTGCAGCGATAAGGCTCTTGCATTTTCTCGAATAGCCTGATAGATTGCTGCCCCGTCTTTGAATGCTGTTTTCAGAAGCACTACAGAATTTGAATAGGTCACCATATCATTTGCAAAAGTATAATCAGGGTTTGGAGCTCCTGTGACTGGATCCCGATAATTAAATCCGGTATGGGAGAAGTTTCTGTTATAATTATGCAACGCACTGATATCAATTCTAAGATCGTTCATCGGCATCACCTGCAAATTAGCCCGCAATTCCCTGGTTGACATTCTTACATAAGGGTCTGTCATGAATTCTGAACCGCTTACCCATCCATTTTCCATTACCGTTCTTCTGATATCTGCCTGAGATCCTAATAAGAATCCTATGGTAGGGCCTCCTAATGTCTGTCCGTATCCGTACCAGTTCGGTGCAGATAATAAGCCAGGTAATACGGTACCGTTGTTTTCAGAATAATTAACATCCAAATGCTTGAATGAAGTCAGGAAGTAGGCCATGCTCTGCAGCGGAGTCAGCCTGTTTTTAAACTTATATTTTTTATAAGCATATCTATTTTTCTCCCAGGCCTGAGTGTATATGTTGTTTAATGAATCAATCTCCTGCTTGCGTTTCTGAAGCTTCGCAGAAATATTTTTAAAATATTTAAACTGGCCAAAGAACTTAGTAAAGTCTGCTGTAGCCGTAGCCTGAATGATGTTTGTGTTCTGACCTATTGATCCTAAGCTTCCGTCCGGGCTGTTTAGCAACACCGTAGATCTAGCATTCCAGTTATAGGTAAATCCATAACCTAATTCTGCATCGATGAAATCCAAATACGGAAGATACTGGAACGGCAGCTTGTAATTCAACTGAACCCTGTGGTTGTACAATACCGGTCTTCCGGCTCTGAATACATTTCCGAAGATGGAATTGTTATCCATCGTATTAACATCCACATTGTCATTCAAAGTTCTGGTTGCAGAGTTGATCTCGAGCTTTAAAGATTTTGTAAAATTAAATCCTAACCCATACTGCCATCCGAAATAGAAGTTTCTGTTTTTAATTGCTGCAAAATCATCATTATAGTTTCCGCTTAAGATTGCATCAATATTCCTGAATTCTAATTCATTGTAATTTCTATCAATCTCTGTTCTGAAGGATAATCTTGTCGGAATCGGATTAAAGTTGAATTCTTTTACCCATTTCAGGTATTTTGCAGACTTCGCGGTATCGCTTATCATTTTATTGAACGGCTTGATCACCCACGGCTTAAAACTATAATTGTAATCAATGTATCCTCTCAAATACTGTCTGTAATTTCTCTTCGTATAAATATCTCTGTAGAAATCGTCATTATAAACAGCAGTTACGGAAATATTTTCCACATCATAGAATTTCGGTTTTTTATTCTGGTTCATTCTTTCCTTATGCATATTTACTACTCCGATACTTCTTTGCTGAGTATACGTTCTTGCTACTTTTTTCAGCTGTTCTTTATTGGCTGCTTTATTAAACTCAACATCGGTATCCAAAGGATTGTATTTTGGATCTTCGATGGTTTGGGAATAAGAGTAGTTTAATGGAATTTTAACTCCACTTTTTTCCGGTAATAATTTATCTACGTTAATGGCAGTATTAATACTAAAAGCAGATTGTGTCGACTGGTTTCTTTCCGCCGGCTTAGAATCAATATTCCCGAAGCCTACTGAAGTATATGAAGCACTTGTATTAACCGTAGCAAAATCTCCGAGATTGAAGTTTAAGCTTGCGTTTCCTGCATACCCTCCGTCATTTTCGATTTCTGAAAGACGGATTTCGTTTACCCAAAGAATTCTGTTGATAGAAACACCTCCTCTGTTACCAGCATTTCTAATACCCAACATAATGGTAGTAATATTACCTAAACTTGGACGTCCTTTAATATAAATCTTTTTCAAGTTTACATCACCTCCAAAATCACTATCCTGAATTCTTTTTGTAATATCGTTAGGGAAGTTTTTATCTCTTCTTATTTTAGCATCCACGAAACTTTGGATATCAAGATCAACCTCATTTTCCGTCGGCCAGATGTCCATTGGTGCTGTTGCATTGGTAGAAGTTAATTTTAAAGAAGCTTCATATTCATAATAGTTGTCTGTAGCATCGCTACCTATACGGATAAAAAACTTAGTTTTCTCATCCATTTGCCCCACATTTGGATCTCTATTTACAGGATCGTGAGCATGTACAAAAAGTTTAAGCTTTTTATATCTTCTCATATCAAGGGTTGTATTTTTAAATACCCCTTTCGCTTCCGTAGCTAATAAGCCATTAGCTTTCAAATACAAAGAAGCCTCGTTCTGCCTTTGGGCACCCGCATTTCCACTCAAAATCTGTCTATCGATTCCCGGAGGTAGTACGTATGGTGGCTGATTCAGAGCATTTTCTTCAATATTTACGCTTCCTACTTCAAGATTTTGAGGAGTTACATCTACAACAGATCCTTCATCTGTAGCCGGATCATTGGTTTTCGCGATATTTTTAGGATACTTTCTCCAGTCTGATCTTACCAAATCCATTGTACCGAATCTCAATGTTGATGTCTGATCGAAACCTTTTAATAATAATCTCACGAATCTTACATTGTTCAAAATTGAAAGATCATGGTCTCCAGCAGTATTCACATATTGTGAAACAGGAATCCTGAATAAATACCATTTTACCTGTGCAGAGCTTCCGTTCTGGAATTGTGCCTGAACAGTCTTAACATCAACGATATTGTTTTGTCCTAAAGCTAAGCTTCCTTGGTCTAGATTAACCTCATACTGGTTATAGCTTTCACTTTGATCTAAGTTATAATCTTTATTAATATCTTCTGCGTCCGGAGTCTGTGAAGCTACTTCCAGGGAATTGCTCTGAGAGTTTCCTTCAGGATTTCTGAAATATTTATATCTCTGAATCACTGATGAAGCCTGGTTTCCTGTAAATTTATCAGACATATAGAATACGAAATCGTCTATTGCAGGGTCATTTACTCCTGTTACCGGATTTACAAAAGTATTTCCAAATAATGCGGCCTCCTGATCTGAGCTTAAACCATCGTATCCGGCATCCTGCGCTACTCTATCTGCTCCTTCGCTTGAGAATGCATAAAGAATAGGCGGCTGCTTCGGCTGAGTTCCCCAATTTGAATTGGTGGTCGTAGATGGTGCTGAAGGAGTTGGTAAACCATTTTCGTACTGCATCTGCCCATCTTTCAAAATATCTTCGGATACGTTACCTAATTGTAGTAAAAGTTTCGGAGCCGTTCCCAGTGTATTTCCGTCAGCATACGGATCCATCATCCAGAATTCTACATACTCGATATTTGAATTTACAAAGTTGGAAACCGTAATTGGTCTCATGATCCCTGCCCATCTTGCAGAAGTGCTTTCCGGAGTAGGATTTACGTTATATGGACCCTTTTCTGTCGGATAATATGAAATATCGAAAGTATTGGTATAGGTTTGCTCACCCGCTACGAAATCTCTGTTGTTAAAGATCTCAGAAAACTGTACTCTTCTTGAAGCGTGGTTTGAAACCGACTGTGGTGTGATGCCGTTTGGCGCTTTACCTCCAATACCCCAGAATCTTGGGTCAATATTATACCATGATAATAGACCTCTTCCATATCCTTCCGTAATATCATTATTTTTCCCGGCACCCTGGAAAATAGGATCAGCCTGATTCTTTTCTGGCTTGGAAGCCAGACTCCATGCGGTTGGTTCTTTTAAAGAAATTTTTGAAGTGGTCTGTTCAAAATCATCGATGTAGGACTGGTCATTAATTCCTTTATTTAATCCCGGAAGTAAATACGCCGCTTCCATTTTGAAGTTCAAATTAGAAGGCGCTTCTGTATTGACTAAAGGGATTTTGTCTGTTAATCTCGTTAGGAAAGGAAGTTGATTGTTATACATTAAATTAATCCCCGCCATTGTATTGTTTACGGCTTCCTGACCATAATTTACCTTTTGGGTAAGCGGTGATTCTGAATAATTAACAATGGTTCCTCCTAAAATAAAGTTTTCATTAAATCTTCTTTCCAGGTTTAATCCTAAGAATCTTTTTCTTTGGGTATTAAATGTCAGTTGGTTTTCTAATGAAATATTGATGGCCTGTCCAGATTGTTTTACCTGTTCGTTAATAATAGTTACCGTTCCCAACATATAGTCAACGGTATAGTCGATACCTTCTGTAAGCTGCACTCCATTCGCCGAAACTTTCACAGAACCCTGCGGAACGTTTACAGCCCCTAAGGATATACCTTGTCCTTGGGTTCCTTTGTAACGGCCTTCAATGGTATATCGTTGTGCAAGATTGCTGGATGTAGCCACCTGTTTCTGCTGCGTATAAAGATCCGAGAAAACAAACTGCGGATCATTACTTCCTATTACATTTTGAATAAAGCTACCAAAAGGCTGAACTTTTGTAAAAATCACCCTTCCTGTTTCCGGCCTGATGGTGATCCCATTTACAAAGTCGAAAATACCGTCACCTGTGGAATTTCCATTGCTTTGTAAGTCACCGTTCACATTTAATCTGTCCCAGTTTAATAATTTGATCAAAGGCTGGCTTCTGATCTGATCATTATTGTTTACCGGAAGATAATTTACCTTACCTCCTGATTGTGGGTCTCTGTACAATACGTTTAGAATAAATCCGTCCTGATTCACTTGTCCTGCATCCAGAGAGTAGATATTTTTCATCATCAGATCCCACATTGGCGAGGAAGTTTTTACAGTAGTATTAGGCTTCAAAACTTTCGTTACCAGCACCTGGCTTTCTTCGGAGAATTCCCCGACCTTATACACCTGATTGCTCCCATTCATTGTATATGAAAAGGAAACCGCAAGAAGCTGATTATCATTCAATTTTTGATTTAATGAGATGTAACCTAACTGTGGTTGTAATGTATACTCGTTTTGATTTAATCTTCTTGCTTTTTTGTTAAAAATGAAATGCTCCCCGTCTACATAAGGCTGCGCACCGCCGGAAGCCACTGGAAGGTTATTACCTTTAATAGCATTATAAGCTGTACTTGCATCCCTGATTCCCGGCAAACCGTTTATTGTTGAATATAAGTTGAATCCGGCCTGGTCATTATTCGGAAGACCTCCTCCGTCACCTAAATCCCTGATCCCAACGATACTTTTCTGATATTGAAGATTAGTATTTCCCTGGTCCAATACCCAGACTTCTAATCTTGTAATGCTGATTTTTGAGTTAATCTGAGGATAATTTAACAATGAATTATCATAATTATTTAAGAAATAATGCCCTAAAAAGTAGTGCTGATTGTCTTCATAATCAATAGCATTTAATTTAAATGTGTTCACAACACCACCACCCTGAACAGTAATATTTCTGGCCTCGCCCTGCTGTTGAGAAAGCACGACTGTTCCGTATGTTTTTCCGAGCTGGAATTCTGTCTTTACCCCGAATAATGATTGAGAACCGCGTATCAAGCTTGTTGACAGCGGCATATTTACGTTACCAAATTCTACTCTTTTAATGATTTTATCTTCTCCTCCTGCGCTTGGCTTGTCGACATCATTCAAACCCTTCTGTTTAAGGTCTTTCCAGCTGCCTTTTGCCTGCCAGACTAAGTTCATCTTGTTTTCAAATGCAAAGCCACTTTGGGTATCGTAATTGGCTTTTAATTGAAGGTTTTCTCCTACTTTTCCAATTAACCCAAGCTGAATTCTTTGGTCGATATCAAAAGTGAAGCTTGTCCTGTTTTGAGGCAGAATCAGCGGATTGTCAATCTTCTGGTACAATCCTGCAAAATCAAAGGAAGCGTATCCGGAAGGGATAATTTCAATTTTATTGCTTCCAAAAATAGTTTCAAAAAGCCTGTTGTTGATTGTAAGAGATGGAATTAAACCTTTTTTTGCCGCATCACTTTTATCCTTTCGGAACATCAGGCTGTACCGGTCTGATTTTTCTTTATAATAAGCCCTTGTCTGCGCCGCCAGCATGAATTCTTTATATTCTTCAGGAGACATCGCCGTAGGAGGCCCCGTAACCGTATTCCCGATTTTTGGGTATACGAAATACATCCCGGTTTTTATATCATAATAGGCTTCATATTGGGTAGGATCTGCCAGCTGATAATCTTTCTTGACGATGGGAGGTTCTGCAGGAGGTCTGACCTGCGCAAATGACCTGACCGAAATAAATAATATCGATAGGAACAGAAATGTATTGAAATACTTATTATTTGCCACCAAATGTTAAATGTTTTTTAAAATTTGCTTTACCAACTCTTCTACTGAAATGTTAGGATCTTGTTTTATTATTCTGTCTGCAAGCTTCTCGCTCATTCGTTTCGGGATGCCCAAAACTTCTAATGCAGATAACGATTCTTCCTTGATTTTATTATTTGCAAATGTAGAAATATTTTCTTCCGGATTACTGAATTTCTGGACTTTATCTTTAAGATCTACAATAATTCTTTCAGCGGTTTTTGCACCGATCCCTTTTGCCTTTTGAATCAGCACGCTGTTTTTTGACAAAATGGCCGAAGCGATCTCATCGAGACTTAGTGTTGACAGTAAAATAAGGGCTGAAACTGCACCTACTCCGTTAACGCTTATTAACAGGTTGAACATTTCTTTTTCAGAACGAGTGTTAAAACCAAACAGCAAATGGGCATCTTCTCTGATGATTTGCTGAATAAAAAGAGTGGTTTCTTTATTAGGCGTAAGGGCCTGTGAGGTCATTAGACTAATACCTACATAGTAACCAACACCCTGTATGTTGATCACTGCATAGATAGGCGTAAGTTCCTGAACAATGCCTTGTAGTGAAAATATCATTATTAATTTTTAAAAACTCCCAAATATAGCAAATTAAACTAATTAATGTTTTTCTTTCACACACTTATGATTTTTAACTTAATTTTTATTCCCCTTTTTAAAGAATCAAGATAAAAATAAAAGACTCCAAAATATGGAGTCTTTATTAAAATTATTTATTTTCTATGATTATTTAATTAAAAAATATCAAATAATTTCGATTTCTGAATAATCATTAATTACTCGACAGCAGCCAAAATCCATCAGCTCTTCTTTTGAATGGGTTGTAGCGATTCCTACAACTTTCATTCCGGCATCTTTTGCTGCTTTTATACCACCCGCTGAATCTTCCACAGCAATGGTATCCTTACTATTTACATTCAGTTTTTCAAGAGTTTTCAAAAATATTTCAGGATTCGGTTTTCCTTTGGCAACTTCTATTCCTCCGGTAATTGCGTGGAAATAATCTCTAATTTTCAGACTTTGTAAAATAAAATCAATGCTTGTGGGAATTCCCATTGTAGCAAGCCCCGTCTTTATTTTATCTTGATTTAATTTCTGGAGAAAAAGTGTTAAGCCATTCACCTCCCTGATATGTGGCCGATAAAGATTTTGATACGCTTCTTCTTTTTTCAGCCCCAATTCTTTAACTCTGCTCTCTGGTAAATCGTTTCCGAAAAAACGGATAATCATCTCATCCATTGTACCATGATTTTGAGCTGCGAAATTCTCGGGCTCCATATCAATTCCATGCTGGTTTAGGAATAAAATCCAGGATTCTTCGTGATAACGGATGTTATTTACCAGAGTTCCATCCATATCAAAAATTATTGCTTTTTCATTAAACCTCATCTTTTCCAAAATTTGTGTTGTTGTGTTTATTTTTTGTTTTTTGTTTCTCTTCTTTGAGCATCAAGCACAGCAATAGTGGCAAGATTTACAATTTCATCAACGCTTGAGCGCATTTGTAAAACGTGAACCGGTTGTTTCAGTCCCATCAAAATCGGTCCGATCACCTGGGCAACCTTCATTCCTCTGATGATCTTGTAGGATAAGTTCGCACTTTCAAGATTCGGGAAAATGAATGTGTTGGCCGGGGTTGTTTCAAGCTTTGAGAACGGATAGTCGCTCAAATGGTCTGCATTCATTGCAAAATCCGGCTGAATTTCTCCATCTACTACCATTTTCGGATATTTCTCGTGAAGGATGCTTACTGCTTTTGCTACTTTTTTTGAGGTATCGGAAATCGCAGCAAAGTTTTCAAACCCAAGCATGGCAATTCTTGGCTCAATAGCGAAAGATTTTACGGTAAATTCTGCCATTTTAGCAATATTGACAAGATCTTCGGCCGTAGGATTTTGATTAATAGATGTATCTGCGAAGAAAATAGGTTTCTTTTCAGACAGAATCATCATCATTGCTGCTACTTTATCTACACCTTTATCCTTTTCGATAACTTCTAAAACAGGCCTTAAAACGGAAACATAATTTTTAGAAAAACCAACGATCAACCCGTCTGTATCACCGTGTCTCAGCATCAACGGACCAAAATAGTCTCTCTGGCGAACGAATCTTTTCGCTTTATATTCGTTCATCCCTTTTCTCTGACGAAGCTTCCAAAGGGTTTCCCTGTATTTTTTTCTGTTTTCCTTCTGATCATCATCACTTGGATCTATAATCGGAACATCAAGATTGATTCCGAAACGTTCCATCTGCTCTTTAATGTATTTTTTGTTTCCTAAAAGGCTTGGATAAGCAATTCCTTCTTCATATAAAATCTGGGCAGCCTTCAAAACATTATATTCCTCAGCATTTCCTAAAGTAATTCTTTTAGGATTGGCTTTTGCACGACTCTGCATCATTCTTACCAGCTTCTCATCCCTTCCCATTCTGTCAAGAAGGTTGTTTTCATACTCTTCAAAGTCAGTGATTGTTTTTCTGGCAATTCCGCTATCGATAGCTGCTTTCGCAACAGCGCTTGAAACTTTGGTAATCAACCTGTTATCAAAAGGCTTAGGAATAAAATATTCTCTCCCAAACTGTAGGTTCTGAACATTATAGGCTAAAATTACCGCTTCAGGGACAGGTTCATTGGCAAGGTCTGCAATGGCATGTACAGCAGCCAATTTCATTTCTTCATTAATTCCTTTAGCCTGAACATCTAATGCTCCACGGAAAATATACGGGAACCCCAGAACATTGTTTACCTGGTTAGGATAATCACTTCTTCCTGTTGCCATGATTACATCTTTCCGTGTTTCTAATGCCAGATCATAAGCGATTTCCGGATCCGGATTTGATAAAGCAAAAACGATAGGGTTTTCATTCATGCTTAATAACATTTCAGGGGTCATTACATTTCCTTTCGACAATCCCACAAAAACGTCTGAACCTTTTACAGCATCTTCTAAAGCATCAATATCTGTATTGGCGATGAAGTCTATCTTTTCAGGGGTAAGATTTTCTCTTTTATGATTGATCACCCCTTTGCTGTCACACATCAGCACATTTTCTCTCTTTAAACCGAGAGAGATATAAAGGTTCGTGCAGGCAATAGCGGCTGCTCCCGCGCCATTGACAACCATTTTTACTTCTTCGATGTTTTTATTGGCGATTTTCAAAGAGTTGATCAGGGCTGCGGCAGAAATGATTGCTGTACCATGCTGATCATCATGCATCAAAGGAATATCTAATTCTTCCTTTAATCTTTGTTCGATATAAAATGCTTCAGGAGCTTTAATATCTTCTAAATTGATTCCTCCGAAAGTAGGGGCAATTCCTTTTACAATATCTATAAATTTATCAGGATCTTTTTCGTTAATCTCAATATCAAAAACGTTAATATCAGCAAAAATTTTAAACAAAAGACCTTTCCCTTCCATTACCGGCTTAGAAGCCTCCGCACCGATATCTCCCAATCCAAGAACCGCTGTACCGTTTGAAATAACCGCTACCAGATTCCCTTTTCCGGTGTAATCGTATACGGTCTCCGGCTTGTCGTGGATCTCCATACAAGGAACTGCAACACCCGGCGAATACGCCAATGACAAATCTCTCTGAGATGAGTGCGGTTTTGATGGAATCACTTCTATTTTTCCTTTAGGTTCGGCTTTATGATAATCTAACGCGGCCTGATTAAAGTTTTTTTCGTCGCGGTGAGTTTTACTTGACATAGAATTTTGTTTTTATTTATTTAAATAAGGCTTATTTTGTTTTTTAACAGTAAAGCCTGTTTTAATTTATTTTTTATTGTTCAAACGTAACAGGTTTTAAAAATCTGTCACGTTTAATCGACATAGCTGAGATTCCTGCGAAATGACAAACTTGATAATTAATCAGTGAGGTGGCTAAAAGCAGCAAGAATAATTCCCGATTTTCAAAATAATCTTTAAATTCTTAATATTAAGAATTAAATTAAAGTATGTATTTAATATGATAGTTAACTAAACTTTCGATGGGTTTCTGTACAATGTGCCCCACTTTAAGGTTAAGCTCCTCAGCTGCAGCACGTAATATATCTTCGTAATAATACGCAATAGAGCCAATGAAATTAATCTCGGCATCCTTTACTTCTTCATAAGGCATCACCTGAAAATTAAAGAAGCTTGTCATTTCGTCGAAAATCATTTGCCTGAAATAAGGATGATCTTTTCTTTCCACAACGAATCTGTTGAAAGTTGCAAGATAAGCGTTCGGCATTGAGTTATGATACATATTTTTCAGCACCTCTTCAATAGAAAGACTGTATGTTTTCTCAAATTCCTGATGAAGGTCTGCCGGAAGTTTCTGCATGAAATATCTGCGTACTAGCTGCTTGCCGATAGAGCTTCCGTTTCCATCATCCATAAGGAATCCGAGTGAAGGAAGCTTCACTTTGACGTTAGTTCCGTCAAAATAACAACAATTAGACCCTGTCCCCAAAATACAAACCAATGCAGGTTTCCCGTTATAGGCTGCGTATGCTGCGGCGGTAAGGTCTTCTTTAACAGAAATTTCTGCTTTATTGAAAAATTTCTGGAGCTCTCCGTGGATGATGTCGCGGTTTGCGGCTACTCCACAGCCGGAACCATAGTAAAAGACTTTGATAATAGAATTTTTAACAGCACCAAGACTGATATTTTTTTCAATTTCGGGTACGATAAGTTCTGCTGCAGT
Organism: Chryseobacterium sp. RU37D; assembly: GCF_900156075.1. Classification (GTDB taxonomy): domain Bacteria; phylum Bacteroidota; class Bacteroidia; order Flavobacteriales; family Weeksellaceae; genus Chryseobacterium. Next base: position 93,214 of record NZ_FTMM01000011.1, on the reverse strand, counting down.
ATTATTAGGATTGAAACCTATGGTTTCAGTTTTCAGGAAGACCTTATGAAAGTCGTCCAGAATTACCCAATCACATTTTGTAGAGCCACCATCAACAATAGCTACCATATTTTACATTTTAGTTTAAAGATGCTAAAATATGAATTTATCTTTAAACCTTCTTTACAAACAGCCCGGAAGCTGTCTAAAATCATTGATGTTTTATCTCAGCTTTCTTTTCGTTGAACTGTATTAACCAATCTTCAATTTCATCTTCCAAATATGAAGTCTGAAGGATCATTGCATTAATAAAATCATCCGGAACAGGTTCGCCGCTGGAGTTTTCAAGGTTCCAAAGCTCGTCGGACATGTTTTCGTATTCTGAATACACCCTTTTGAAGCGGGAATTTTCTCTTTCTAAAGCCTCAATATTTTTTTGCTGAAGCTGGAATTTCCTGTATTTGTTTTGACGTTTCATACAAATATTTTTAAATAAGTGGAGCTAAAAAGTTTGGGTCGTATGCTTCAATCACGCATTACAAGATAGAAAAAACCATCAACAAACAGTTGAAAATGAATTTATTATCAGGTTAAATTTACATCATTCTAGAAAATTAAATTTATAAATTATTTTGAATTTAAAAAAATTTTTAACAACTTTTTTTACTGTTTAACATATAGTTTTAAATTTGCAAATCATATAAATTAGATGAGAGATATACTAATACGCCAGAAACAGGTTTTATTCTTCGTTATTGCAGGAGGGCTGAGCGCTATCGTGGAAATCGGAAGCTTTAAGCTTTTCAGCACTTATCTGCCACACTTTTTCTCCGGCGAGATGAATTTTCATGGAATACATTATCCCCTGAGTAATATTTTTTCTACCAGCTGCGGGATTGTCAGCAATTATTTTCTGAGCATCTGGTTTGTTTTTGAAAGAGGAAAACATTCCAAAAGAAAGGAGTTTGCTTATTTTATGATGGTTTCTTTTATTTCTACCATATTAAGCCTGGGATTTTTCCAGATTTTTTATAGCTATATATTCAAGGATAATATTGATTTTATAATTTATACTTTAAGCCCGGAAATGATCAGTAAAATAGCTGCCATTGTCCTGGTTTCGATCCTTAATTATTCTGTGAAGAAAAAAGTAATTTTTAACGGATAAGCTGTGGCAAAAGTTTTAAATTATCTCTGGAGATTCTGGCTGCTGCTGCTGGCTTTTGTTTTTACAATACTTTTCGGGATCCCCGTATATATTTTATCATTCTATAAAAAGCATTATAAGTACGCTTATAAGTTTATCAGATGCTGGAGCTACTGTCTTTTTTACGGAATGGGGTTAAGGTATGACCTCACGAAACTTTCCAGCCAGAAATTAGATAAAAACCAACAATACGTATTTATTTCCAATCATACATCAATCATGGATATCATGCTGATGTGCATTTTGTGCTCAGATCATCCTATCTGTTTCGTGGGAAAAAAAGAGCTGGTGAAAATCCCTATTTTCGGGACGATTTATAAAAGAGTTTGTGTAATGGTAGACCGCAGCAGTGCCAGAAGCCGTGCCGATGTGTACAGAAGATGCGCCGAAAAGATGGAGGAAGGAAACAGCATTGTGATTTTTCCTGAAGGCGGTGTTCCGGATGATACTTCCATTATTCTGGATGAATTTAAAGATGGCGCCTTTACGCTTTCCTCAAAACACAACTCTCCGATTGTAATCTTCACTTTCATAGGATTAAAGGAAATTTTTCCATTTGACAATTCAAAAGGTTATCCAGGTAAAGCGAAAGTGTACTTCAATGGAATTTTCCCTCCCTCAGATTCTCCAAAAGACCTCAAAGCTGAGGCGTTTATTGAAATAAAAAAAACATTGGCGAAACACTCTAATTAAAGAAATAATAATATATTTGTTTTTAGAAATTTTCAACAAACATGTCAAATTATTCTAAACAAACTAATTGGGGACAATTCATTCCGTTAGTTACTGTATTTTTTTTCTGGGGATTTGTAGCGGCAAGTAACGATATTTTGATCCCGGTTTTCAAAAAAGCCTTTAATTTATCTCAAACCGAGAGTATGCTTGTACAGATATGCTTCTATGTGGCATACACGGTAGGTTCTCTAATTTATATGGCAATTTCTAAAGGAATAAAACAGGACCTGATCAACAAGATAGGGTACAAAAACGGATTGATTGTAGGGCTTCTTATTTCTGCGGCAGGAACTTTATTGTTTTATCCGGCGGCAAATATGCACTCTTTCCCGTTAATGATTTCCGGTTTGTTTATCGTAGGACTTGGTTTCTCATTACAACAGATTGTTGCCAATCCATTAGCCATCGAAGTGGGACCTACTGAAACAGGTTCACAGAGATTAACTATGGCAGGAGGAATCAATAACCTTGGAACAACGATCGGACCGCTAATTGTTTCTTTTGCGATTTTCGGATCTGCAGCTGCTGCGAGTAATGATGTAAGTGTTGAAAGTGTAAAAGTTCCTTATCTTATTTTGGGTGTAGCATTCGTTTTAGTTGCCATCATGCTTAAATTTTCATCGCTTCCGGCCGTAACTCCTACAAACCTTGAAGATACAGACGATTCTACTCCGGGTGAACACAGAAAATCCGCTTTTGAATATCCACAGTTGATTTTAGGAATGATCGCTATTTTCGTGTATGTAGGTGTAGAAGTTTCTACAGCGAGTAATCTTCCTGCCTACATGGAAAAAAGTCTAGGTTTTGAAACTAAAGATGTGGCCCCTTACATCTCTTTATATTGGGCTTCTTTGATGATTGGCCGTTGGACGGGTGCTGTTGAGGCATTCGACGTGAACGCGGGATTCAAAAAAGTGTTGAGATTCTTAGCTCCGTATTTAGCTTTTGGAGTATTCTTATTGGTAAACGCGATTGCAAAACATGAACTTTCACATTTCTATGTGTATGGTATAATTATCATTGCAATGATTATCTGTGATATCATGAGTAAGGGAAATCCTGCAAGAATGCTTCTGATTTTCTCTGTTGCCGGTATTGCAGCTTTGCTGATTGGTATGTTTACAACAGGAATGGTTTCTGTATATGCCTTCACAAGTGTTGGTTTATTCTGCTCTACACTTTGGCCTTGTATTTTTGCCTTGGCAATCAATGGTCTTGGAAAACATACGAACCAAGGTTCGGGGTATCTTATTATGATGATTATGGGAGGTGGAATTGTAAGTTTCATCCAAGGATATATTGCAGACCTTACGAATATCCATTTCAGCTATATTGTTGGAGTAATCTGTTTTGCTTATCTTGCATTCTATGCGATCCGAGTAAGCGGGATTTTGAAGTCTCAAGGGATCGATCTTGATAAAATTACTAAAGGCGGTGGTCATTAATAATACAAAAATAATATCTAAGAAAAGATTTTGGGCGGGTTTATTACTTGCCCAATTTCTTTTGTTTTATGTTTTCTCGAAATCCCGAATAATGATTTCGTTTTTTGAAAGTTTTTTTGAAATTCAGAAAACCGTTCATCAGATTATTTTTGCTTGGATTTCGTTTTCTTTTGGAGACGTTTTGTATGTATTGTTAGGTATTTTTCTTCTTTATTTTATCATTAAAAGCTTTAAAAAGAAAAGCAGAAACACATCTTTACTGAGGCTTCTTATCATTATCAACCTGTTTTATTTTACTTATCAGCTATTCTGGGGAATGCTTTATTTTCAGGTTCCTATCATTAAAAAATTAAAATCTCAGGAAGCGCCTAATATTGCAAAGGCAAAAGCATTGAGCTTACAATATCTTGAAAAATGTAAAGCAACACGAAAAGCTGTAAAACAAGATAAAAATGGGATTTTCATTGTAACAAATCTGAAATCTGTGCAAAAAGAAATACTCCTTCAGCAAACAACAATGCCCAAATATATTGCTATTAAAAAAGCTCCTCTAATCAATTCTTTCAAACCCAGCATTTTTAAAAGCATAATGAGCTTTACCGGTATTCTCGGCTATTACAATCCTTTCACTGCAGAGGCTCAATATAATCCGGAATTACCGAATACGTTTATTCCTTTTACCTCTGCCCATGAAAGTTCGCACCAGCTTGGGTTTGCCAGAGAACAAGAAGCAAATTTTGTAGGCTATCTGATTGGAATTAATTCAAAAAATACCGAATTACGATATAGTACTGAATATTTTACTTTAAAAAGCTTATTAAATTTCATTTCAGATGAAGATCCTGTATTTGTAAAAAATATAATTAAAAACTACTCTCCGGAAATGAAACGAGACAGATTGTACGAAAGAGCTTATATTTTAAAACACGAGGGACTGTTGAATGACTTTTTTGGATGTACAAACAATCTTTTTTTAAAAAGTAATCAACAAGAAGGATCGGTTACTTATTCATATTTTATTGACTTACTTCTCAATTATGAAGATCTAAAATAAAAAAAAGAATCGTATCAGGCGATACGATTCTAAAAACACAAATGATGAAAAAAAATTTATTACCTTGACTTGTTCCCTCATTCAAGGCGTTGTAAATTTACAATATATTTTATAAATACAAAAACATTTTACCCTTTTTTTAAAACTTTATGAAAACTTTAAGACCTTTTAAGTTCAGTTGAGTTTAATCACTTTTAAATGATTTATTAATAATTTATTAAATAATTATCAAAATAATATCATAAATTTAATTTTAATTTAAAATACATATAAAATCAAACATTTGTTTAATTACAAATATTTTTACTTCTATAAAATTCGTAGAAAAATTTAAAGAACAAAGTGATATCAATTTTTTACAACGGGTAATTTTATATAGCTGTTATTATACAATTTTATTTCCAATGGTACTTTTGCATCTGCAATTGTTTCATCACTTACATCCTTTCCACTTCCATAGTTGAGCTGCCAGAAAGGGCTTTTCACAACGCCTATCATTAGTACAATCCTGCTTCTTTTTTCAATTTTTTTACTCACAAAATCATTATTAATAATTGAGATCATTTGCTTTTTGCCGGGAACAAGTAAATTTCTATTTTCATTATCATTTACAAAACTGGTTCGGGAGACATAAGTAGAAAGTAAAAAATACTGCCTATTTTCTGTTTCTTCGTATAAATTTATATAAAGATCGACATCTTTTTTATTAACCGAAAAACTCAAATTGCCGGAAAAGTTTCCTGTATATTCAATAGGCTTACTGAATGGTTTTGTTTTAAAAACTATATTATTTTTAGTGTAAATAAAATTATCTAAAATATTATACTTCAAGCCCAACAGCTCATCTGCATCAGACTTGTCTGCAAGATTAACCATAAGGGTTGAAAATTTTTCTTCTTTGCTTTTATTATTTGATAAAATAAGGCTTTCCTCCAAATAAAGCTTTATATTATTTTGATTTTCATTAATGGATTTTATTCCCTTCCATTCATTACTACCCATTACCTCATAATTAATTTTATCCTTGAGAAATATTGGTTTTGTTTTATTTTTTAAAGCATAATCAAACCATTGCAACCAGATCTTTTTTAGATCTATCATCGCAGCAGGATCCATTTTGTATCCCCGTACCTCATTTTTTATAAAACCTTGTGCTCCCCAATGGTCATATGGGCCAATGATAAGATAATGTTCGGCATTTTTATGATACTTATAATGTTGATTAAAATAATACAAAGCCCCCGTTTTATCTACATCAAAATATCCGGTAACCGAAAGAACAGGAATATCGATCTTTGAAAACTCTTCCTTGTACGGGATCATTTTTTTCCAGTAATCATCATAACCCGGATGATCCAGCCACTCCTGAAAAACAGCATTAGGCTTGCCGCTTATAGAATCCAGCTTACGGAAAGATGTTCCGCTTTCGTACCATTTTTTAAATATCAGATTCCATTTTTTCTGATCATAAAAGCTTTTGGAATTCGTCGTTTTATTAGTGGTCACATAATCCAGCCACTGCAGAGCATATCCCATAAAGATATTATTGTTCATGGGAAAGCTCATTGTTCCGATACCTGTAGCCGCTTGGGGGATTATGGTTTTCAAAGCCGGATGCAGCTTTTTTGCCGCCGCCCATTGGCTGAAACCCAGGTAGCTTCCCCCCAACATTCCAACCTTTCCATTGCTCCAGGGCTGCTTTATAATCCAGTCGATTGCTGCATTAATATCATCTGCATCATGCTCAAATGGTTCTATATCATTATTGCTCAGATACTTTCCTCTTGCATGAAGAATTACTCCCGCATAGCCGTTGTTTACAAAATTCCTAAGGAGTTCAATATTATTTTTATCCGGATAGATGGTATTGATAAGAATAGTGTTTTGAGGATTTTTATCCTTATTAAGAATCAATGTAAGGGAAAGAAAAGCATTATCCTTCGTCTGGATCGTAATGCTGTCCTTAACAGTAAAAAGCTCTTCTTTCTTCTGGGCAAAGAAATAGCTAAAGGAACAAAGAAAACCAATAAAGAAATATTTTTTCATCAGAAAATTTATTTCTTTAAATTAATTAAAATATTAATTAACCTGATGATTAAAATGCACCGATTTATGATACCTATACAAATAGTCATAAATGATCATTTCAAAAGTCCGTTGATTTGAAATAAATATCCTATTGATATTCATATGAAAAATGCTTGCAAAAAAACTTTGCAGGAAAGACCTGTCTGATTTTTCAATAATCATATTTAAAATATTTCCTGAATTATTAATCTCCATATCAATTACAGCCCTGAAATATTGATATTCATCAGAGTTTAAAAAGTCAAGATATTTTATTTTAAAATCACGGTATTTTTTATCAAGCTGGGAATTTAATACTTTATCTGCATTAAATTCTTTTTTAAAAGCTTTATTAGAATTTTCGATCCATTTCAATTGTTCTTCCACCGAAAGCTGCAGCCTGTCCAGCATTTTATTCACAAAATATATGGAAACAATTATTTTTTCTTCATCATCAAAATCTATATACTCCTGAATTACAAGCCTGCTGTTCCAGAAAAAAAGGAGCTCTGCACATTCTATTGTTTCTTCACCATACCTTTCGATTTCTCTGTTATATGTATCAAATTGAAGGTTCGATATTTCTCCAGAAGTGATATACTGTTCCAACATTTGGTTGATTGCGGAAAGAACAATATTGTACTGATCTGCTTCTGTCAGTTCAAATCTTATCCTTAAGTGAGATTTGGGATCATTATAACGAATGAAAAACCATTTTTTTATATTACTATTTTCCAGCAGCCGACTTACCAGCGGTGAAATTGCTTCTGTAAGAATAGTATCGGAAGTTTTTACTCCGGTGTAAATTTTAAAATAAAGCCATTTGCTTCCTGGAATAAATTTTCTTTTCATCATAGGGCGTGTTTTTTATTTTACTTTATAGATCGGGAAAATAAATTCACGTTTGAATTCGTCTTTCTCATTATACAAAAACTCTTCAATGATAATAAACCCCTGACTTTTCACAGAATCTATAAACATTTTTATAAGATCATAATTTTCTAAGTTTACGGTAAGCTTGTTATCAGATTTTACCCATTGTATCCATTTGGGGATTTTTCTTTTATTTCTCCATTCTTTTATTTCAGATGAAAAATTTTCTTTATTCACAATTCCATCTAACGACAGGAAAGAGCAATTAAATAGGAAGACAGAGCCAGATCGTATTTGCCACAGTTGTAATATATGTTGCCAATTTTGCGATGACCTAGAGATAGCTCTTTCACATCGATACTTTTTTTGATAATGCTTTTTATGCTATCAATATATCCTGTTTTTTCTTTTTCTTTTATAGTTTGTAAATAATATCCATTAATTAGTTTGATGATGTTTTTTTCCTTTTTTGCCTTTACTATATAAGAATTTACGTAAAGTATTGATTGATTACTTTCACGAAATTGGTTAAATTTATTATCGAGCTCATCAAAGCTTTTATTCCGTAAAGAATCCGGAATATGAAACCCTTTTACGCTCTGGCAAAAGAATAATGAAGTATAAAAAATAAGAAGAAAATATAGAAAACGTTTGTGCATGTGTTTTTACTTGCACAAAAATATAAATTTTTATACCAACTTGTGAATAAAACTCTCAAATAACAGAACTTATTCATAGTCAAAAATATAAAATATTTATTCGTCCCTTTTTTTATCAATATCGGTAAAAAAGAACCCAAAATTGATCAATACCGATATGCTTTTCTTGTGCGGTCTGGAAATCTCCCACATCTTTGTCTCAGGCAAAAACACAAACGCTATTTTCTTTTTATAATGCGCAGTATGAAAAGTATAAATAAGCTGATCAGCAAAGACCCATGTCAGGGTTTGTATGACAAAACAAATTATTAACTTTAAAAAATTAAATAGATGAAAAATCTTAGAAAACTTTCAAGAAATGAATTGAAAGATATGGTTGGTGGAAGATTCGCTCAAAATATGAGCGTAGATGTAGCAGGAGGAAATTGTTGGGTACATGAAAAAAATGGCACTTTAACTGGAACTTCTTCAGACTATGGTCAAAGTGGTGGAGGGAAATGTCCAACGCCCCCATCAGGATATCATTGTAAGTCATTTACTGCAATGGGAGGATGTTAATAACACAATGCTGCTATTACTAGCAGCATTTAAAATAAATTTAAAAATCTAAGAATGAAATTTTTTTTGTTAAATATACTGACATTTGTTTTTATAAGCATATCTGGACAAAATTTTAAATTGCTTTATAATTTAGAATTTGTTCACGATACAATAAATAATAAGAGGGAAAATAAGCAGATGGTTTTATGGATTGATAAGGATAGTATAGTTTTTTGTTCAAATGAATTAATAAATCGAGACTCAATAAATCAGGAGAATAATGAAGATATATATGTATCCAGCGACGAAATTGATTTTATGACTATAAAGGATAAAAATTACTTATATAAATATCATTTTATTGACAACTATTTATATAAAAATTTAGAAAAAAATGAAATTTTAGATTGGAATATTAAAAACGAAATTAAAAAAATTAATGGCTTTACTTGCCAATTAGCAACTTTAAAATACAAGGGTCGAATATGGGAAGCATGGTTTGATAAGAGCTATACAATTTCTTATGGGCCATATGTTTTCCATGGATTACCCGGATTGATAGTGCAACTTCATGATCTAAAAAACAACTATAATTTTTCTTTGCAAAAAGTTGTAGATAGCAAGAAAAAAATATCACAATCTTTTTTTGCATTTTCTAATAAAAATTTTCCGAAAGCTTTAGTTGTGAACAACAATCAATTAAAAAAACTTTATCTTACCCATTATAGTAATCCCTACAGAAGAATGAAAGAGAAAAAAATAATCTATATGATAGATGAAAAAACAGGAGAACATCAACCGCCTCCTGATTTTGATAAGTTAACAAAATCTGCTCAAAAATATATTCGTGACAACAACAACCCTATAGAACTTTCCGAAGCCGTAAAATACCCGTAAGAAAATAAATTCTAAAAAAACAGCTTCTAATTTTCAACCATATACACATTTTAATTAAAAATATTAATATACTCTTGGACAAACTCATCAATTATCTCAAGCTCGACAAACAGGAGTTTCTTTTTCAGTTCAATTCACATCCTAACTATCCTTCGGCATTGGCTTTTAGCGATACTTTAAACTTTATGGGAGCCCGAAATGATGCATATGAGCTGGATAAAGAATATTGGGATGAACTGCCGGAAGAATTCATTGCGATTGTTGATAATTCTTTTTCATTAGTCAAGAAAACAGGAACACAATACTCCATATATTCAGATAAAGCGAAAACTTTAAACAAAGACGAGCTTTACAAAAAATCCACAGATTTCATTTTACTTTTCGAAAAAGAGAATGCAAAAAGCAAATCGGTCAGAAGTTACAAGCCCTTTATTTATAGCCTTTTTGTACTTATCATCTTTTATTCTTTTATCAACCTTGCCTGGTATGAAACGGTTTTCAATGTGCTATCGTTGGTTGGGGTTTATATTTCGCTGGAAATTTTCAATCAAAAATTTGGGAATACATCTGCCGTTATCGGAAGTATTTGCGGTGGTGATACAGCAACTAATCAAACCGTTAATTCATGTAATAAAATCATCAATCAGGATAAAACAAACATATTAGGCCTTAAATTTTCTGATTTCTCATTAATATATTTCATAGGAATCACAGTCCTTGGTTTATTTTTACCCTCAGCATCATTTATCATTAAAGGTTTTGCTTTTGCAACGGTAATTGCCATTGGATATTCCGTTTACATTCAAGCATTAGTAGAGAAAGCCTTCTGTAGAATCTGTCTTTTGATTATTTCAGTGTTGGTGGGACAGCTGGCCATCGGTCTTTTATTCTTCAGCAATCCCTATTTTGATATAAATACAATAATATTAAGCTTTATTCTTTGGATCTCAGCTTTTTCATTGGTTTTATATGTAAACAACACCCTTAATGAAAAAGAAAGCCTTCAAAAATCAAACGCAAAAAATTTAAGGTTTAAAAGAAATTATGACCTCTTCAAAAAAGAGCTTTTAGAAAACGAAAAAATTACATTTACAGACAGCGAAACTTTTTCTGTAGGAAACCCAAACTCCAGGTTAAATATATCCATCATATCCAATCCTTATTGTGGATTTTGTAAAGACGCCCACAAGATTATGGAAAATCTGCTTGAAAAATACCCCAATGATATTTCTGTACAGATAAGATTTAATTATTCTCCTGAAAATCAGAATGAAAAATTAACCGGACTTATTTCTGACTTTATGCATATCTATAAAAACAAGCCGGAAGAAGAATTCCTTAATACCATAGAATATTGGTTTGAAACCAAAGATGAAAACAAAATAAAACAAAAAGCAGGAAACTTTTCCGTTCAGGAAGATTTGTCATCTCTAATTAATATGTCTGCGGAAAACAGAGCGGCCGGATTGAATTTCACCCCAATTATTCTCATCAACGGGTACCAGTTTCCTGAAAAATATGATCGCGAAGACATCTATTATTTTATTGATGAGCTCACAGAAGATAGGGAGATTCTACATTAATAAAAATTCCTTAATTTAGAAAAATTTTAAAAGCCCAAAGCGAAGCAATTTGTCATTAAATTAGTGGCAATTTGTTTAAATATAAAACATAAATAATTGAAATCTTTTCCATTTTACCACCAACCAGACTCCAAAGACTGCAGCCCCACCTGCCTCCGTATTGTAAGTAAGCATTACGGAAAAAGCATTTCCTTGCAACAGATCAGAAACCTTTCCGAAACTACAAGGGAAGGAAGCAGCCTGTTGGGCTTAAGTGACGCGGCGGAAGACCTTGGCTATCGTTCACTGGGCGTTCAGATCAATTTTGAAACGCTTGCTGAGGAAGTTCCCCTCCCCTGTATTGTCCATTGGAATAAAAACCCAATTAAAGAAAAAGCAATAAAATATTACGATTTATCAGAATTGGTGGAAAAATAAAAATTACATTTATTAAAAAAACAGATATGTGTAAAAGAATAATTGCTATTTCCCTTTTATTAATCACTGTAAGTTGCAAAAATACATTGTCAATCACTGAAAAAAGAGATTTGACAAATGAAATAGATGCAATGGGAAAAATAGATCAGGTTGCTGCTTATATTCCTCAGGGAAAATATGCCAATTACTCTCGTGAAAAATGGAATACATTTAAAGATAGTGTTATGGTAGATAATACAAAAAGAGCAGAGTTACTTTATAAAAAATATGGATATTTGGGGATTGATAAAGTAGGAGAAAAAGGAGAAACACAGTTTTGGGCAATTGTACAACACTCTGATAAATCTGTTGATTTTCAAAATAAAGTTTTGAAATCCTTAAAAAAGGAAGTTAGTAAAAAAAATGCCAGTCCAGACAATTATGCTCTTTTATATGATAGAATTAAGGTTAATAACGGCGAGAAACAGTTATTTGGAACTCAAATAGAATACAAAAAAAATGGACAAGCTAAACCTAAAAATGGCTTAATTGATACTATTAATATAGATAAGTTGAGAAAAAAGTACAACCTTGATCCTTTAAAAAAATATTTAAATATAATGACTGAAAGACATTTCAATATGAATAAAGATGTTTTATTAAAGGAAGGTATTACAGAGCCCATCTTTTATAAATAATTATAACAATTCTATTTTTAAGCTTCAAAAAAATTCATAATTGAAAAAATTCCCTCATTATATTCAGCCAGACTCCAAAGACTGCGGCCCCACCTGCCTCCGTATTGTAAGTAAGCATTACGGAAAAAGCATTTCCTTGCAACAGATCAGAAACCTTTCCGAAACTACAAGGGAAGGAAGCAGCCTGCTGGGCTTAAGTGACGCGGCGGAAGAACTTGGCTATCGTTCACTGGGCGTTCAGATCAATTTTGAAACGCTTACTGAGGAAGTTCCCCTCCCCTGCATTGTCCATTGGAATAAAAACCATTTTGTGGTGGTTTATAAAATTGACAAAAACAATAAAGTCTATGTATCAGATCCAAGCTACGGACTGATCACCTATACCCGCGACGAATTCATTAAACTATGGATCGGGGAAAATGCAAATGAAAAAACAGAAGAAGGAATTGTTCTAATTCTGGAAACTACCCCTACCTTCTTTCAAACAGAGTTTGATGATCAGGAAAGTAAGGCCAGCTTTAGCTTTTTATCTAAATATTTATTAAAATACAAATCACTTGTTATTCAGCTTGCCATTGGGCTATTGGCGGGGAGTTTACTTTCGCTTATCTTTCCGTTTCTTACCCAAAGCATTGTTGATGTCGGGATTCAAAACCAGGATCTAAACTTTATTTACCTTGTGCTTTTAGCCCAAATCATGTTATTTTTAGGCAGAACGGGAATTGAGGTCATCCGAAGCTGGATTCTGCTTCATTTATCTGCCAGGATCAATATTTCCATTATTTCCGATTTTTTTATTAAACTCATGAAACTTCCCATAAGCTTTTTTGATACGAGAATGACGGGAGATATTATGCAGAGGATCAATGACCACCACAGAATTGAACAGCTACTCACCAGTTCTTCTTTGAATACCTTGTTTTCATTGGTCAATCTGATTATTTTCAGCATAGTGCTTTTATTTTATGATTACAGGCTGTTTATCGTTTACCTGGTCGGAGCTGCAGCTTATATCGGCTGGATCAGCTTTTTCCTAAATAAAAGAAAAGAACTCGATTATAAAAGATTCTCTCAGGTTTCCCAGGAACAAAGCAAAGTAATAGAACTCATCAACGGAATGCAGGAAATTAAAATGCATAACGCCGAGAAGCAAAAACGCTGGGATTGGGAATTTTTACAGGTAAAATTATTTAAAATAAGAATAAAATCTCTTTCGCTGGAACAATGGCAGTCAGTCGGTGGGAATTTTATTAATCAAATGAAAGATATTCTGGTAAGTTTTTTATCAGCAAAGCTTGTTTTAAGCGGAAACTTAACATTAGGAATGATGCTTTCGGTACAGTATATTATCGGGCAATTGAATAGTCCTTTGTTACAATTAATTGACTTTATTAAACAAACACAGGATGCCAAAATCTCACTCGAAAGATTAGGGGAGATTCATGATAAGGACGATGAGGAGAATAAAGATGAACAATACACCCATGACCTCCCGGAAAAAGATATTGAAATAGACAATCTTTCTTTCAGGTACATTGGTTCAGACAATTATGTTTTTGAAAACCTGAATCTTTCCATTCCTTATCAAAAAACTACAGCTATTGTAGGAGCCAGCGGAAGCGGTAAGACGACACTTTTAAAGTTGTTAATGAAATTCTATGAACCTACCGAAGGAGAAATAAAACTTGGAAATACGAAGCTTAAAAATATCTCCCCGAGGTTCTGGCGGGACCATTGCGGGGTAGTGATGCAGGAAGGCTACATTTTTAATGATACTATTGCCAACAATATTACTGTAGGTGAAGATTTTGTAGACAAAAAAAAGCTAAGACAAGCCGTAGAAATTGCCAATATCAAAGACTTTATCGAAGAGCTGCCTTTAAGCTACAACACAAAAATCGGGAATGAAGGTTTGGGAGTAAGCGGCGGCCAAAAGCAAAGGCTCTTCATTGCCAGAGCAGTTTATAAATCACCCGAATATATTTTCTTTGATGAAGCCACTTCTGCTCTTGATGCCAATAATGAAAAAGTCATTATGGAAAATCTTGAACAGTTTTTCAAAGGTAAAACAGCTATTGTGATTGCACACAGATTATCAACAGTAAAGCATGCCGATAAAATTATTGTTTTGGATAAAGGAAAAGTAGTGGAAGAAGGAAACCACACTGAATTAGTAGCTTTAAGAGGTGAATATTACAGGCTGGTAAAAAACCAATTAGAACTCGGAAGCTAGTTGAATTATAATATTTTTAATTACAAATTTCATCGTCTAAAACCTGTAAGATCTGTGAAAAAACAACAACTAAATTAATGAAAGGCAACGATATATTAGACAATCTGGAACTCCGTTCTGAAAGCGTTCAGGATATTCTTACACAACCTCCACACTGGATGATCCGTTGGGGAAATACTGTTATTTTTATTATCCTCATTCTCATTTTGATTATGAGCTACATTATCAAATACCCGGAATTCATTCCTGCTCCCATCATAGTAACCTCACAAAACCCGCCAGAAAAGCTGGAAGCACGCTCCAATTCTAAAATTGAAAAAATACTCATAAAAAACCATCAGCCTGTTACTAAAGATCAGGTTTTAATGGTCATGCAATCTACTGCCAACTATAAAAATGTATTGGAGCTTAAAAAACTAATTGATTCCATTTCACCCAATCAACTGTCTTCATTTCCTCTTCAGCAGACCTCCCATTTCAAACTTGGTGAGCTGCAGGGCGATTACAATAGTTTTGCAAAGGCATTTCAGGATGAGGCTCTATTTACAAGGCTTCAGCCATACGCACCAGAAAAGCTGGCTGCTAATCAGAGCATTTCTGAATACAAGGTAAGAATTATCACATTAAAACAGCAAAAAAGCCTGGAGCAGGCAAAATATGAGCTTACAAAGAAAAACTACCAGCGTTCTCAGGAACTGTTCAATCAGGGGGTAATCGCACAGGTAGAAATGGAAAATGAAAAAATAAAATATTTGCAGGCTCAGCAGAATCTTGAAAATATTACAATTTCTCTTTCACAAATGGATGAAGGAATTTCAAATTTAAATAAAACCAAAAGCGGAGCCGCCATTAATACGGAAAAAGATAAAATCACCTACTCCTCCCAAACCCTGCAGCTGTTTGAGCAATTAAGAAAATCACTCAAGCAATGGGAGCAGAATTACCTCATTATTTCCAATACAGAGGGATTGGTAAGCTTTCAGCAATTTTTCGGCGAAAATCAATTTGTAAAAACAGGAGATGTCATATTATCCATCCTTCCCAGAAATAAAGAAAATCTGGCAGGAAGAATGTCTGTACCGGCTATCAATTCCGGAAAGATTGTATCCGGAGAAAAAGTTTTAATTAAACTTGACAATTATCGTTACCAGGAATATGGTATTGTGGAGGGTAAAGTGCAAAATATTTCTCTTGCCCCTGATGATAAAGGAAATTATTATGTAAATGTTATTCTTCCGAAAGGGTTAAAAACAAGCTATAACAAAACCCTTCCTTTTGACAAAGAGCTAAGAGGAAATGCTGAAATCGTCACACAGGATTTAAGATTAATCGAAAGATTTTTTTACCAAATAAGAAAGCTTCTTGGATATCAAAGTTAAGTACATAAAATAAAAAAACCGAAACACAAATGTTCCGGTTTTTTGTAGCGAAGACGGGAATTGAACCCGTGACCTCAGGGTTATGAATCCTGCGCTCTAACCAACTGAGCTACCTCGCCGTTTTGGTGGTGCAAATATAAAAAATATTTACTTACCTCCAAAATTATTTTAATTTAAAATATTCCAAAACATCGCCTACATGGTCTGGTTTATTGATAATCTTATTGTTAGCATCTAAAATAAAATACGTAGGAGTTGCATGAACATTATAAGTATCTACATAGCTACTATTCCATCCTCTTAATTCAGAATCATTCACCCAAGGGAATGCTGTTATTTTTTTAGAATAAGAATCTTTGTCAACATCTAGCGATAAGCCTACTACCTGAATATTCTTAGCTTTTAAATCATTGTATTTTGCCAATAATTGCGGCAATTCATTTTCACAATGCGAGCATGTAGAAGACCAAAATACGATGATCTTTTTGTCTGCCTTGATATCGTAAAGTGATTTTGCTGTCGTATTCACAGGAGACTGAAATTTATTATTCGGGAAAGTAGCTCCCAGCTCTACATTTGCATTAGACTTTAATGTTGTGGCCAGTCTGTCGGTAATTGTACATTTGAGATTTTTAGCAAGGTTAAGGTATTTATCCTTGTACTCGTTCATTTCATATACGCTAAAAATATCGATCAACTCTGACAAAACTGTTTGCCCACGGGGAGTTTCCACTTTTAATTTGTCTAGAAGTTTATCTACAGAAGCCGAAAAATTGGTATTCCCTCCGGTATAAAGATAAGCTACTAATATTGGCCTTAATAATGAAGACGTTTCAAGCATATCATTGGACTTATCAATAAAATTGATCATGTCATCCAAACTTGCTTTTTTATCATTCGAAAGGAATTTGCTGTAGTTTGAGTTATAATAAGAGATAAATGGGTGCTTAGCTTGATCAACTCCGTCTGCACTTCCGGAAAGTCTGTTTATTTCAGCTTTCAAAGCTTTTCCAAATTCTGTGTCATCTTTGTAATAGTCTTTAATTTGGGACAACGCTGGTAAAATAAGTTCTTTTTTCTGAGAACCTTCCTGTATTTTGCTCATGATTTCGTTGGCTTCATCCAGATAGATAACATTTTTAATTTTATTAGTCTGAGTTTCAAGTTTTACACTTACATTTTTATTTTCAGAAATAAAATTGAATGTATTGTTTGAACTTGGGAAATAGACTTTCATCATTCCCATATAATTTTTCGGATACTTAAAAGTCCAGGTATTATTTTTACTTTGCTCTTTCGATACAATGATATCCTTAGAACCATTTAAAGTATATAGAATCGCATCTTGATCTTTGAAATCCGGAGGCGTCTGAATCGTAACAGTAAACTGAGCCTGCATAGAAAATGCAGCTAATAATGCTGAAATTATATAAATCTTTTTCATATCGTAAAAATAAAAAAACTCTCTGAGTAAACAGAGAGTTTAATAAAATTTTATATTTTATTGCTTGAATATTTTTTTGTAAAGAAAGCAATAAACATTACTGCTATAATACCCAATGCATATACATACATATCAATTGGTGATGATGGTAGTGCTCCTGGAGTTGTACCTCCCCCCCCACCTGGAGGGCCTCCACCTGGCTGTGCATTTATCATTACAATAGCAAAAAGAAAAAGAGCTGATACTAGTTTATTTATAGTTTTCATATATTTTATTTTAAGATTTTAGTGTTAACAACGTCTCCTTTTTCAGAAACAATTTTTACTACATAAGAATTTTTAATTTTGCTATCTAATTGAATAACAAAATCTCTAGAAGTTTCAACTGCTTTTTTAGAGATTACGAGTTTTCCACTCATATCATAAACTTCAATATCTGCTTTTTTCCAATTTGGATCAAATCTTACAATATAGTCATCAATTTGAGGATTGTAAATTACCAATGTTCTTGATCCTGCTTTTACAGTTTCATTAGCCGCTAATACTACACTGCTAGGTTCTCCATAATAAAGATCAAATTCTGCTGCACTTGCAGGAATTACATCACCTTGTTTTGCTTGTTGAGCTGTTCCGTTTGGAGTTTTATAATAGAAACCTACTCCTGTAGATAGCGCATGTGTTCCAGTACTTACTAAAGCTGCATTCTCTCTAATTTCAAATCTATAAGACTTAACTTTATTAAGATCATAATTTACAAGCTTAATATTTTTACCCTTGAAATTATTTTCATTAGCCTCATTGATATATAACCAATAGCTATTAGTATAGTTATAATCATATCCTCCTGTCGGAGCTTCTTCATAAGTACCAATTACATCAGAACCAAAAGCTGAACTTTGTGTACTAGCTCCTGAAGCATGACCAGTAACTGCATTTGGATAAACTACATAATAAGTTCTTCCAACTTCGTTACCATTAGCATCCAAACCTATAACACCTAACTGTTTTACTGTATTACTAGCATTTTTATTAGCTACACCATAATCTGTTCCTTCAGCTCTAGGATAATAATTGAATCTTCTAAGGTTTCCTAGGTTAAGAACATCTGCTGCTGTATTATTTTTAAGCTTTATAGCAAATGTTTCCATAGGTCTTACCATCATATAATCAACATCACCTGTTGGTACTCCTCCTGAGCCAAATGTAATATACTTATATGATGTAGATCCGCCTCCAGCACCAGAAACATACTGTACCCCAGAAACTTCTAATCTAACACCATAAATTGTAGTTAAATTCACACCGTCTCCATTAGCAGCTGGCTCATTGTAAGCGATTCTAGATAAATCTAGATTGGTAAGGAATGGGTTTGAAAACTGATACCAGTTTTTACCATAATTACCTTGCCAAGCAGTACCACCAGAACCGATATCAAATCCATCTTGAAGATAAGATTTATATGTTTCTCCATAAGAGTTAGTTCCATTTCCACCAGGTCCAAAGAATCCTGCTGCTCCACCATCTTGCAATGTAATAGATGTACCGCTATCCGTATTTGGACGACCTTTTACAGTTCTTGTTTGTGTACTTACATCAAGTCCTGTACCTCCTAGAATATAATAAGCATAAGGAGCTGCAGCCAAACCAATTTTTTGTGTAGCAAAATTTGTTAAGTTGTGGAATTGTGCTTTAGAATTTTCCCAGTGAAGGATATCACTTCCTCCTCCTCTAGTAGTATTAAATGTTTTACCAAGTTCTGTACTTAAAGTAGAAGCTGTTTTATCATAGAACGGCATACCAATTTGTTGGTAAGCTCCATGACTAACAGATCTAAATTCCTGATCTACAATACCTGTAATATTAGTTTGAGGAATTCCGGAAATATAAAGTTGTCCGTAAGTATAAACTGGAGGTGTTACTGCATCAGTTGGATTTGTTGAAGCATAAGCCGTAGGCTCATTAAGCTTGTTAACAAAATTCCCTCCACCGGTAGCTTCTGTTTTGTCTGCATTAGAAGCATCAATTGTTTTAAAAGAATCCGTTGCAGATCCGGAAACCATAACATTTCCATGATTTTCAACTTTTCCCGTAGCTTTCATTTGTAGGCCACCACCACTGTATAATAGTGTACCTTTACTCACATACGTAGTAGCAGCGTCATCTACGTGTAATAGAACATTCTGCGCCTGAACAGAACTCACTGCCGCTAATAAACCAATAGCAAATAAACTTTTTCTCATTGTATAATTATTTGTGTGTTAATACAAATTTAATGCATAAAATACAATTACTTGTATATTAATACAATATCTCAACTGCAAAGGTATGTTATTTTAAAATAAAAAACAAAATATTTTTTATTTATTAACAAAAATATTATCTTTCGTTAACATTATTTCGTTTTCTTCCCCTATTGAAAACATATAATCCTCAAGGACTTTTTCAGTAGTTCCCCTCAATCCCCTTGCGCCTAAACCTTTTTCAATAGTCTCTTCTACAATTTTTTCAATTGCTTCATCTGTGAATACCAATTTTGTGCCATCCATTTTGAAAAGTTCCACAAATTGATTCACAATAGAGTTTTTTGGTTCTTTCATTATTCTTATCATCGTTTCTTTTGTGAGTTTATCGAGATAAGTTATGATTGGAAATCTTCCTAAAAGTTCGGGAATTAATCCGAAAGAACGGAGATCTATTGCATTAATATTTGTTAATATATACTCATCTTCATCGGTCTTATTGATTTTTTCCGAACTGAAGCCAATTGCCTGCTTATTCATTCTTCTCTCAATAATCTCTTTAATACCGTCAAAAGCTCCGCCGGCGATGAATAAAATATTTTGTGTATTTACCTGGATATATTTCTGGTCAGGATGTTTTCTCCCTCCCTGAGGCGGAACATTCACAATACTGCCCTCCAGTAATTTCAGTAAGCCCTGCTGAACGCCTTCTCCCGAAACATCTCTTGTAATGCTTGGGTTGTCAGACTTTCTTGCAATCTTATCAATCTCGTCAATAAATACAATCCCTCTTTCGGCCTTTTCCACATCATAATCAGCAACCATTAATAATCTTGATAAAATACTTTCTACATCTTCTCCTACATACCCTGCCTCCGTAAGAATCGTTGCGTCTACGATACAGAAAGGGACGTTCAGTTCTCTTGCTATGGTCTTCGCCAGCAAAGTTTTCCCTGTTCCTGTTTCACCGATCATGATGATGTTTGACTTTTCCAGTTCCACTTCCCTATTTTCGTCCTGAGCGTGGAGCAGCCTTTTATAATGGTTATAAACTGCAATTGATAATTGTTTCTTGGCCTGGTCCTGCCCTATTACATATTGGTCCAGAAATTCTTTAATTTCTTTCGGTTTTTTTAGTTCGTCTATATTTTCTGCAGGAGAATATCCTGTTTTCAAAGAACTGTCTTTTACGATGGCATGAGCCTGCTCAATACAGTTTTCACAAATAAAACCATTCTGGCCGGAAATCAGCATCTGCACTTCATTTCTTTTTCTTCCGCAGAAAGAACATTGGTTTGAATTCATTTTTTATATATAATATATAAGGTATAGATTAAAGAAACTCGTAAAAGTACTATTTACGAGCTCTTGTTTTTTTAAGAATTAATTATTGAGTTTTGGATCTCGGTATATTCTTCGCTTGTTAATTTCAATCTTTCATTTCTGAAATTCATATCTTCCATTTTATTTAGAGGAATAAGATGAATATGAGCATGAGGAACTTCCAGGCCTACAACTGCCACGCCTACTCTTATACACGGGATGGCGTTCTTTATTTTCTTGGCAACCTCCTGGGCAAATCCCCAAAGGTTTTTATACTCTTCGCTGTCCAGATCAAAAATCAGGTCAACTTCTTTTTTAGGAATCACCAAAGTATGTCCTTTTACTAAAGGCATCGCATCTAAAAACGCAATAAAGTTTTCATCTTCGGCAATTTTGTAAGAAGGGATTTCACCGTTGATGATCTTTGTAAATATTGTGCTCATCTTTATAGAAATTAGATTTTAGAAGTTAGTTAAAAAAATTTAATTATAACGTAATCTCTAATACTTCGAAAGATAGTTTATTCCCGTTTGGAAGTGTAATGTCTGCTGTTTCTCCTACAGCTTTTCCAAGCAATCCTTTAGCAATGGGGGTATTTACAGAGATTTTACCAGATTTAAGATCACTTTCATTATCCGGAACCAAAGTAAACACCTGCTCCTGCTTTGTTGTATTATTTTTAAGTTTTACCGTTGTAAGAATAGAAACTTTCGAAGTATCCAGCTGACTTTCGTCTATAATTTTAGAAGTAGCAATAGCATCTTTAAGCTTGGAAATTCTCATTTCAAGCATACCCTGAGCTTCTTTAGCCGCATCATACTCTGCATTTTCAGACAAATCTCCTTTGTCTCTGGCTTCTGCAATCTGCTGGGTAATTTTTGGTCTTTCCACAGTTTCCAACTGTTCCAGCTCAGCTTTCATTTTCTCTAATCCCTCCTTTGTAACATAGCTTGCCATAATTTTCAAAATTTAGTTTTAGTATAAAAAAATAATCCGACATTTGCCGGACAATGTTTTCGTATTATAATCGTTTATTTTTACAAATATATAAAAATTTAAATTGAAATGAAAAAAACTTTTTCAATCTTTTTCACATTAACATTGTTGATTTTCAGCAATTTATCAATAAATTCATGTGGAACTAGAGAAGATACAGTAAGCTGTTTCCCCAATAATCCTATTAATGTGACTTTAAATCTTAATCTTCCAGCTTACTATGTTCTCAACCAGGTCGGTGGATGGGTTTACATCAATGAACAGCAGTCCGGAACAAGAGGCCTTATCGTTGTAAGAGCATCTGACACTACGTTTAAAGTATACGACAGGAATGCTCCCCAAATCTGCCCGGATACCAACACCACCCTTGAGGTAAAGGATAATATCAAAATCATCTGCCCGAAAGACAACGCCCAGTGGATTTTATTGACGGGACAGCCGACTGCCGGGGCCAATGTTCCGCCGAAAACGTATCTTTATAATTATGATGCCGGAGGGAAAATTTTAAATATTTATTATTAAAAATGAAAGTTGTCATACAAAGAGTTTCCGAGTCCCATGTAAAAGTAGACGGAAAAATTGTAGGAGAAATAGGAAACGGATTCACGCTTCTGGTAGGAATTGATGAAAATGATTCAAAATCTGATGCAGACTGGCTCGTCCAGAAAATTTTAAACCTTAGAATTTTCGGGGATGAAGATGATAAACTGAATCTTTCTATTCTTGACATTAAAGGTGAAATCCTTTGTATCAGTCAGTTCACATTAGTTGCAGACTACAAAAAAGGAAACCGCCCATCATTCATTAAGGCCGCAAAACCGGATAAAGCAATTCCGCTTTTTGATTATTTTAAAGAAGAAATTTCAAAATCAGGACTGAAAACCGAAAGTGGGATTTTTGGTGCAGATATGAAAGTTTCTTTAATTAATGACGGACCCGTAACAATTGTAATGGATTCTATGACCAAAAGCTAATTACTGCCTTTTAACTTAAAGATTAATTTATTTGTTCTATTCTTATTTCATGTCTCTATTTTGAGCAAAGTCGCGACAAGCTTTTAAAAATCAAGTTGGATTCCTTCCGGAGCCTGGTTTGTTTACAATGATTTTATTATTATACAAAAACTGAAGAAAAATGAAAAGGTTATTGAACACGCTAGGGATCAGGATGGATTTAAATCACATTTAATCATGATTCCGGAAAAAAATATCATAATAATTTGGCTTACTAATAACAATCAATTTATAACAGAAATCCGTAGAATATTATTAAAATTAAATTATATCACTTCTTAAGTACAAAAGCTTAAATTTGCAAACAAATTATATTTTAAATAACAATGAAAAAAACATTAATTATCTTAGTTCTTCTTACAGGAGTAAACCTTGCGTTTGCTCAGAAATCTTACACTGATGAGCAAAAAGCGTCTTATTATATTGGATTAGATATTGCTCAAAATATGAAAAAACAAGGATTTTCAGCAGATCCTGAACTATTGGCCCAGGCTATAAAAGACGAGTTTGGAGATAAGCCAAGGTTATTCCCGAAAGAAGAAATGAGCACTTTTTTACAAGGTTTTATGCAAAAACAAAGTGAAAAAAAACAGGCAGAAGCAAAAGTAAAAGCAGACGAAAACAGAAAAAAAGGCATTGAATTCCTTACCAAAAACAAACAGAATAAAAAAATAAAAACCACAGCGAGCGGCCTGCAATACGAAGTTTTGAAAGAAGGTGACGGAAAGACAAGACCTACGGCTACAAGCACCGTTAATGTAACTTATACAGGAAAGCTGATGGATGGAACTGTTTTCGATTCTACGGATAAAAACGGCGGTAAACCTATCGAGCTGAACCTTTCCGGAGTGATAAAAGGTTGGACGGAAGGTATCCCGTTAATGAGCAAAGGATCAAAATACAGATTTTACATTCCTGCCGATCTTGCATACGGAGACAACGGTGCAGGAAACGTAATCCCGCCGGGATCAACGCTTATTTTTGATATTGATCTGATTGATTTTAAGTAATGATTTAAATATTTAAGTATTTAATTAATTTAAAGGTTCAATTTACTATAACAATAAAAACGTCTTTCAAGAATTTGAAAGACGTTTTTTAAAATAAACTTTTATAAAAAACTATTTCGCAGGAACACTGCTGAAATTAAGTGAAATTCTAAGGTTCATATCAGAGCTGGTCTGGTTTTTCAATTCGTAAACCGTTCTTACCGTAAGCCCGGTACTTTTCACCACCTCATCTAAAAATCCGGAATTTTCCAAGTCAAGATTAAGATTCGAAGCATCGGTGGAAATATTTGATCTTGAAGCGACCAGCCTTTCTCCGGTCCCACTTGATGAAATGTATACTTTAATAGATTTAAAAGCACGCAGATTACCTCCTGACGGTGAAACTACCGAAACCTTTACATCTGCAATTCTCACATCTTTAATCTGCGCATTATTATTCCCTCCAAACCACGTCTGGACGTTGGACGCTGTTGCCGTAGAAGAAACCTCTTTATCAGCCGGAACCCCTGTGGAAACCAAAACGTTGGCTGTATAAGGAAATGTATTCTGGACCAACGACTGTACTGTACCACAACTTACCAATGCAACCGAAGCCACTGCCGTCGTCAAAAATATATTTTTCATAATGATAAATTTTAAAATTTTGTTTTCATAAATTGCACCAAATTGAAAAAAATTATTCTACACTTACGGTAAAACTTCCTTTAGTATTTCCCGAAGCCATATTGCTCTTTCCGATAATCAGCCAGACTTCTCCTTTGTCTTTAATATCGTAAGTAAATTCTCTTCCGAAAGGTCCGTCATAATTGCCGTTAGGAAGCTTAATCTGGTTAAACCGGATATTAAAATCTTTCTCTTTTGTTGAAATTTTTGCTTTAAGATTAGGCTGGCTAAAATTCGTTATTTTCAAAATAAATTCCTGATCATCTTTTGTAAATTCTTCTCCTAAAGTGAAAGGAAGCTGCTCTGCATCAGCTGTTCTGATAATCTGCCCGTTCTTCACATTTCTCATTACTCCTGTCCGTAAAACTTCTTTGGTTTTGGGTGCATTATTAATGATCGAATCCTTCATTCTCAATGCAGCAGAATCCGGTTTTTCTGCAGTGGCAGGCTGCTCTTCGACCGTCATTGAATCTTTATTCTGTGTCTCTGAAATGCCCGGATCTTTTTTACACGAAACAATAATCAGCGGGATCAGCAATAAGGATTTTTTCATAATCTTGATTTTTAATGATAGTATTGAGAAGCTAAAACTGTTCCATTGACAGATTTTTAAGCTTAAAAAAATATTAGAATTTCAGTTTTCAAGAGTAGTTTTTACTTTGCTATCTGACTTCAGACATTTAATCATTAAATACATAAAATTAAGCAGAATCCCCATCAGTATAGTAATGCCCCATGTTTTCGGATGCTCTGCCGGATATATGATCCGTATAAAAATATCCTGGAATAAGCCAAGAGGATTATTGAGGATATCCCAGCTGTTCCATCTCAGAAACCGGCCTAAATAAACTCCAAAACCCGACATGAATAAAAATATAATGCCGAAATAATTAATCGTAGAGGTTTTAACATAATCAGAAAGCAGTTTTTCAATATCCATCAGGCTGATAAATCCGCAGAAAAGCCCCGTCCAGGCAAAAGAAAGGATAACCATAAGATCATACCATATAGGGACCAGACTTCTGGTTTTCAGATGAAAAAGATCCGTGAGAATATATGGTGAATTAGGGAAAAAGAAAACCCATACGACAACAGCAATATCTAATAAAATTTTACTCTTATTTTTAGAAATTATTAAAAAACTACTAACCAGAAAAGGAATCCAGGCCAGAAAAAGGTTCCAGTTTAAGAATAAAAACACCTTCGTATTGCTGATATAAAAACGAAAAATAGAGAGTGCGAAACAAAAACAGGTCATCAGCATCAGCAGTAAAGTGAGCCTAAACCTCTGGTTTTCTTTTAATTTTTTCATCATTTTAATATGTTTATGTTTCATGCAGGCTGTGCAAAAGCTATATCTTTTTTATTTAACGAATTGATAATATAGAACTTTAGACAAAAATTTTTCTTTTTGCTGAAACTTCACTCTTTCTGAATTTACAATTTCAGATTTTAGTTGATTGTCGTGCTTTTCTTCTGCGTATTTCAATAACTCTTTTTCATTAAAATTGATTTGATTTTGATGATATTCCCAAACAAAATCTTTACGTTTCCTATTTTCGGAAGTAATGAACCCGCCCCAATTGATAAAGCTACAGGTGAGAATCGTCCCGTAAACGCACCACACCATTGTATTGAAAAGGAAGGCATTTCTTTTTTTCATCTGAATTTTAATAAATGTTGTAACCAGGCCTATCAACGATAAAATCAGGAAAGCATAAACTCCCAGCCTTTTATACGTGAAACCATAATTAATAATATACTCAGAATTTTTCACCATTGCAGAGATAACCAGAACAGCATTAAGGAAAATCCAGATTTTGGCTAAAATTTTCATCAAACCTGCTTTCGGATCAAAATTAAAATTCGATTTAAAGTAAAACATAATGACCAAAATTGCCATTACAATTGACATAATTACAGCATTTACCCTTTCATGTGTTTCTTCGGAAAGCTGAGCCGGAGTTTTTTGAACTTCATAAAATTGTTCGTAATTGTATGTTATGATGAAAAAAATCAACAAAACATTTAGTGCAAAGAAAGAAATTACACCACTCATTCTTTCTGCATCAAGATCAAGGAAAGAATATGTTGATTTCTGAACCGCCTCTTTTTCCTTAAATTCATCATCAAGAATATGGTTGTTTTTATAAATAAATTTCTCCACTGCAAAATTCCAGTAATTGAAAGCGATAAAAAAACCTAAAACAGTCATTGCCAGAAGCTGCCAGATATTAATATCAAGCTCTACATTGGTGAAAATATTTGCAAAATGCTGGCTTCCCGCGGAATAAATTGCAAAGAAAATCGAAATGAATAATAACGGAATTAGTACAAACGCCAAGGTTTTCTGCCACAATCCCGGCACATCTTTTTTCGGAAGCCATCCATCAAAGCTGAAAAACCGGAAAATTGCCGTAAAACAGTTTATTGCAAAAACCGGAATTAGGAATAAAATTTTCAGTCTCCTGTTTTTTGAACGGTAAGCCAATAGCAGGTAAGAGCTTGCAACAGCCAAAAACGAAGGAAAATCTCCGTACCACGCAAATGCAACACTGGATAAAATACTCGTTACAAAAAGGAAAAAGAAAACCCTGGTCCTGTTTTTTTCCGGTGTTCTGTAAAGGGTAAGCAAGGAATAAATGATCCCGATGATCCCAAGATTCAATCCCGGATTTTGATCATAAAATACAATAACAAAAAGGATTGTAGTGAGGAGTATATAATGATGTGTTTTCATTTTATTTAACTATTTAATGATTAAAAATTTAAAAGAATTAAGCTCTCATTAATGAATAACCACCGTGTTTTTTTGCTGGATAAAATCTTTCAGGTGTTCAAAATTCTGCCACAGCAAAGCCTCAAAATCCCAATGATAAAATGGCCGCATATTTTGCCCTTTTTTATATGCTTTGATATACATCCTGTAGTATTCCGGTAAGATGATGCTTCCCAAAACCACTGCCGCCAGAAGGTGCGCATTGAGCTTTCCGTTGCCTAAAAGAAGGAATTGCATGGCAATTTCATCTTCAAAATTAGTTCCGCAGCCTGTTATAAGATGGTGCACATCGTGATTTTCCATTTTCGGGATCATGGTGAAGCCATGTTTTTTGTAAAATTCCCCAAGCTTTCTCCCTAATGAATCTTCCTGGAACTCAAGAAGCTGCTTTTCGTTAAACTGCCACTGTCGTTTCTTTTTCTTAAAGTATTTTCTGTACAGCTTTTGAGTTTTATCGTAAACAAAAAGAAGAAATTGAATGCGTATTTTTTTCATAGTTTATTTAATTAATAATATTGATTCCTATTATGTTATAGATTACGGCAACAGGAACATTTAAGAGCATTATACCTGTTGCTTTCAGACATACATTGAGTTTTGATTTTAAAATAACTCCGTAAATAAGTAAGCTTATGATAATAATCAAATTGATGACTGTACCCAAAATTATAAGAGTTAATCCACCAGCGGCAAATTCATCATTTTTTGTCAGTACATATCCGAAAAGGCGGATATTTCCAAGCAGGAAAAACAGTCCGAAGGTATATTTTCCTATACTTTCTATTATAGAATCATTCATAGATCTATTTTATCAATTAAACTTAACTTCCCGCAAACGGGCTTCCGAAAATGCCTACAGCCAATTCTGCCCAAACCAGTAGTAGCAGAAGCAAAATAACCGAGCAGACAATCAATTTTGAAGAAAAAGTTCTTTCTGACCTAATCATTAGATTAATAAGAAGAGCTGACCCGAAAAGCAAAATTCCGGCAATAATAAAGTCAAACGACGACCAATTCCAGCCTTCTACAAAAAGGTTTCCGAAAAATGCTGCTGAAAGTAATAAAGCCGGAACTGCGAAAATGAACGGCGTTTTTTGTTTTGTAGTAATCATATTTTAATTTTTAATTAATTATTAAAAGTACTTTGTATTTCAAAGTTTATTTATAAAATTTTTCCCTTATTTTCTTAATAATTTTTCTAAAGAATTGAGATGTTCAGAAAAGGCTTCCCTGCCATTTTGGGTAACACGGTAAGAGGTTTTGGGCTTTTTACCTACAAATTCTTTCTTCACTTCGATATAGCCCACTTTTTCCAACGCGTTGCTGTGACTGGAAAGGTTACCGTCCGTGATCTCCAGCAGGTTTTTCATTTCCGAAAAATCAACCCAGTCGTTGACCATAAGAACGGACATGATGCCTAATCTTACACGGCTTTCGAATTCTTTATTGAGTTGATTTATTTTTATCATAATAAGAAGGCTGCACTTGGCAGATTTAAATTTTTCAGGTCTGCAATTTTTATACTTATTTATATTTTTTGTGCATAATCAATCCGTAAACGATATGCAATACTCCAAAGCCAAGAGCCCAGAAAAGCAACCCCCATCCTAAAAAGAACAGAGAAACCAGCCCAAGAACAATCTGGCAGTATCCTAAATATTTTATATCCGTCAAAGTATACCTTTCAGCTGCTACCAGGGCAATTCCATAGAAAATTAATGTCGCAGGGGCAACGAAAACAAAAAAGTGATGATAAAGAAGGCCCAAGCAGAAGATCCCTCCCGTCACCAAAGGCACTGAAAAAGTGATGAGAAGCCTTTTTGTGGTGGCATCCCATATCTTCAGTCCTTTTTGTTTACTTTTATTGGCTGTAAAAATATATCCACTGAAAAGTGCGGCCAGTAATATCAAAGTTCCTGTAATTACTAATTCATTTACTAACGATGGCGGATAAGAATGGCTTTCCCCGTCAAAATAGCTTATATTTTTCTTATGGAAAACAAAATAAACATAGCTGGCTCCAATAAGTGCCGCCACACCCGCAAAAACTCCGGATAATCCACTCAAAGAAATAAATCTGGAAGAACGCTCCATCATGGAACGGATGTGTGATAAGTCTTCGTGATAGTTTTTTGAATCCATAAAAAGAACTTTGAGATACAAAGTTATTATTTTTTTTCAAAGTACAAAATTGTTTCTAAAAAAAATAAAGGTTAATTAACTGATCTCAACTCAAAAAAAAGCCGCTGGAAATCCAGCGGTTATATTTATAAAAGAAATGTCAAAATTATTTAGCTCTCAATTTTTCTTTAATAGATTCAATGTTTTTCTTTGCAGAATCTTCCAAAATTAAGCTTGCGCTCATATGAATTCTGGCCGGCATTAGTTCATTGAAATGATCTGTACCTTCCCATGAAACTTTTTTAATTAAAGCTAAAGCCTCACAGCTTCTGGAAGCTAAAGTCTGCAGGAACTTTTCTAATTTTGAGTCCATTTCTTCAATTGTTTCTGAAACTGAATGGTAAATATTGTGCTGTGCTGCCCACTCCGCCGATCTGAAATCTGCATCAATGGCCATAGCTGAAAATTGGGACTTCCCAATTTTTCTTTCCACATAAGGCCCGATTACGAAAGGGCCAATTCCTAAATTAATCTCAGTAAGAGCCAATGAAGAATCTTTTGTTGCAAAACAGTAATCTGCTCCGCAAGCCAATCCTACCCCACCACCAGTGGTTTTTCCCTGAACTCTTATAACAATGATTTTCCCGCAGTTTCTCATTGCATTCAATACTTTTGCGAAACCTCCGAAAAATTGGGTTGATTTTTCCAGCTCTTCAATTTCCAAAAGCTCATCAAAACTGGCTCCTGCACAAAAAGCTTTCTTACCTTCACTCTTTACAAGGATAGCTTTTACATCATCTTTCGCACCTTCATCAAGAATGGTTTGTGCTAATTTTTCAAGAATGGCTCCCGGAAGGGAATTGCTTTTTGGGGTTCCGAATGTGATTTCGGCGATATTATTTTTAAGTTCTGAAACTACGAATTCGTTCATTTTTTAAATTAAATTGATAAACACAAAAATACTAAAATACAGCTATTTTAAGAAATTTAATGCCAAAAAACAGGGTATACCTTTTATTGTAATTCCTATTATTGTTATGTAGAAATATGTAATTCTTAATTTGGTATTTTCTACTCTACTACAAATTTAATGATTGTTGTTATTACTTTGAATTATATGGCGATATCTGGAAAGCCTCAGAAAGAGGGATGTCGCGCCTAATATCATGGATAACAAAGTTTACCCAAACGAAAAACTACAGGATTTGCTATGAGCCTAGAAATGACAAACGGATATAATCAATTATTCTTTTCAACGGAGATTCTATAAAAACTCCATGTCTATTTTTTTCTTTATTAAACCAGCTGGAAATAAGAATTAAAAATCCGAGAAATTATTTTAAGAATACATGAAGCCTTTTTTAAGAAGCCTTATCTAGGTTTTGAACATTGACAAGGCTTAAAAAATCCCTTTCAATCAAAAACAAAAAAGGGATAACATGTATGCTTTATTCAATTAGATTAATTGAAACTGCTCAAAATGATGTGTAAAATGTTTTCTGTGCATCAGCTCCCACATTTCTTTATTTAGTCTTCCGAACACGAAATTCATATGCTCAGCTTGAGGATTTTCTTTATAATAAATCAGGTATCGCTTTAAAGAATCTATAAAAGAAATTTTTGCAGCTTCAAGATTTTTATGTCTCAGCTCCAATAACTTTTCGTCTTCTTTTAAGAATGGCGCAGGGAAATCTTTGGGCATTTTCCTGTGATTGTATAAAGAATCCTGCCATTTTTCCAGCTGTTCTTCCGGAGTGAAGCATTTTTCTGCTTCTGGTTCTCCCAAGCTTACCAAAATGCCATGCTCCAGATGTTCGATCATTTGCTGAGGGGACATTTTGCCCCAAGCTGGCTGAGTAGATTCCGTTAAGCCATTTAAAGCTTTTTGAATAGTTTTTAGATTTAAATCAATAAAAGGAGATTGTTTAGCCACCAGTGTTAAAATCGTAGCCACACAAACGATCTCATCTCTTTGATTCACCACTTCAACCAGCCATTTTACAACTCCTGAAGGAATATTTCTCCCTTTTACTCCGCGATTGATCTTCTCTTTTGCAGTCAAATAAACCGTAATGGTATCTCCTGCGTAAACAGGTTTGAAGAACGAACAGTTTTCCAATCCATAATTCGCGATAACAGGTCCTTTTTTACCAGAAACGAATAATCCCGCTGCTGCAGAAAGGATGAAGTATCCGTGAGCAACGGTTTTGTCGAAGATAGTTCCTGTTAAGCTCGTTGCATCTGTATGTGCGTAGAAATGATCCCAGGAAATATTGGAGAAATTTACAATATCTGCATCGGTAACCGTTCTTCCTGCTGTTTCTAAAGAATCGCCAACCTCAACTTCTTCGAAATATTTTTGGAAAGGGTGTTTATCTGAATATTTTTTCTCAGCACCTTGCTGATAAATTTTAGTAATAGCTGTCAAAGTATCGGGAGAGCCCTGAATCGCTGTTTTTTGTAGGAAGAAATGCAGACCGCTCAAACCGCCCATTTCTTCACCGCCACCTGCTCTTCCGGGACCACCGTGCATCAAAGTCGGAAGCGGAGAACCGTGACCTGTACTTTCTTTCGCATTATCTCTGTTTAAAACGAAAATCCTTCCGTGTTGAGAAGCCATTTTCCACGAAGTTTCTGCTACGAAATTGTCGTCATGAGAAATGATAGAACCTACCAAACTTCCTTTTCCTCTTTTTGCCAACGCTGCAGCTTCTTCTGCATCTTTGTAAGGCATTAATGTAGAAACCGGACCAAAAGCTTCGACATCGTGAGAGATATTTTTAGTAAACGGAGAATCGTTTAAGAACAATTTTGGACTCATAAATGCTCCATTTTCATAATTTGCATCTACCAATTCGTGTTGTCCGTCATAAACCAATTCTGTTTCAGCTTTTAGTAAATTTACTTTTCTTACAACCTCATCGTACTGCTGTTTTCCGACCAAAGAACCCATTCTTGTTTCTCTGCTTAACGGATTTCCGATCTTTGTCTGATCCAAAGCTTTAGACAAAGCATTCTGAACGTCTCCGATTAAGTTTTCAGGAACGATAATTCTTCTGATTGCTGTACATTTTTGTCCAGCTTTCGTCGTCATTTCGTTACGAACTTCTTTGATGAATAGATCAAATTCCGGAGTTCCCGGTTTTGCATCCAATCCAAGAATTGAGCAGTTCAAAGAATCTGCTTCCATGTTGAAACGAACTGCATTTCCTGCAACTGATGGTAAAGATTTTAATTTTCTACCCGTCGTCGCAGAACCTGTGAATAATACAGAGTCTCCATCCTGAACGTAATCCAGAATATTTCCCGGTTCACCACAAACCAACTGAACAGCTCCTTCCGGAAGAATTCCGCTTTCAATCATATCCTGGAAAACGGCATTCGTCAAATAAGAGCCAAACGGAGAAGGCTTCACAATTGACGGAACACCTGCCAACAAAGATGTGGATAACTTTTCCAACATTCCCCAAACCGGAAAATTGTATGCATTGATTTGAATAGAAACCCCTTCACTTGGCGTTAATATATGAGTTCCCAAAAAAGTTCCGTTAGCAGAAATTTTCTGAGTATCTCCATCCACCCAAAACGGAGTATTTGGAAGCATTCTCTTCGCCAATCCTGAGTATGTAAAGAAAGTACCAAAACCTCCCTCGATATCTACCCAAGAATCTACATGAGTTGCTCCCGTTTTATAAGATAAATCGTAATATTTTTTCTTTCTTTCTAAAAGGTAAAGCGCTACTTTTTTCAACATTTCTCCACGATCGTAGAACGTCATGGATGAAAGATTTTTGTAACCTACTGTTCTTCCGTAATCTAAAGCCTGTTCAAAATTCAGACCTTCCGTATCGGAAACAGCAACCTGTTCTCCTGTCACTGCGTTATATAAAGGAATTCCGTTTCCGGTACCTTCGATCCATTCGCCGTGGATGTAATTTTTTAACTTTTCCATAAAATATTCTTATATTTTAATTTAAAAATGTATTAATGTAACAGTTTACCAATGGGATTCTTCATTGCGTTCAGAATGACAGGCTCAAAATTGTTACATTGATACATTGGTATATTATTTTATTTCGGTTCCTGATATGGAAACAATTTCACCAAACCTTCATACAAACTTCTGTGAAGAATCGTTGCATGATTGTCTGTTTCCATCATTTTGTATTCTACCGTCCAATTTTTTGTTGGCTTTTTTTAAAACATCAAATAAATCCTCAGCATCTTTTACCATCACCGGATGTTCACCTTTTCCGACAGAAACATAAATGAATTTCTTAGTATCCGGAATTTTGGTTAATAATTGAGGGGCCTGTTTCAAAAGACTTTCATCATCCCACCATAAACTCGGACTGATGATAAAATAATTATTGGACATTTCAGGTTTTTTCAACAAAATTTCAGTTGCTAAAAGCCCGCCCAACGATTGTCTAAACAAATATTTTTCTGTTGTTTTAAACTGATTTTCGATATAGGGTTTTAATTCTTTTTCCAAAAAACTGATGAATTTATCAGAATGTCCACTCGCAGGATAATCTTTATGCAAATCCTTTAAATCGGTATGAAAAGTGAAGTCTCTTTTTCTGTCAATATTGGCAATTCCGACCACAATCGTTTCTGTCATGGAATACATTTGATTAAAAAATTGAACTAAACCTATCACATGGATGAAATCTTCATTTATACCTCCATCCAAAAAATAAATAATTGGGTAAGATTTATTTTTATAAAAATTTTGTGGAAGATAGATGTTTAATGTTCTTTCCTTGTTTAAAATTTCTGATTTTATGGTTCTGATTTCTTCAATATTCAAAAAAGGTTTTACATTTCCTGTTTGGGTAAAAAACACAGATTGAAATGTAAAGAGAATGCTGCAGAAAATGAGAAGTTTTTTTAACATACTTTATTTTTCTTTTCAAAACCTCATAGGTTTTAGAAACCTATGAGGTTTGAGTTGCCATATTTATTCAATAGTCAGAAAATCATATTCAACATTCGATTGATGATATTCTACAAAATTTTTTATTGTATCAAAGTATTGCATCATTTCTTTTCTTTCAATTTTGCTTTCTTTAGTCAAATTAATGTAAGAATTATAAGATGAATATTTCCAATCATTAATATCTTCAACAAATCCATGATTGACAGGATTATTGTGGATATAATGTAATAATTTAATCAAATACTTTTCATCGTTTACTCTTTTACGTTTTAGATAATCAAGAAAAAGAGACCCTTTTCTATTATATTTCTTATTATAAGCTTTTGCATAACCATTTAATAAATTACTAAACTGCTTCATTAAATATTTATGCTCATCTTCATCCGATATTTGGTCTACATTTTTAAACCTTACTAAAAAATGAAAATGATTAGACATCAAACAATATACATATATTTCAGCTACTGGAATAATGTATTTTATAAGCTTATCTAAAAAATATTTATAATTTTCCTCTTCTCTAAAAATTAAATCTTTTCCATTTGCGTGAGTGTAAATATGGTATACATAACCACATTCAAAACTTTCTGTATTTGACATTTATTTTTCTTCATTTGTATTTTAATATTCAAACCTCATAGGTTTTAAAAACCTATGAGGTTTAGGTACGGAAATTATTTCACATCATCCCAAATGCTGTAATCAACAACTTTCGTAGGAATCTGCTGAACATATTCTGTAAAAGGTTCACATGGTAAAATTGCGTCCTTTCCTTCTCTTGCCAGTTCCTGATATAGTTTTGTTCCTTCTGTTTTCCATTTGATCATTTCGTCAGAAACATTGCGGATAATTTTTGCAGGACTTCCCACAATTAATTTTCTTGGTTCACATTTGAAGTTGGCAGGAACAAAAGCTAATGCTCCGATGATACATTCCTCACCAATAACGGCTTTATCCATTACAACAGCGTTCATTCCAACGAGACAGTTTTTACCGATATGTCCGGAATGAATGATTGCTCCGTGACCGATATGTGCATATTCCTCCAAAATGGTTTCAATGCCAGGGAATACATGAAGCGTACAGTTTTCCTGAACATTTGCACCGTCTTTCACAATAATTTTACCCCAGTCTCCACGAATTACCGCATTCGGACCAACATAAACTTCTTCGCCGATTTCCACATTTCCGATAATCACCGCTTGTGGATGAACGTAAGCGGATGGCTTAATGATGGGGCGAATTCCGTGGTATGAATAAATATTCATAAAATTTTAGTTGAAAATTTAATTTAACAATGTATCAATCTAACAGTTTACCAATAGATGCTTCGACAAGCTCAGCATGACAATGGAATTGTTACATTGATACATTTTTATATTGTTACACTATTGAAAAAATTACATTTTTTCAATCACCATTGCATACCCTTGTCCGACACCGATACAAAGGGTACACAATGCATATTTTTTATCTTGTTTTTGAAGTTCCATAGCCGCTGAACCAACGATTCTTGCTCCGGAAACTCCCAGTGGGTGACCTATTGCGATAGCTCCTCCATTTGGATTTATTCTTGAATCATCATCTTTTAAACCTAAAGTTCTTGTTACCGCCAAAGCTTGAGCTGCAAAAGCCTCGTTCAATTCGATGATATCCATATCGTCTAATGAAAGATTCAGTCTTTTTAATAACTTTTGAGTTGCTTCAACAGGGCCGATTCCCATGATTCTAGGCTCAACACCTGCAACAGATGATCCTAGGATTTTTGCTTTTGGTTTTAAGCCATATTTTTTTACAGCTTCTTCGCTTGCTAAAATTAAAGCTGTTGCACCATCATTCATTCCTGAAGCGTTTCCGGCTGTTACTGTTCCTTCTTTTCTGAAAGCCGGACTAAGTTTTCCTAAACCTTCCATTGAAGAAGTTGGCTTGATGAATTCGTCTGTATCGAAGATCTTCGGTTCACCTTTTCTTTGCGGAATTTCAACTTTTACAATTTCCTCTGCTAATCTTCCACTTTCCTGAGCTTTTGTTGCTTTTTGTTGTGACCAAAGGGCAAATTTATCCTGATCTTCACGACTGATGTTGTGGATATCTGCTAAGTTTTCAGCAGTGTCTCCCATTCCGTCAACCCCGTATAATTCTTTCATTTTCGGATTGATAAATCTCCATCCGAAGGTTGTATCAAACATCTGACTGTCTCTTCCGAAAGCAGCACTTGGTTTAGACATTACATAAGGTGAACGCGTCATGTGTTCTACTCCACCTGCGATGTAAATTTCACCTTCTCCTGCTGCAATCGAACGGAAAGCATTAGCCACCGCTGACATTCCTGAAGCACACAATCTATTGACCGTTTCCCCTCCTATTTTGTATGGAAGCCCAGCCAATAAAAGCCCCATTCTTGCTACGTTTCTGTTATCTTCACCTGCTTGGTTTGCACATCCGAAAATAACATCTTCTATTTCTTCAACAGGAACTTCGGGATTTCGTGCTACTACTTCTTTAATAACAATTGCTGCCAAATCGTCGGCACGAACTTCTGAAAGACTACCAGATAATTTTGAAATTGGCGTTCTTATATAATCTATGATGTATACGTTGTTCATTTTATTTAATTTGAAAATGTGTTAATTTGAGAATTTGAAAATGAAATAAAGCATTAAAAATAATTTTCAAATTGCCTTATTTTCAAATTTATAGTTCTGTTATTTTTTTTCCGATTTTATACACTGTTCCGACAAATTTTGCAACCAATTCTTCGTTTTGATTGGTAATTTTAATGTCATAAACAGCAGTTTTTCTGGTATCATTTACCAAAATACTTTCAGCTCTGAAAACATCACCTTCTTTTCCGGCTCTGGTAAAGTTGATGATACAGTTCAAGGCAACGGCAGCATCTCCGGAATTGTTGGATGAAAATGCCAGTGCTGAATCTGCAAAAGCAAATGTGACCCCTCCGTGAACGGTTTTTAACCCATTCAGCATTTCTTTTTTGATGGGCATTTCGAGTAAACAATAATTTTCTTTGATTTCGATCATTTTAATATTCATCCACTGGGAAAAATAATCCTGATCAAACATATATTCTGCAACCTGTCTTGGATTCATTTTTACTTTGTACTTGTTATTTCTTCATGTAATTCATCAACCAATTTGTCATAAATACTCATGGTTTTCCCAAGAATTATCTGCTCGTAAGTAAGATTTTCTGAATTCGATGGATTGTCGGATGGATAAGGAGCATTTAAATCAATACCTTCTTCAATGGCAATTTTTTTAATAATACCTCTATATTTTTCATTGAATTTTCCTAATAAATCCAGTTTTTCCTGATATTCCCTTATCGAGGAAAGTTCCTGAATTACATATTCTTTTTCAATCATAAGCCTTGTTTCCAATTCGGCTCTGAAATTCTCTATATCCATAATATTAATTTGAAAATTAAATCAATTTGAGAATTTGAAAATGAAAACCTGCTGTAATCAATTTTCAAATTAACACATTTTCAAATTGTCTAATTCAATTTACGCAGCAAAGGACTTTGTCTATACCTCTCCTCCTGATATTCTCCGTAAAGATTTTGCAGGGTTTCAGAGATTTTTGCATATCCTATTTCTTTTCCCCAAGCCAATAATCCTTTTGGATAATTTACACCTTTCTGCATCGCCAGTTCCAGATCTTCATCGTTGGCAACACCTAATCTTTTTGCTTCAACGGCTTCATTAATCAACATTGAAATAATTCTCAGGAAAATTTGCTGATAAAGTGCATCGTCTTTTTCTGCAACAGGTTTTTCAGCTCCTTCGGAATAATCATAAAAACCTTTTCCTGTTTTTCTGCCGTGCAGTTTTGCTTCCGACATTCTTTGTTGAAGAAGAGACGGTTTATATTTCGGATCGTAGAAATATTCGTTATAAACCGTTGTTGTTACAGAGAAATTGACATCAACACCAATTAAATCCATTAATTCAAAAGGTCCCATTTTAAAGTTTCCTAGTGTTTTCATAGCATCATCAACCTGTTCTACCGTTGCGATGTTTTCTTCAACAATTCTCAACCCTTCACCATAGTAAGGACGAGCAATTCGGTTCACAATAAATCCGGGAATATCTTTAGCAACAACAGGTGTTTTGCCCCAATCTTTCATTAGATTGTAGATTTTTTCCTCTAAAGATCTTTCTGTTAATAAAGATGGAATGACCTCAACTAAAGGCATCAACGGAGCCGGATTGAAAAAGTGAATTCCGATGAAGCGCTCTGGTTTTTGTAATTCCGCACCGAGAGAGGTGATGGAAATAGATGATGTATTGGAACCAATGACACAGCTTTCTGAAATATGTTTCTCTAATTCTGTGAAAACTTTGGTTTTAATTTCTTTGTTTTCGATAATGGCTTCAATGATGAGTTCACAATCTTTGAAGTCCTTCAATTCTGTAGCAATGGAAATATTGGCTAAAATTTCAGTCATTTTTTCTGCCGAAATTTTTTGTTTATCAACCAATTTGGTTAATGTTTTTTCCAAACCTACGGTTGCCGTTTCTACTTGTTTTGCGTTGGCGTCGTAAACCCAAACTTTGCATCCGTTCGTTGCGGCTACTTGTGCGATGCCTATTCCCATCGTTCCGGCACCGATAATTCCTACATTTTTCATTTTTATAGATGTTAGAAGCTAGAAGTTAGAAGTTAGACTTTTGCTAATTTCTAACCTCTAATTTCTAAATTCTATAATTTTATTTTCCTTTATAATTAGGTTTTCTTTTTCCTAAAAAGGCACTTACACCTTCTTTAAAATCTTCTGTTTCTGCAGCTTCCTGTTGTAAATCTCCTTCTAATTCCAATTGCTCTTTCAGCGTATTATTGTAAGAAGCAGCGAACGCTTTTTTGGTTAATTTAATTGCAGCAGTTGGCATATTTGATGTTTTCTCTAAAATTTCCAATGATTTAGAAGCGAATTCTTCCTCAGAGAAAACTTCAGCAACCAAACCATAAGATTTTGCTTCTTCCGCAGATAATTTCTTACCCGTAAATGCTAAATAGTTTGCCAATTGTCTTCCTAATAATTTCGGCAGGAAATATGTTCCGCCCGTATCAGGAATCAATCCGATATTCGAAAACGCCTGTGCAAAATATGATTTATCAACCGCTAAAACGAAGTCAGAAATTAAAGCCAACATTGCCCCAGCTCCTACTGCAGGACCGTTTACCAATGCAACTACAGGTTTTTTGCAACGTGTAATTTCCGTAACCAAAGGATTGTAATAATCTACTACAATCTTTCTGATAATGTCGTTATCATGATGCTCGTTTCCTTGAACAAACGCATCATCCAAATTTTGACCGGAACAAAAAGCTCTTCCTCTTCCCGAAATCGCAACACATCTTACCGTTGGATCTTCGCTGCATTCTTTAATAAAATCTTTTAGATCTGATAAAGATGGCTTTGTAAGCGCGTTCATGGTTTCTGGCTGATTCAGGTAGGCAATTTTCAGTTTTCCGTCAAAATGCGTTTCAATATCAAGTTGTGTATACATAGTATTATTTTTTTTAATTTAACAATGTACTAATTTACTCATAATGTAACAATTTATTATTCTAACAATGTAATAATTATATGTCATACTGAACATATTGGTAAACTCTTACACTGATACATTGCTAAATTAATTTTAATGACATTTAAAATAGTCAAAAGGCTCTAAACAGTCTAAACACTGATACGAAGCCTTGCATAATGTAGACCCGAATCTACTGATCTGCTTTGAATTCATAGAACCACAACGCGGACATTTTTTCGGTTTCCCGATATGATGTTCATCTGCTCCTTTTTCGGGAGGTGTGATTCCGTAAACACGAAGTTTTTCTCTTGCTTCATCCGTCAACCAATCTGTTGTCCAAATCGGAAACATTTTAGTGACTACTTTCGCTTCCCAACCATTTTCTTTCATAATCTTTATGATATCTTCCTCAATGGTAAACATAGCGGGACAGGCAGAATAAGTCGGCGTAATGGTTACTTCACAAGAATTCTCGCTGGTAACTTTTGCTTCTCTTACAATACCTAATTCCACGATGTTGATTACCGGAATTTCCGGATCGGGAACGAGTTCTAATATTTCTAAAGGATTTTTCATAATTAATTTGAAAATTTGAAAATTTGGATAATTTGAAAATTATAGGTGGATTGCCATTTTCAAATTAGCACATTTTCAAATTAATTCATTGATTTTTTACCACGTACAACCAGGATACGCTCTCTGCATATACTGCAATTCACAAAGAATATATCCAAAATATTCTGTATGATAACCTGTTCTTGATTTTGGCTGCATGAAAGGATTTGTAGGATATTCTAAACCGAAACCTTCAAAATCTTTCTGAGTAATCGCTAAAAATTCTTCATAAAGAGCATCTGTATTCGGAGCGATATTTAAAGCTACCAAATCATCTTCTCCTTCTGTTTTTGCGAATAAACCTTTTGTATATTCCCAGATATTTTCAATCGCTTTTACCAAACGGGATTTACTTTCCTCCGTTCCCTGAGCGAAGATTTTCATCCAGGAAGCAGCGTGAGTGTAATGATATCTTACTTCTTTCAACGATTTCTGAGCGATGGCAGAAAGTTCTTCATTCGCAGAATTTGATAATGCCTCATACATCAATTTCTGATACACTGCGAAAACATACACTTTAAGAATCGTCTGTGCATAATCTTCATTAGGAAGTTCTGTCCAGTGTGCGTTTACATATTCGTGTTCATATCTTAAAAATGCTAAATCATCTTCACTTTTACCATTGTCAATCACTCTTGAGGCATATACGTAAAAGTTATTTGCCTGTCCAAGTTCATCCAAAGCGATATTTGTTAATGCAATATCTTCCTCTAAATAAGGACCTTCACCGCACCACGCAGACAAACGTTGTCCCATAATGAAACTGTCGTCCGCTAGTTTTAATAAATAATTATATAATGGGTTCATTGTTTAGTAGATTTCAGATTTCAGACACTAGATTTCAGATTGACAATAAGTCTATTATCTGATATCTCACATCTTGAAGTCTTTTATTAATTACATATTTTTTACATCGTTAGGAATATCGTAGAACGTCGGATGACGGTACAATTTGTCATCAGCCGGATCAAAGAAAGCTTCTTTATCAATTCCTTCTGAAGTCACAATATATTTACTTGGAACCACCCAAACAGAAGTTCCTTCTTTTCTTCTTGTATAAACGTCTCTTGCGTTCTGCAAAGCCATTTCTGCTGTTGGTGCCTGTACTATTCCAACGTGTTTGTGAGATAATCCCGGTTTAGTCTGAATAAACACTTCCCACATATCTAAATTTGCCATAAATAAAATTAAATTTAACAATGTATCAATGTACCAGTTTAACAATAATGAGATTCTTCGCTTTGCTCAGAATGACAATTGAATTGCTACATTTTTACATCGGTATATTGTTATATTGAAATTTTTTCCTGTTTTTCCGCAAAAGCTGCCGCCGCTTCTTTAACCCAAGAATTTTCTCTTTGTGCTTTTCTCTTGGTTTCGATACGCTTTTTGTTGGCTGGGCCGTTTCCTTTTAAGATTTCCATAAATTCATCCCATGGAAGTTCTCCGAAATCGTAATGTTGTCTTTCTTCATTCCATTTTAAATCTTTATCTGGAATTGTTAATCCTAAAAATTCAGCCTGAGAAACCGTAACATCGATAAATCTCTGACGAAGACTGTCGTTACTCTCTCTTTTAACCCTGTAATTCATAGAAATTTTAGAGTTTGGCGAACTGTCGTCATTCGGACCAAACATCATTAAAGCCGGCCACCAGAAACGGTTTAACGAAGCCTGCGCCATTTCTTTCTGCTGTTTTGTACCACGGCAAAGTGCCATCAAAATCTCGTAGCCCTGTCTTTGGTGAAAAGATTCTTCTTTACAGATTTTCACCATCGCTCTTGAATAAGGACCATAAGAATTTCCCATCAACATTACCTGATTCATGATTGCAGCACCATCAACCAACCAGCCAATTGCTCCGATATCTGCCCAACTCAACGTCGGATAGTTGAAAATACTTGAGTATTTCGCTTTTCCTTCCAGCATATCGTCGTAAGTTGCATCTCTGTCTGCTCTGATAGTTCCGTTTCCTAATGTTTCAGTTGCAGAATAAAGGTATAAACCGTGGCCTGCTTCATCCTGAACTTTAGCCAAAAGAGCCATTTTTCTTCTCAATGAAGGCGCTCTGGAAATCCAGTTGGCTTCCGGCAGCATTCCGACAATTTCAGAATGTGCGTGCTGTGAAATCTGACGAACCAATA
Organism: Chryseobacterium sp. RU37D; assembly: GCF_900156075.1. Classification (GTDB taxonomy): domain Bacteria; phylum Bacteroidota; class Bacteroidia; order Flavobacteriales; family Weeksellaceae; genus Chryseobacterium. The sequence continues at coordinate 50,626 of NZ_FTMM01000011.1, read as the reverse complement.
GTTTTCTGTAATCATCGGGCATTACGTCTTTTGGTTCTACTTTATTTTCGTCATGTACGTATTGTACAAATTTTTCTAAGTCCATCTTTTTAAATTTGAAAATTTGAGAATTAGTTAATTTGAAAATTAATTTGAACTTGTGAAAATAAGCGGTTAGCCATTTTCAAATTTCCAAATTAGCACATTTTCAAACTGATTTAAACATCATAATTAAGCATCACCACATTCGTTGTCGGGTGACATTGACAGGTAAGAACGTAACCTCTGGCTACTTCTTCTTCGGTAAGCGCATAATTTTTTTCCATGAAAACTTCACCTTCCAAAACTTCGGCTTTACACGTACAACAAACTCCTCCTTTACAAGCGAAAGGCACAGGAAGATTGTCTTTCAATGCTTTATCTAAGATACTCTCTTTTTTTGAATTCAGGTGGAAAGAATATTCATCATCGTCGATGATTACCGTTACCATACTTTCGATATTCGCAATGGCTTTGAATTCGTCGCTCATTTCCTCCGTATTTTCTTCGTCAGGAGCAGTGAAATATTCAAATAAAACCTGAATGGCAGGTACTTTTTTATCTTTCTTTAAATAATCTGCGATTCCTTTAATCATTTCTGAAGGTCCGCAAATGAAATAAGTAGATTCTTTTACATCAATATCAGCATATCTTTCGAACAGTAAATCTAATTTTTCAGGAGAAATTCTACCTTCAAAAATCGGGTCTTCATGTTTTTCACGGCTTACTAAATAAACAACTTTCAGTCTTCCGTTAAAAGTTTCAACCAATTTATCGATTTCAGCCTTTTTCATCACATGATTCATGCTTCTGTTGCTGTAGAACAAATAAGCGTTTGAATTTGGTTCCTGATAAAGACTTTCTTTAATATTCGATAAAACCGGAGAAATTCCGCTTCCTGCTGCCAAACCAACGTAAGTTTTTACGTTTGTCGGGTGATAAGAAGTGTTGAAACCACCCATTGGAGGCATTACTTCAAGAATTTCATCCATGTGAAGATGCTCGTTGAAATAACCTGAAACTTTCCCGTTTTCCAATAATTTTACCAAAACTTCCAGCGTGTTGCTTTTTTCACTTGGCGCATTACAGATTGAGTAAGAACGTCTCTCTTCATTTCCGTCGATCATCATTCGGAAATTAAGATACTGTCCCTGCTTGAATCTGAATTTATCTTTCAGTTCCTCAGGAATTTCAACAGCTACATTTACGGCATCCGTCGTATCTTTCTGAACCTTTACGGTTTTTAATTTATAAAATGAATTCATTTATTTTTTAAGTATTCTGTTAATTTTTCCGCCTTCACATTTCGGAAGACTGTCTTGAGCGTGGATTTTCACTTTTGTAGTAATTCCTACCCTCTTTTTAATCTCGTTTTCGATGCTTTTTCCAAAGTTTCCGACAAAAATAGCATAATCGTCGGTATTTTGATTTAAATTTTTAGAAGCGATCAAATCATCATCAATTTCAACATCAATATCCAAAGCAACACACATTTGTTCTTTTTCAATCGGAGTTAAATAATAGTTCGGAACCACTCCTTCCACATGGGAAAACGCTTCTTCAATCTGACTTGGATAGACATTTACTCCTCTTACAATCAGCATATCATCGGTTCTCCCAAGAATTGGTTTCATTTTCACCATTGTTCTTTTACCACTTTCATCATAATAAAGACTTGTAATATCGTTTGTCCAATAACGTAACAGCGGCATTGCTTTTTTAGTTAAAGTCGTGATTACCAAAACTCCTTCTTCACCAAAAGGAACAGGTTCTTTGGTAACCGGATCTAAAATTTCAGGATAAAAATGATCTTCCCAAATGTAAGCTCCTCCTTTTTCCTCGAAATCTTCCATTGAAACTCCGGGACCGATAATTTCACTCAAGCCATAAATATTGGTTGCATGAACGCCCAATCTTTCTTCGATATGATGTCTGATCAATTCTGTCCAGGGCTCTGAACCTAAAACCGCATATTTTAAACTGATTTCGTCAGCGGAAATCCCTCGTTTTGCAAATTCATCAGCTAATGTTAAAGCATAAGATGGCGAACAGCAGAGAACTTCAGGTTGAAAATCTATAATTAAATCGACTTGTCTTGAAGTCATTCCTCCTGAAATCGGCAGAACGCTCATTCCTAATTTTTCTGCTCCGTAATGTAATCCCAATCCGCCTGTGAAAATCCCATAACCATAAGCGTTGTGCAACTGCATCCCCGGTTTTGCTCCGGCTGCGTTCAAAGATCTCGCCACTACTTCGCTGAATAAATCAACATCTTCTTTTGTATATCCTACCACCGTAGGTTTTCCTGTCGTTCCGCTTGAACAATGAATTCTCTGTAGTTCATTTTTTGGAACCGTGAATAATCCGAACGGGTAATTGTCTCTCAAATCCTGTTTGTAAGTAATCGGAAGTTTCGTAATATCTTCGATCGACCTTATATCTTGTGGAGATATTCCTGATTTATTAAATTTTTCTTTATAAAATTCCGACTTCTCCCCAAGATAGTCTACCAATTTCGCCAATCGCTCAGATTGAAGCTGTCTCAATTGATCGAGCTTTAGATATTCAACATCAAAATCCATAACTAACTAACATTTGTTAGGTGTAAATTTAAAAAGATTTTGGAACATGGCAAAATTTTTATGACTTTCATCATATTTTGAATAATTCTAAATAGTTGAGGTTAAGATTTAGATTGAGTTTAAGGCAGATTTTATGTTGAATTTATCATTCAGAACGAACCAAATGGAACATGAAATCTAAGCGAAGTTTTCGTTGTAGCTGTAGAGATTCCAGTGGAATGACAAACACTTCGGATAACTTTGGTTAAACAAAATGAATTAATTACTCTTCTGATTTCCCAATAATCCAAAAAGAATTTTATCCCTTATTTCATCGGTAATTTCAGAACCTGATTCGATATTTCTCTTAAACCAAAAATAGGAATTGTTTAAAGTATGCAAAATAAATCTTGTAGTAAAAGCGGAAGATCTTAATTCCCAATTTTCCGCTTTGTAAATTTCAGAAATTAAATTTTCCACTTCCTGTTGATAATTTTTTCTTAATTCTACAAATTCTGGTAATCTTTCTTCCAAATGTTTCCATTCGTTGGAATAAATATGAGTAACGTCACGGTTTTTAAGAACAACCGATAAATGTTTATCAATAAAAAGATTAAGTTTTTCCTTTGGCGGAATATTGGTGCTTTTTACCTCCTGAAGTTCATCGAAAAATTCCTGAGCGATACCAAAACAAATCCATTCCAGAATTTCTTCCTTCGAACGGATGTGTGCATATAAGGAAGCTGCCTTAATATTGAGTTTCGTTGCCAAATCTCTCACAGAGCTGCCCATATACCCTTTCTCTTTGAAAAGTTCTACGGCAACGTCTAATATTTTCTTTTGTTTTTCTTTTAACTCCATCTGATAATCGCAAAAGTAATTATTTTGATTTAATATCCTGATTTTTCAGTGAATGATTTTTTGTAAAGAAAGTGCCTGGAATTAATATGACTGTTATTCCGATATTTTGAAACCTGTCCATCATATTCGGAAAATTTGTCTTTTTAAAATCCGCTAAAAATATATAATTCGGAAAATTTGTCTGTCTTTTTTAAAAATTCAACAATTGAACAGTTTTTGCGGTATACCGGTCAGAATTAAATGATTAAATAAGATCGAGGGCATCAGAAATTAGAACTTTGAATTAGAAAATTAATATGTATTTGACTCGTATGGTCTGAAATCTGATGTCTAAAATCTAAAAGTGAAAACCAAAAAATTAGAATCAAAAATATACAAAATATGAACTTAAACCAATATACTGTAAAATCACAGGAAGCCATCCAGGCAGCGCAACAAGTAGCAATGGAATTTGGCAACCAACAGATTGAACCTCAACATTTACTGGAAGGAATTTTCCAGGTAGACGAAAATATATCGCCTTTCTTATTAAAAAAATCTGAAGCAGATGCTGCTTTGGTAAGAGAGCGCAACCGTGAAAATTTAGAAAAGCTTCCTAAAGTACAGGGAGGAAATATTTATCTTTCACAATCGGCAAATAAAGTTTTGCTTGATGCACCCAACATCGCTAAAAAAATGGGTGATGAATATGTAACGATCGAACATTTATGGCTTTCCCTTCTAGAAACAAATTCGGAAGTTTCTAAAATGCTGAAAGATATGGGCGTTACAAAAAATCTTCTTGAGGGTGGAATTAAAGAGTTGAGAAAAGGCTCGAAAGCAACTTCTGCAAGTTCAGAAGAAACGTATCAATCCTTAAATAAATATGCTAAAAACTTCAACGAATTAGCAGCAGAAGGAAAACTGGATCCGGTAATCGGTCGTGATGAAGAAATCCGAAGAGTTTTGCAAATTCTTTCAAGAAGAACAAAAAATAATCCTATTCTAATCGGTGAACCCGGTGTTGGTAAAACTGCTATCGCTGAAGGAATTGCCCACAGAATTATCAGTGGCGACGTTCCTGAAAACCTGATGGATAAGACTTTATATTCATTGGATATGGGAGCTTTGATCGCTGGTGCCAAATACAAAGGTGAGTTTGAAGAGCGTTTGAAATCCGTAGTAAATGAAGTCATCAAATCAGATGGACAAATCATTCTTTTCATCGACGAAATCCATACTTTGGTGGGAGCCGGAGGCGGTGAAGGCGCGATGGATGCAGCGAATATTTTGAAACCAGCTTTAGCAAGAGGTGAATTAAGAGCTATCGGTGCAACGACTTTAAATGAATATCAAAAATATTTTGAAAAAGATAAAGCGTTGGAAAGACGTTTCCAGAAAGTGATGGTTGAAGAACCAGATACTGAATCAGCCATTTCCATTCTTCGTGGAATTAAAGATAAATATGAAGCGCATCACAAAGTAAGAATCAAAGATGAGGCGATTATTGCAGCGGTGGAAATGTCTCAACGATATATTTCGGACAGATTTTTACCCGATAAAGCGATTGACTTGATTGATGAAGCTTCTGCGAAATTAAGAATGGAAATCAATTCAAAACCCGAAGAACTGGATGTTTTAGACAGAAAGCTGATGCAGATGGAAATTGAATTGGCTGCGATTTCAAGAGAGGGAAATCAGACGAAAATCGACCATTTAAAAGAAGACATTGCAAAAATTTCTGAGCAAAGAAATGAAATCAATGCTAAATGGTTGAAAGAAAAACAAAAATCTGAGGATTTAACACAGATTAAAAAAGATATAGAATCTCTGAAATTAGAAGCAGAAAGAGCTTCAAGAGCAGGAGATTATGCAAAGGTAGCAGAAATTCAATATGGAAAGCTTCGTGAAAAAGAAGAAGAGCTTTCCAAACTGGAAATAGAGATGCAAAATCATCAGAATGAATTGATTAAAGAGGAAGTAACTTCTGAAAACATCTCTGAAGTGATTGCAAAATGGACAGGAATTCCTGTTACAAAACTCCTTCAATCCGAAAGAGAAAAATTATTAAGTCTTGAAACCGAATTGCACCACAGAGTTGTTGGTCAAGATGAAGCGATCACAGCTGTTGCAGATGCCATCCGAAGAAACAGAGCGGGATTAAGTGACGACAAAAAACCAATCGGTTCGTTCTTATTCTTAGGAACCACCGGCGTCGGAAAAACCGAGTTGGCAAAAGCATTAGCCGAGTTTTTATTCGATGATGAAAACAATATGACGAGAATTGATATGAGTGAATATCAGGAACGTCATAGTGTTTCGAGATTGGTGGGTGCGCCTCCTGGATATGTGGGTTATGATGAAGGTGGTCAGTTGACCGAAGCGGTACGAAGAAGACCTTATTCTGTGGTACTTTTGGATGAAATTGAAAAAGCACATCCTGATGTTTTCAACACGTTGTTACAGGTTTTGGATGACGGTCGTTTGACGGATAATAAAGGTAGAGTCGTGAATTTCAAGAACTCGATTATCATTATGACTTCGAATTTAGGTTCGCACCTTATTCAGGAAAATTTTGAAAATATTACTGATGAAAATCAGGATGAAATTGTTGATAAAACAAAAGATGAGGTTTTCGATTTATTGAAACAAACTTTACGTCCGGAATTCTTAAACAGAATTGATGAGGTGGTATTGTTCCAGCCTTTGAGAAAAAAGGAAATCGGAAAAATTGTGACATACCAGTTGAGAGGATTCAATGATATGTTGGCAAAACGAAATATCATTATGACAGCAACTCAGGATGCTGTAGATTATCTGATGAATAAAGGATACGACCCTGCTTTCGGAGCAAGACCGTTGAAGAGAGTTATTCAACAGGAAGTTTTAAATAAATTATCAAGAGAGATTTTAGCTGGAAATGTGAATGACGGCGACAGAATCACTTTGGATTATTTTGAGGAAACAGGTTTGGTTTTCAGACCTACTGAACAATAAGTAGTTTTTTCATATATATTATTTTTGTAAGTAAGTGCTGTAGAGAAATCTGCGGCACTTATTTTTTTAATAAAACCCATTCAAATTCCTGATAATTTTAATTAAAAATCACAATCCGTAAAAACACGGTAAATAAATGGTGAAAAAACGTGATATTTAACATGAAAATTTTACGAAATTTGTAGAACAAACTAACAGCATACTATAAAAAACTAGCTCTATGAAAACAAAACCTAACTTAGACATTGACACGCTAGAGACTATCTCAGTGCCAAGCACCATGACTTGTGAGTTTATCCAAACTTTGGTAAACAACTACAGAAAAAACCATCTGGTATTTGTAAAAGACAAATTAGGAATCGATGATGCCCATTCTATCCATTTTGATTTGGCTACATTGAAAAAGTTTATTTCTGATATTGAAGCTAAAACTCAGAAAAACCATCCGGGGATTCCTTCCAAGGATTTGGGAATAAGATTTTATTACGCAGCCTATCCGAAAGCTGACAACTGGGATATCATGTCAGGCACATCGATCGGTCTAGAATATGCCGAAAAACATACTTTAGTAATGGTGCCTACCATGAAAATTGAAGATGAAAACGGAGAAATGCTGCCGTACGATTTTAACCCTTTAAGCTCTGCTAATGATGGAAAATTTCTGGCCATGGCATCCGTTAAAACCTCACATCTGGAAGGGAAAATTATTTCTCAAAATCACGGGAATCTTGTTCCGCCTGACAGCACAAAGACTGAATCATTTTAAAAACCATATTTATAATTAAAATAAACACAAAATGGCCGATTTCCAAAGAATTGTACAAGAGTTAATGTTTTGGAGCGAAGGTATCGCCGCTGTAGTTTCTCTCTTATACTATCATCGAATAAAAAATGAATATTGGAAGTATTTTGTGTTTTATTTGATTTTCATTTTTGTATCAGAAGCCATTGGTAAATGGGGTGGATATTTTGTAGAATACAATAAACAGGCATTCTATAATTATTTTGTAATCCCAATCGAATTTATATTTTTTTACTGGCTATATGCTGCAAAATCGTTTAATAGATCAAAACTTTTTTTCACATTATCATTTATATATCTCCTCTCATTTATTCCCAGCGAATTCATTTTTACTTATGATAAAGTCATGTTTTCACTCAATTATACTTTGGGATGCCTTATTTTAATGATTTTGGTGGTTATGGAATATTACAAACAGATTAATTCTTCCAATATTCTTGATTTTGATAAGAACAGGATGTTTTACATTAATTTGGGAGTAACCCTGTTCTATATTGGAACATTGCCGTTTTGGACATTTTTTGAGCTGCTTAAGCCTTACAGAGAGATTTACAATATTTATTTTGCATATTTCTTAATTTCGGCGATTGTTATGTATTCATTATTTTCAATTTCATTCATATGGGGAAAACAGAGCTCTTAGTAACAATCATTCTTTTCAACATATTTTTTGTGTTGTTTGTGGCTGCCGTCATGGTTTATATCCGAAAATATAAACAACGCAAAAAGGAATATCTCAATGAAATTGAGGTAAAAAACGAAATTCATAAGCGTGAGCTTCTCGCCACCCAATTGGAAATTCAACAGGCCACCATGCAGCAGATCGGACGTGAACTTCATGATAATATCGGACAAAAACTGACCCTTGTAAGCCTTTACACCCAACAGCTTTTATATGAAAATAAGGTCCCGGAGGTAAACGAAACAATCGATCAGGTGTCACAGATCATCAATCAGTCCTTACAAGATCTGAGGAGTCTTTCAAAAACTTTAACTGACGATAATATAAATCAAAAGGAAATCGTAACTTTAATACAGGAAGAAGTAGACAATACCAATGCCTTCAAAAAATGCCAGGTAAGCTTTGAACATAATTTTAAACAGCTTAATCTGGGATTTGTCCACAAAAATGTTCTCCTTAGGATTACTCAGGAATTTATTCAGAACAGTATAAAACATGCCAACTGCAAGAATATTTTCATTAATCTGAACACTTCTGAGGAATCACTTTGGGAACTGAATATTAAAGATGACGGCGTAGGGTTCGATAAATCCAATATAAAATCAAACGGGATCGGCCTTACCAATATGAAAAACAGAGCCAAGATCATCGGGGCAGATTTCAGCCTTGAAAGTCAGGAAAATCTGGGAACCACGCTCAATATTATTTTAAAAAGACAGCCATGAAAAAAACGATAGTGATTGTTGATGATCACGTACTTATCGCAAAAGCGCTTGAAGGAATTATTGATAATTTTAAAGAATTCGAAGTCATCTACGTTGCCGAAAACGGTAAAGACCTCATCCAGAAATTCCAAAACAACAGCAAAATTCCAGATATTATTTTAATGGATATCAGTATGCCTATCATGGATGGTTTTGAAACCGTACTCTGGCTTAAAGAACATCATCCCAATATTAAAGTAATGGCTCTGAGTATGCAGGGCGACGATAAAAGCGTCATCAAAATGATTAAAAACGGAGCAAAAGGATATTTACTGAAAAACACGCATCCGAAAGAGCTTGAAAACGCTTTAACAAAACTCAATAACGATGGATTTTTCTATCCGGAATGGGCTTCAAAAATCATTTTTTCGAATATGAATAATGAAGAAACCGCCAACAGTATCAGAATTTCCGATCGCGAAAGAGAGTTTTTGAAATACACCGTAACAGAACTCAGCTATAAGGAAATCGCCGACAAAATGTGCTGCAGCCCAAGAACTGTAGAAAGCTACAGGGATCAGCTTTGTGACAAACTGGATCTGAAAACACGTGTCGGCTTGGCCGTTTTCGCCATTAAAAACGGGTTTGCAGAATCTTAATTTTATATATTTTATTCATATTAAGTTTTTGAAATTCAAACACTTAACATGAGTTCAATATAATTATTGAAATAAATAAAGTTGTTTGGTATCAACAAAATTGTTTTTCAGGGACGGCTTCTTATCCATGAAATTATATGTTATCAATGCAAAAAAAATAGTATTAAAGTAATTGGCAACACTTCTGTATCTGGAGTGTTCCACCTGGCAAATATTTTTAAGCTGGTCAAAAATAGTCTCCACATTAGCTCTTTTGCACAGCATGTAAGCATCGAACATTGGAGTTAAAGGTTTTGTTTCCGTTTCTTTTTAGACTTTGTAACCAGATGAATACTCTGAGAAAAAGAATTTGAAAAAAGCTCTTTTGAGATATATTCTTTGTCTCAAAACAACTTCTCATAAAGCTTTTTGGCGAAATTTTTACATTGCAATGGATTTCTATCATCTACATTTTCGGCAGTAACCATACAATCAATGATTCCGCTTTTGTTGTTGGTAAAAATATGAAGTTTAAAACGTAAAAACAATAGATGTTTCCCAAACCAGGATAATTCTTTACAAAGATCTTCAACTTTGGAGAAAACTTCAGTAATTTTATTAGCACAAAACATAAGCGGAAATTTAGTTTAATTACTGTAAATCAAAACTTTAACTTAATAAATCTTTCGCTTTCAGATCTTTAGATGACATCATTATTTCTGGTTTATAACCATTTTTCTATCCTGAAAATCAAAAAGTTGAGCAAGAAATGAAAGTACTAAATATAAATTAATGATTTTCTGTTAGTAATGCTTATTCCGAACTCAGATTAATTAATTTTAAATGTTTTTACAGTTTATTTTATTTAGGCTTCGGCGGCTTTGCCGCCGAAGCCTAAAATATCTAACAAAATTATTTTGCGCATATTAATTATAACTCATTACATAACTTAAAAGCTTATTTTTACTAAAAACAAAAAAATATGAATCTTTATACACAACCCATGCTTCGTGAAGGTGCATTGAAAGATAAAGTGGCCATTGTTACAGGAGGCGGAAGTGGTCTTGGTAAAGCAATGACCAAATATTTTCTTCAACTAGGCTCCAAAGTAGTAATTACATCAAGAAATATTGAAAAACTGCAGGAAACAGCAAAAGAATTAGAAGAACAAACTGGAGGTAAAGTTCTTTGTGTCGCATGTGATGTAAGAAACTGGGATGAAGTTGAAGCCATGAAAGAAGCAACTTTAAAAGAATTTGGAAAAATAGATATTCTATTAAATAACGCAGCCGGAAATTTCATTTCTCCCACAGAAAGACTAACACATTCTGCATTTGATTCCATTTTGGATATTGTGTTGAAAGGAACAAAAAACTGTACACTTTCCATCGGGAAACATTGGATAGATTCTAAAACTCCGGGAACAGTTTTAAACATCGTAACAACTTATTCTTGGACAGGTTCTGCTTACGTCGTTCCATCCGCTTGTGCAAAAGCAGGAGTTTTGGCCATGACAAGATCTCTGGCTGTTGAATGGGCAAAATATGGGATTCGATTCAATGCTATAGCTCCGGGACCTTTCCCAACGAAAGGTGCTTGGGACAGATTACTACCAGGAAATCTTCAGGAAAAATTTGATATGAGGAAAAAAGTTCCGTTGAGAAGAGTCGGAGAACATCAGGAATTGGCAAATCTTGCCGCTTATCTTGTTTCCGATTATTCAGCTTATATGAATGGCGAAGTGGTAACAATTGATGGTGGAGAATGGCTACAGGGTGCAGGTGAATTCAATATGCTGGAAGATATTCCACAGGAAATGTGGGATGCTTTGGAAGCAATGATTAAAGCTAAAAAATCAAATTAATTAAATTTTAACCTTTAAGATAATCAACTTGAGATAACTAAATTGTTAAAATCTTTTGTTGCTTTTGTGGTTTAAGATATGCCAATCATCAAAATAGGAAAACTTGAAGTGAATTGTCAGTTTCCGAAAAAGATTTTACAAACATTTCCTTTCAGTAAGAGAAGATTGAGATAATTTAACAATATAAAATCGATGCGTAAGATTTTTCTGTTCAGGAAAGTCTTATTTTTGTTTACTTTGTTAATTAAAAATTGTAATATGAATTTCAAACTTCCCACTCTCATTTCTGTTCTTGCGGTGATGTTTTTTTCATCAGCAGCATTGGCTCAGGAAGCTCCTAAATATGATTATGTAGAAGCTTTTAAGCCATTTTTTTATGCACAAACAGGCACATCGACAAGATCTGCAAGCGGACAGCCGGGACATACATACTGGCAAAATTCTGCGAGTTATAATCTGAATGTAAGTCTTAATGAAGTTAAAAATGAGCTAACGGGAACAGCAGAAATCACGTATACCAATAACAGTCCGGATAAATTAGGATTTTTATGGTTGCAACTGGATCAAAATTTATTTGCTAAAGATTCAAGAGGAAATGCTGTCGTTCCAATGTCAGGAAGTCGAAACGGAGCGCATGGTGAAGAATTTGATGGCGGCTACAGAATAAAATCCGTAAAATATGACGGTAAAGATGTAAAATATACCATCACCGATACCAGAATGCAGATTGATCTTCCATCTGAACTGAAAGCTCAGGGAGGCGTAGCAAAAATTAAAATTGAATATTCTTTCCTTTCTCCAAAATATGGCTCCGACAGAATGGGAATTCAGGATACGAAAAACGGGAAAATCTTTACAATAGCTCAATGGTATCCGAGAATGTGCGTTTACGATGATGTCATGGGTTGGAATACTTTGCCTTATGTTGGTGCATCCGAATTTTATTTAGAATACGGAGATATTACAGCTAATATTACCGTTCCTGCCAATCATTACGTTGTGGCTTCCGGAGAATTATTAAACACTAAAGAAGTTTATTCAAAAGAAGAAAACAACCGTTGGGAACAGGCTAAGAGTAGTGATAAAACTATAACGATTCATTCAGAATCTGAGATTGGAAAAAATTCACAAACAGGTACTAAAACCTGGAAATTTAAAATCAAGCAAGCAAGGGATTTTGCCTGGGCATCATCTTCGGCGTTTATTTTAGATGCGGCGAGAATTAATCTTCCGAGTGGTAAAAAATCTTTAGCAATTTCAGCTTATCCTGCCGAAAGTGCTGGTGAAAAAGCTTGGGGAAGATCTACGGAATATACAAAAGCTGCAATAGAGCATTATTCAGGGAAATGGTATGAATATACGTATCCTGCTGCAACCAACGTTGCCGGAAACGAAGGGGGAATGGAATATCCGGGAATCGTTTTCTGTAATATGGATTCCAAAGGAAGCGAACTTTGGGGCGTTACCGATCATGAATTTGGACACAATTGGTTTCCTATGATTGTCGGTTCTAATGAAAGATTGTTTGCATGGATGGATGAAGGTTTCAACACATTTATCAACGAGCTTTCAACGGAAGCTTTCAATAACGGTGAATATTATGATAAGAAAAATATTGCTCAGATGGGTGGCTACATCATGAATGACGGTTTTGAACCGATCATGGTTGGTCCCGATAATATGAAGGAAAGCAGCATTAGTGTTTTAGCATATTTCAAGCCGGGAATGGGATTACAAATGTTAAGAGAATCGATTCTTGGACCTGAAAAATTTGATAAGGCATTCAGAACATATATTAACCGTTGGGCTTTCAAACATCCAACACCATGGGATTTTTTCCACACAATGGAAAATGTTTCAGGTGAAGAACTGAACTGGTTCTGGAGAGGTTGGTTTATCAACAAATGGAAAATCGATCAATCTGTGAAAAACGTGAGATATGTAAACGGAGATTTCAAAAACGGAGCGCAAATTACGGTGGAAAATATTGGTCAGTTGCCGATGCCGACGACAGTTCAGGTGAAATTTAAAGACGGAACGGAAAAGATTGTAAAGCTGCCGATCGAAGTTTGGAAAAGAAATACGGAATGGACATTTAAATTAGAGTCGAACAAGGAAATCCAGCAGGTAAAACTAGATCCAAATTCTCAAATTCCTGATGCGAATCTTCAAAATAATACATGGTCTTCTGCTGATGCAAAATATGTGGAAACAATCAATCCTAAAGATTTCACAGGAACTTATGGAAATAAAGATATTCCTATAAAAATTACTTTCTCTGAAAAAAATAATAAGTTGTACGCACAAGCAACCGGTCAGCCGGAAATTGCACTTGAATATACGGGAAACAATACATTTACGTTTGAAGAGGCGCAGATTTCGATGACTTTCAGTCAGGATAAAAAGACGATTACTTTTAATCAGGGCGGAAGAGAATTTAAGTTTAATAAGGAATAATTTTAATGAAAAGATTGGTTTTTGGGTTATTGCTTTTGGCTTCATGGCAATTTTCTGCACAGGAGCTGTATATGCCGAGAAATATTAAAAAAGCATACGAAAACGGAACGCGTGACTTATCGGGCGCTCCGGGAAAAAATTATTGGCAGAACAAAGGGGTTTATAATGTTGAGGTGAAGGTAGATGCGAGTTCGAAGGTTGTTTCTGGAAAAGAAACGATTGTTTACACCAATAGCAGCCCAAATGATCTGAACGAACTGGCGATAAGATTCGTCAATAATTTACACAAACCTCAGGCTCCAAGATCGGGAGTCGTTTCCAAAGATTTTCTTTCTTCAGGTTTACATATTAAATCATTTATTGTAAATGGTGAAAAATATAACGTTGACAGCGAAGGTTGGGGAACAGTGGAAAAGGTAAAATTAAATTCTGCTTTAAAATCTAAAACAAAAGCCGAAATAAAAATAGAATGGGAATATCCATTATCAGTACAAAGTGGAAGAGAAGGACAGATTGATCCTGAAACTTTCTACGTGGCATATTCTTTCCCGAGAGTTTCTGTTTATGACGATTACAATGGTTGGGATATGCTTCCGCATTCCGACAGACAGGAGTTTTATAATGATTTTAATGATTATAGTTTCGCGATTTCAGCTCCGAAAAATTATGTAGTTTGGGCAACAGGAGATTTCCTGAATCCTGAAAATGTTCTTCAATCCGAATATTTAAAAAGATACAGATCTTCATTAAAAAGCGATAAAGTAATTCACGTTGCGACGGAACACGACATGAAGTCCGGAAAAGTAACAAAACCAAATAAATGGAACGTCTGGAAATTTAAAGCCAACAATATCACAGATTTCTGTTTTGCATTGAGCAATCATTACGTTTGGGATGCTGCAAGTGTTCAGTTAAAAACAAAAAGAGCAAGCGTACAAGCAGGATATAAGCCTGATGCAAAAGATTTTGAACATTATGTTGAATGGATGCAATACAATCTCGATTGGTTTTCAAAAAACTGGCCTGGAGTGGAATATCCTTATAATGCGATGACGGCAATTCAGGGATTTGCAGATATGGAATATCCAATGATGATTAATGATACAAGTATTCCTGATGATTTTCAAGATGCAAGATTAACGGCAGATCACGAGATTGCGCACACTTATTTTCCTTTTTACATGGGAATCAACGAGACGCGTTATGCTTTTATGGATGAAGGTTGGGCAACAACGTTGGAATATTTAATCGGAATTGATGAAAACGGTGAAGCAAAAGCGAAAGAGTTTTACAAAAATTTCAGGGTAAAAAAGTGGATTAATGACCCGTCAACAGAACAAGATCAACCGATTATTACGATGAGTACACAGGTAAGCGGAGCGGGATACGGAAACAATTCTTATGTGAAGGCTTCCTTATCTTATTTAGCTTTAAAAGATTTATTAGGGGATGATCTTTTTAAAAAAGCTCTTCATCATTATATGAATAACTGGAATGGGAAACATCCAATTCCATGGGATTATTTTAATTCTATGAACACGGGATCAGGAAAAAATCTGAACTGGTTTTTCAATAATTGGTTCTATACCAACAATTATATAGACCTAAAGATATCTAATATTTCGCAGATGAATGATCTTCTAATCGTAAACATCGACAACGTAGGAGGTTTTGCAATACCTTTTGATGCTGCATTGAACTATGAAGATGGCACAGTGGAAAAGCTTCATTTTTCACCTTCGCTTTGGGAGAAAGATCAGAAGCAAACCATGCTTACGATTCCTATTAAGAAAAAAGTAAAATCTGTGAATATAGATGGCGGTATCTTTATGGATTATACCCCGCAAGATAATTCAAAAACCTGATTCATCTTAAAATAGGTTGATAGTAAATAGATTTATTTTAGGACGAAGGATGGGAAGGAAGTGTCTCACTACCGAAAAAATTATATTTAATTATTAACTTCAAAAAGCAAACGTTCTCCGAATTTTTGTTCATTAATTTTTCCGTTTTCGAAAACAAGATTTCCGTTCACAAAAGTATGGGTTACTTTAGAATGGAAATTCATTCCTTCCAACGGACTCCAGCCGCATTTATAAAGAAGATTTTCTTTTTCAACCGTCCAGTTTTCATTTAGATCAACCAAAACTAAGTCTGCTTTGTAACCTTCTCTCACGAAACCTCTTTTCTCAATTCTGAAAAGAATTGCAGGATTGTGAGACATTTTTTCAACGATTTTTTCTAAAGAAATTTTTCCGTTTTTATAATTTTCTAGCATTACAACCAAAGAATGTTGTACCAAAGGCGCTCCGGAAGGACATTTTGTATACACATTTTGCTTTTCCTCCCAAGTGTGAGGCGCGTGATCCGTTGCAATCACATCAATTCTGTCGTCCAACAATGCTTCCCAAAGCCCATCTTTGTCTTTTTGCGTTTTTACAGCAGGATTCCACTTGATTAATCCACCTCTTGTTTCATAATCTTCATTCGTGAAAGTCAAGTGATGAACACAAACTTCTGCCGTAATTTTTTTATCTTTTAAAGGAATATCATTTCTGAACAATTCCGTTTCTTTCGCTGTTGATAAATGGAAAACGTGAAGTCTTGCTCCTGTTTTCTTTGCCAACTCAATTGCTTTTGAAGAAGATTTATAACAAGCCTCTTCACTTCGGATCAAATGGTGGAATTTCACAGGAATATCTTCACCATATTCATCCATATATTTTTGAGTATTGGCTTTAATGGTTGCTTCATCTTCGCAGTGAACCGCGATCAACATTTTTGTATTGCTGAAAATATTTTCCAAAGTTTCAGGATTGTCGACCAACATATTTCCTGTGGAAGAACCTAGAAATAATTTAATTCCGGGAACATTTCTTGGATTTGTTTTTAAGACTTCTTCCAGATTATCATTCGTTCCGCCCATCATGAAACCATAATTTGCGTAGGCTTTCTGAGAAGCAATTTCATATTTATCCGCCAATAACTCCTGAGTTACAGCATTCGGAACCGTGTTGGGTTGATCGATAAAACTTGTCGTTCCCCCTGCAATGGCAGCACGGGATTCGGTTTCGATTTCACCTTTATGAGTCAAACCCGGTTCACGGAAATGCACCTGATCGTCAATCACTCCTGGCAAAAGATATTTTCCTTCACCATCTATAACTTGGTCTGCTTCTACAGAAATTTGAGAATCTATTTTGGAAATTAAATCATTTTCAATTAAAATATCGCCTTCAACGATCTTTCCTTCGTTGACGATTTTTACATTTTTGATTAAGGTCTTCATTTTTTACTTAGAAATTAGATGTTAGAGATTAGAAGTTAGTTTTAAAATTATACATTATAAATAAGGCATCATGCTGATCACTAATTTCTAACTTCTAATCTCTAACTTCTATTAAACACAAAATTAAGGTTTATGAATGAATTTTAATGTCGTTGATAAAAAATCAATTTCTAAATATTTACATTTGCAGAAAAAATCTCACATTTTGAAAAAACTTCTCAACGAGACAATTATATATGGAATTGGGGCAATTATGCCGAGGATAATTGTTGTATTGCTTAATTATTTATTTATTAAAAATATCGACAATAGTGCATTTGCGATCTTTACAAATCTTTATGCTTTGATATCGTTTGTTAATATTATCCTTTCTTTCGGTTTTGAAACAGCTTACTTTAGATTTTCATCTGATAAAGAAAATGAGCAAAAAGTTTTCAACACATCTTTTTGGTTTTTAACTGGTTTATCAACTGTTTTTTTAATATCAGTTTTATTATTTAACCAGCCAATTGCAGATGTTTTTGATTATTCCAACACGCCAGAATTCATTCGATGGTTTGCATGGATTGCTTTCTTTGATAATATTCTTGTGATGCCTTTAGCCTGGTTCAGATTTCATAACAGACCTATAAAATATACAGCAATTAGAGTCATACAAGCAATTTTCCAAAGTGCTTTTGCGATTGCATTATTCCTATATATTCCGCAAGAATTTTCTTTAAAATTAGGTTTAAAGGAAAAAGTTTCTTATCCTTTTTACAGCAATTTAGCAGCTAGCTTTCTTGGAGTTTTATTAGTTGTTCCTATTATTTTAAAGGTAAAACTACAGTTTTCAAAAGATCTTTTTCTTCAAATGATTAAATATTCATGGCCGATTATGATTGCTGGTTTAGCATTTATGGTTAATGAAAATTTTGATAAATTCATTCAAAGATTTTTAATTGAAGATTCTGATGCAGGAGCTTATGGTGGCTGTTATAAAATGGCAGTTTTAATGACGCTTTTCGTAACCGCTTACCGAATGGGAATCGAACCTTTTTTCTTTAAACAAATGCAAAATGAAAATGCAAAGGCTACCTATGCAAAAGTAACTGAGTATTTCTCTTTTTTTGCATCAGTCGTTGCTTTAGGAATTATTGCAAATGTATCTTGGCTTAAACTTTTATTAGTTCCGAATAGCTCCTACTGGATCGCAATTAATATTATCCCGATCATTGTTATCGCTAATTTATTTTTCGGAATTTATTATAACCTTTCAACATGGTACAAAGTAACCGACAGGACCAGAGTTGGAACTTATATATCTTGGGCAGGTGCAATTCTTACTATTATTTTAAATTTTGCATTGTTAAAAACATACGGTTTTATGGTTTCTGCGTGGGTAACTTTGGCAGCTTATTTTTTAATGATGATCCTTTCTTATTGGTTGGGTCAAAAATACTATCCAATTCCTTACAGAATGAAGAAAATTTCTTTTTTCATCATCCTTTTAGCTGTTTTCAGCTATGTAATTGTCGAGTTTTTTGATTATAATTTATGGATCGGAAATTTACTATTCCTACTTTATGCTGGAATTTTAATTTACTCCGAAAAAAACATGATCCTCTCAAAAATCAAAAGAAATTAAAGTTGGTATCGGTTTTGCTAATGATCAATCCTATTTTAATGCAGCAATACCTAAAGATATAAATCATATGCAACAACTATGATTTTAATTATTATCTTTAACCATAATATTAAAACTAACAAAAAAACATACATATATATAATTTATGAAAATTATTGTTCCTATGGCTGGACGTGGTTCCAGATTACGCCCACATACATTGACGGTTCCAAAACCTCTTATTCCTATCGCTGGAAAACCTATCGTACAGAGATTGGTAGAAGATATTGCTAAAGTTGCAGGTGAAGAAATTGAAGAAGTAGCTTTTATTATCGGAGATTTTGGTCCGGAGATTGAAAAATCTCTTATTCAGATTGCTGAAAAATTAGGAGCAAAAGGAAGCATCTACTATCAGAACGATCCTCTGGGAACGGCTCACGCAATCAAATGCGCAGAACAGTCGATGACGGGTGATGTGGTAATTGCTTTCGCAGATACATTATTCAGAGCTGATTTTCAATTAGATAAAAATTCAGATGGTGTCATTTGGGTGAAAAGCGTAGAAGATCCTTCAGCTTTCGGAGTGGTGAGATTGGATAATTACGGTTTCATTACGGATTTCGTCGAAAAACCGACAACTTTCGTTTCAGACTTGGCGATTATCGGAATTTATTATTTCAACAGCGCAGAAAAATTGATGGACGAAATCAATTATATCATGGATAATGATATTAAAAATGGTGGTGAATATCAATTAACAACAGCACTAGAAAATATTAGAGCGAAAGGCGCAAAATTCACTTTAGGAAAGGTGAACGACTGGATGGATTGCGGAAACAAAAACGCAACAGTGGAGACCAACAGCAAAATTTTGGAGTACGAAAAAGAAGAAATGTCACAATTTCCAGCTTCTGCTCAAATTGAAAATTCTTTAATTATCCAGCCTTGTTTTATCGGGGAAAATGTGAAGATATCAAACTCGAAAGTTGGACCTGGAGTTTCTTTGGGGAATAATACAATTATTATAAATTCAAATATCGAAAACTCTCTAATACAAGAGAATACAAGAATCAATCACGGAAATCTTTCTAACTCGATGATTGGAAATTCTGCTCAGTATTTCGGCGTAGCAAGAGAAATTTCTTTAGGAGATTATTCAGTTTTGGATTTTTTGTCTAAATAAAATTTAGACCAGAAAATATTTAACTTAAATAAAATATATTCAGACCACACAAAATGTTTTGTGTGGTTTGGCGTTAATATTGCACCATATTTTTTTAAAATTGAAAAGGTAAATACATGAGAAACTGTATCATAGTACTATTATTGCTTTGTGTGGTCACTTCTTGTAAAACGAGAAATGCACACAGAAAAAAAGACAGAGACAATACAATCAAAATAGACAGCACCTTTGTTTTGGAAGATGACAGCAATCCTAAAGATGTCAATGACCCGATACGAAATAAGCTGCCTTTTTTTGAGCATGTACTTGTACCTCCTCAGTTTGAGCAAATTAAGATCAATAGCAAAGTCAATGTAGAAACAGGAAGCTTCATTCCTACACTTGACGCTACTATTTATATGGAAAAAGATAAAAAAGTATGGATGAACCTTCAGGCATTCATTATCAATGTCGCCCGCGGAATTGCCACCCCGGAAGGCATCAAAGGTCAGGATAAAACTAGCAAAACATATATTGATTCAGATTTTGATTATTTAAATAATTTACTGAATGTCAACTTCATTGATTATAAATCTTTGGAAAAAATTCTGATAGGAAGAACTTTCGTTAAATTAAACGACTCACAGTTTACCTTAACGAAAAACGCTCAGGGCTACAAAATGGCCTCCAATGTTAATCAAAAATTTGAAAATGAAGAAAAAAAGAGAGAGTACAAAACCGTTTTGCAATATGATAACAATTATGATTTATTAAGCGTTAATCTAAAAGACGTCTTGTCTTCGGACGAACTGGAGATCTCTTACAGCAATTGGGAAGAAATCAATGGAATCCGTCTTCCAAAAAATGTTAAAATAATTATAAAAGGTTCAAAAAACAGTCAAATTTTATTGGAAAATACGAAATTTGACTTTTCGAAGATGGAGACACCTTATTCCGTGCCATCCAGTTACAAGAAAATTGAGATTAAATGATTAAAAAATTTAGCTTTTTAATTGGTATTTTATTGTTCGGATTACATCAGGGACAAACTGGTAAAAAAGAACAACTTCAAAAACAAAATGCCGAACTTAAAAAACAAATTGCACAAATAAATTCAGATTTAGCTAAAACCAGAACTGAATCTAAACTTTCCGTGGCTTATCTTGATAATGTTAATAAAAAATTAGCATTAAGAGAAAAAGTTTATAACAATACCCAAAAGGAAAAACGATTCATTGAAGACGAAATTTATCTCCGTCAATTGGATATTAACCGCCAAGACAGGGAGCTGAAAGTTCTCAGGGACAATTATGCCAAAGTCTTGGTGAATGCCTACAAAAATAAAGGAGTACAAAATAAAGTAACCTTCATTCTTTCTGCCAAAAATATGGGAGAGGCAATCAGAAGAGTTCAATATTTAAAACAATATTCTGATTATCAAGACAAAAAAGCCGCAGAAATCACAAATGCAGCAGCAAAGATCAAAAGATCAATTGCGTTAAAGCAAAATTCTGCAAGGGAAAAAGCCAACTTATTAATAAATCAACAGAAAGATTTAACAACAATTAATGCAGAAAGGGCTCAAAAAGAACAGTTGGTAGCCGACTTTAAGAAGAATGAAACGAAATTAACTGCAGAATTAAAGCAAAAACAATCACAGTCCAAAACATTGGAAAGCCAAATCAGACTGATCATTGCAGAAGAAATTAGGAAAGCAAAAGAAGAAGAAGAAGCAAGGAAAAAAGCAGAGGCAGAAAAAATCCGTCTGGCAAAAATTGCCGCCGAGAGAGAAAAAGCAAGAATAGAAGCAGAAAATAAAGCAAGAGCAGAAGCGCTGGAGAGAGAAAGGTTAGCGGCGGAAGCAGAAGCAAGAAAAACTGCAGAATTAGCCGCAAAAAGAGCAGAAGAAGAAAGAAAACGAAGCGAGGAAGCTGCAAGAAATGAAGCCACCGCAAGAGATGAAGCAAGAAAAGTTGCTGCAAAAAAAGCGTCCGATGAAGCCGCTGCAAAAGCAAAAGAAGCATCTGATAAACTAATTGCTGCAAGAGCTGCCGAAGCTGCATTGGCAAAAAGAAAAGAAGATGAGAAAAAGGCTGCTGAAACTAAGGCAATGACTAATTTCGGAGTTTCAACAGTTGCTGGGAGCAATTTTGCAGACAACAGAGGAAGAATGGGATTCCCTGTAGATAAAGGACAAATCACCCACCGTTTCGGAAGACAGCCCCACCCGGTTTTCAAAAATATTATGGAAGAAAATAATGGTATCAAAATATCTGTTCCTTCCGGCACTCGTGCAAAATCTGTATTCCCGGGAACTGTTTCTTCTATTTTAGCAAATAGCGACGGCACAAAAACAGTAATGGTTAAGCACGGCAGTTACTTCACTATTTACTCTAACCTGGGAAGTGTAGGTGTTTCCAAAGGGCAGCAGGTTTCTGCAGGAACAATGGTAGGTGTTGTAGGGCAGGATTTTGACGGTTCTTACACTCTTGATTTCCAAGTATGGAACGGAACCACACCAGTTGATCCATTAGGTTGGGTTTCTTATTAAAAAAGATTTAACTTTGTAAAAAATTTAGAAATGAGCACACTAACAATATTGTCATTATCTTGGCAACATATCTTAATTGTAGCGATACTTCTTGTATTACTTTTCGGAGGTAAAAAAATCCCGGAATTAATGAGAGGTGTAGGTTCTGGTATTAAGGAATTTAAAGATGCAGTAAAAGAAGAGGACAAACCAGGTTCTGAAAACAAAACAACAAACAACAACTCTTCCAGCAACTAAAAATTCTTATATCCGATGAATTTTACAGAGACCGCATGGACAGTCTTTGATAGGTCTATTGAAGACTATCACGTGTCTGATAACGTTAATACTCTAATTAATAACCCGTTCGAAAAAGACACTTTGGAACGGATTTTGTATGCAAAGAACTGGATTGATACCGTTCAATGGCATTTGGAAGATATAATTAGAGATGAAAATATTGATCCAACTGAAGCTCTTCAGCTCAAAAGAAGAATAGACACCTCCAATCAGCAAAGAACTGATTTGGTGGAATTTATAGACAGTTGGTTTCTTAATAAGTTTGAAAATATAACTCCTAAACCTGAGGCAAAGATCAATACTGAAACTATCGCGTGGGCGGTAGACAGACTGTCTATACTTGCATTAAAGGTTTATCATATGTCGTTAGAAGCAAATCGAGAATCCGCTTCCGAAGAGCACAGAGCTAATTGCCAGGCAAAATTAGATGTGCTTCTCACTCAGAAAGAGGACTTGTCTACTTCTATTAATCAGTTGCTTACTGATATTGAGAACGGTAACGTTAAGATGAAAGTGTACAAACAAATGAAAATGTACAATGATGAAAGTCTTAACCCAATCCTTTATCAAAAGGGGCAACAGAAATGAAACGACTAATTTTTTTTGGAGTACTACTAATTATAACATCTTCTTGTGCAACGGAAAAGCCAAACTTTTCTCCGTTGTCAACTAGTTTTTATAGCGAAACAAAAGGTTCTGATTCTGACAGGGGAACGAAAAACAACATTGAAATTAACGTAAAAGAAAATGTAAATGCTTCGGAAATTTCTAATCTGATCGCTACTTTCCCTCAGTTTAAAAATACATCTTTAAACACAGAAATTACTACATTGAAATATAGCTTACAGAATTACCTGTATGCAATTGATGCCAGTAATATTTCTGGAAAAAACAGAGCTTTAAAAGATTTCGAAAAAGCTTATAAAAAAATCCAAAAGCTCAGACAAAATATCAGTATTGATGACAACGAAGTTCTGAACAGATATCTGGTAAGATTAAAAACCAATATTTCTGTACTTGAAGATTCTATAAAAAGAAATTAAAAAACCAATATTATAACATTAATGATTAAGATTCAGGCGGAGGCCAATGTTCCTACGGAACACGGCAATTTCCGAATGATTGCTTTCTCCGAAAACGAAAACGACTGGATGCCTCACATGGCTATTATTGCCGAAAATACAGACTTTTCAAAACCTGTAAATGTGCGCTTCCATTCAGAATGTATTACCGGAGAAGTTTTCCATTCAAAAAAGTGTGAATGTGGGCAGCAACTGGACGCTGCAATGAAATATATCCATGAAAATGGAGGAATTATAATTTACCTTCGCCAAGAAGGAAGAAATATCGGGATCATCAACAAATTAAAAGCATATTCTCTACAGGAAAATGGATTTGATACGGTAGAAGCAAATCTAAAGCTCGGGCTTCCAGCAGACGATAGAAACTTCGGAGTAGCCATTGAAATTTTAAATGTTCTCAATGTAAAAGATATCAACCTTCTTACCAATAATCCTGAAAAGGTAAAGTATGTAGAGGAAAGTAATATCCATCTGAACTCAAGGATTCCTTTGCAGATTCCTGCAAACGAGATAAGTAAAGGTTACTTACAGACAAAGAAAGATTATTTTGGTCATTTACTTGATGATAATGACAATTAAATAAAGCAAAAGCTCCGAAATTTCTTCCGGAGCTTTTTTTGTAATTATAAAAAACTGAAAAGATATATTTTTCTTAGTTGACTTTAATAGTCTTTACTTTAGATTCGTCAAGATTATAATATTTTACAACTGCATGATAGTCATTATAGTCCACACTTGTTTTAGCAGAACTTGCAGGAACTAAAACAACTCTAAATGTCTGGTTGTTCAAATATGTATTAGCTTCAGATGAAGTCATCGTAGACTGATTAAAGTTTGCCTCTGTATAAATCTCTACATTTTGAGAGCTAAAAAGAGCATTATAATCTAATACTCTACCACCTGTCAGATAATAAGTCTTAGGTAAAAGTTGCCAAGCATTACCATTAGCTACATCCCTTCTATACACTAAAACTACATCGGTAGACTCAATATTAATAGGAACATTAATAGAATAAGTGTTACCACTATTTAAAGTTCCATTTACATCCTTCATATGAGAATATGTATCATGATCTACAAAATTGCTATTGTTATCATTATCACAGCTGAATATGAATAAGCCCACAAAAGCTAATAATAGAATTGGAAGAAATTTTTTCATTTTTATAAAACTTTAGTTATTTATTATTTGTAATGCTTATTCAAATCATATACCAAAAATTTCAAAAACATTGTTTTCCTCATTTTTTTAATTGTATTTTTGTTCTTATTCAAAAAATTATGAAGAAAACGGTTTTTATTTCGCTCTTTATTTTCATATTCTTAAGCTTAAAAATTTCAGCTCAATATCAGCCTAAAAACACTTCTCAGGAAGATCTTAAAAAGGCAAACCAATGGGTTGATAAAACATACAAAAACCTTTCTCAGGAAGAAAAGCTGGGACAGCTCTTCATTGTTGCCCTTTACACCAACAAAGGTGAAACTGAGATCAGTAACGTCAGAAATATCCTCACCAATGAGAAAATTGGAGGACTGATCTTAATGCAGGACGACGCAGCAAGAGAAATCAACCTCGTTAATGAATTCCAGCAAAAATCAAAAGTTCCATTAATGATCGGAATGGATGCAGAATGGGGATTATTCCAAAGAATTGCAATCGCTCACAAGTTCCCCTGGGCAATGACTTTGGGAGCTATTCAGGATAAAAAATTAATTGAGCAAATGTCTGCTAAAATTGCCGAAGATTGCCACAGAATGGGTATCAACTGGGATTTTGCACCAGTAGTAGACGTAAATACTAATCCTAACAACCCAATTATCGGCAACAGAAGTTTCGGCTCTGAAGTTAATAACGTTATTAATTCTGCTCTTTCTTATTCAAACGGGCTTCAGAATAATAATATTTTAGCGGCTATCAAGCATTTTCCGGGACATGGCGACACAAGTACAGATTCCCATCTCGATCTGCCTGTTGTTTCACATAATCTGGAAAGATTAAATAATATCGAACTTGCACCATTCAAAACATTGATAGATAAAGGAATTGGCGGTGTAATGGTTGCTCATTTGTATGTCCCTGCACTGGAACCGGCAAAAGGAATTCCTGCTTCAGTTTCTAAAAATATTATTACCGGATTATTAAAAAATAAATTAGGATATAAAGGATTAATTATCACTGATGCCCTGAATATGGGCGCTGTAGCCAATAAATACAAGCCAGGCGAGTTAGATGCAATGGCTTTCAAAGCAGGAAACGACATCATGCTTTTTTCCCAAGGCGTTGCTGAGGGTAAAAAATTAATTCAAAAAGCTATTGATAACGGAGAAATTTCACAGGCAAGAGTAGAAGAAAGTGTGAAGAAAATTCTTTTAACGAAATATTTTTTAGGCTTAGACAAATACACTCCAAAAAATCCTGAAAATATTAATTCTGATTTAAATAATGATTCTCATAAAACATTGGTACAGAATTTATATTCAAACGCTTTGACATTGCTTAAAGATGATAAAAAACTGCTTCCATTAAAAGAAAATCCAATCTATTACGTTCCTTTAGAAGAGGCTCCGTATCAAACTTTTGCTAATGAATTGGGTTCAAATGTTATCATCAAAAAAGCAGGTGAAATCAATACAATTCCTGCCAATTCTACGGTAATCGCTGGTTTCCATAAAGACAATTCAACGGCTTATAAGCCTTATAAAATTTCAGATACTTCAAAAAAAATTTTAACTGATTTAACAAAGAATCAAAATATTATTCTAACTATTTTTGGAAGCGCTTATGCTTTGAAAGATATTGACATCTCAAAAGTTTCAACAGTTTTGGTTTCTTACGAAAACAATGACGATTCAATGACAGCAACAGCAAATGCTCTGAAAGGAAAAACAAAAATCTGGGGCAGGCTTCCTGTTCTGGTTAATGACAAACTGAAAGCAGGAATGGGAATGGATCTAGATCCTAAAACCAATTCTGCAAGTGCAAGTTCAACAACATTTACAACATCAAAACAATAAACTAATGAAAATAGGCATACTTTGCTATCCAACATACGGCGGAAGCGGTATCGTGGCAACAGAACTGGGAATGTCGCTGGCCAAAAAAGGCTATGAGGTCCATTTTATCAGCTCTGCACTACCGGCAAGACTTGATATTACCAATCCTAATATCTTTTTCCATAGAGTAAACGTTCAGACCTATCCGCTTTTCCAGTATCAGCCTTATGATATTGCGTTAAGTTCAATGATTTACCGTGTTGTCAATCTTTATAAGCTCGATCTGCTTCATGCACATTATGCAATTCCTTATGCTTATGCAGCCTTTACAGCGAAACAGATGTTAAAGGAAGACAACAATGATATTCCGCTGGTAACTACCCTTCACGGAACAGATATCACGTTGGTTGGGCAGCACCCTAGCTATAAGCATGCCGTAGAATTCTCTATTAATCAATCAGATGCAATAACTTCTGTGTCTGAAAGCCTTAAAAGAGACACCTTACAATTCTTTAAAATAAAAAAAGAAATACAGGTAATCACCAATTTCATTGACAATTCAGAATTTGATGAATGCAATGAATGCCAGCGAACACAATTTGCCAATCCTGATGAGAAAATCCTTATTCACGTTTCCAATTTACGCCCCGTAAAACGTGTGGATGAAGTGCTGCAGATTTTTAAAAATGTAGAGAAAAAGGTAAAATCAAAATTAATTATAATCGGCGAAGGTCCTGATATGGAGAAAATCAACCAGTTTTTGGAAGAAAACCCAGATTTGATTTCAAAAATCCGTTTACTAGGTAAAGTAAATGATTTATACCGGATTCTTCAGCTCTCAGACGTATTCTTACTACCTTCTGAGCAGGAAAGCTTTGGTTTGGCTGCGTTGGAAGCTATGGCTGCCAATACTCCCGTAATCAGCTCTAATGCAGGGGGGATCCCGGAAGTAAATATCCAGGGAGAAACAGGATTTTTGGCAGAAATTGGAAATGTAGAGGCAATGAGCAATTACACTATAAAACTGCTGAGCAATGATGATCTTTTAACTGAAATGAAGAAAAATGCGAAAGAACAAGCCATAAAATTCGATTTGAAAAATATTCTTCCCACATATGAAGAAATGTATAGAACAACGATCGAAAATTTTAAAAAGGAGTTGACAAAAGTGTAACCTTTCTGCTATATTTGTGTCACACTCATGACGGAAAAACTACTTCAATATCTTTGGAACTTTAAGATTTTCAAACATTTTGACTTCAAGGATATTGAAGGGAATTCCGTTGAAATTATAGATTTTGGGAAATGGAATACAGATTCCGGCCCGGACTTCTTAACGGCAAAAATTAAAATCAATAATATTGTTTTTGCAGGCAATATTGAACTTCACATAAAATCTTCCGACTGGATTTTTCACAACCATTCAAAAGATCCGAATTATCAGAATATCATTCTTCATGCAGTTTTTCAAAACGATATTGATATTGAAGAACTGAAAGAAAACAACATCCCGACACTTGAGCTGAAAGATCATATTGATGAAAGCATCCTCTGGAAATATGAAAAACTAATCAGCGGTAATCAGTTTATTCCTTGCGAAAATATATTTAATTCAGATAAAATTCCTATCAATTTTCATGAAGAGAATGTGTTAAAAAGACTTGAGGAAAAGTCACTTGAATTTGAGAAAAACTTAGAACAATTCAGGAATAATTTCGAAGCGGTTTTATTTCACAGCCTTGCTTATTCTTTTGGGTTAAAAGTAAATGCTCTTATTTTTAGACAAATTGCTGAAAGCATCGATTTTACGATCATTAATAAAATCCGTCAAAACGAAACCCAGCTTGAATCATTGCTTTTCGGTATTTCCGGCTGGCTGGAAAATCCACAGGACGAATCAATGAAAATATGGAAGCGTGAATTTGATTTTGTTAAAGCTAAATTTTCAATTTCAGATTTAAAATTCTATCCCAAATTTTTGAGGCTGCGACCGCCCAATTTTCCTACCATTCGTTTATCTCAATTGGCTAATCTTTATCATCAGCATCAGAATCTATTTTCAAAAATCATTCATTCTGGAAATTCACAAGAATTGTTTGAAATTTTTAAAAATGTAAAGGCTTCCGAATATTGGAATACTCATTTTAATTTCGGGAAAATTTCACCTGTTGACCAGTCTAAAATTTTAAGCAAAGACTTTATTGAATTAGTCATTCTAAATACAATTTTGCCTTTAAAATATACTTATCACAAACATTATAATGAAGAAATTGTCGATGAGATATTAACCTTTTATAAAAACATTTCAGCAGAAAAAAATTCCGTTATTGATAATTGGAAAAAATTAGGTTTAAAATGTAAAACAGCCCTAGAAAGCCAAAGCATGATTTATCACTTCAAAAATTTCTGCGAAGAAAAAAATTGCTTAAATTGCAGTATCGGATTTAAAATTTTAAAAAAATCTTCAAATGTTTGATAATGTTCGCCATAAAATGGAAAGAGAATGGTTCGGTGTTCTTACGAGAACAGGAGCCAAATTAGGAATTCCAGTATCTAAGCTGAGAGTTTTCTTTATCTATTCTACTTTTGCTACAGCAGGCTTTTTCTTTTTGATTTATTTAGGACTGGCATTTACACTTTGGGTGAAAGATATTTTTATTACCAGAAGGCCAAGTGTTTTTGATTTATAACTATGGAATTTTTGCAGGTTGCTTCTCCTGATGATTACAGGGTTCGGGAAATATTTGACTCCTACAATAGTACGTTTCTCGAAGACGAACGAAGAGATTGGAACAAATTTTCTCTTCTTTTTACCCATCCCAATGCGAAAATAATTTCTGTTTTGCATAATGCAAAAAATATCGGCTATCTTATCATTTGGGAGTTGAGTAATTTTGTTTTTGTGGAGCATTTCGAAGTTTTTGAAGCTTTCAGGAATCAGAAATTAGGCTCGGATATTTTGAAATATTTATTGGAAAAACAACCGAGAATTATCCTAGAAATAGAACCTCAACATTGGGGTGACGATGCGAAAAAGAGATATTCTTTCTACCAGAAAAGCGGCTTTGATATAATTGATGAAATGTACGTCCAGCCAAGTTACGGCCAAGGTAAAAAGCCCTTGGATTTATGGCTGCTTGCCAATTATTCTCCTGAAAATTTAAAGGAAATTAAAGATGAAATTTATGATGTAGTTTATCATTAAAATTATTAAACCCTGAAGGTTTGTGATATATTAATCTACTTCATACTCTAATTTAATTGTAATACTTGCTTCTTTTTCTTTGGAAGAGATATTGAAAGTACCGCCATAAGAGTAGTCTTCATTGGAATTCGGAGCTGTAATTTGGATTACACCCATCGTTGCTTTTTTTAGATTTCCAAGATCACTTCCAGAGTTTTCGGCAATTTTTTCGGCCCTTTCTTTTGCATCTTTAGTTGCAGCTGCGATCATTTCTTGTTTTACAGTTGCCAGTTTTGTATAGAAATAGCTTGGAGAAGATGAAGTAAATTCAATTCCACGGTTGATAATTTCAGTAATATTTCTTGAAAGATTTTCAATTTTCGAGACTTCTTTACTTTCAATGGAGACTGTTTGTGTTAAATTATATCCTGAAAACTCGTTCTGAACATTATTTCCATTAGAATCAGTAACATTCTTGAACTGTTTTTGAATATCAACAGAAGAGAACACAATTTCGTTTTGTTTCACTCCTTTCGACAGCAAATAATCGTTAATAGTTTTTCGATCTAGATCCAATTCGTCATAAGCCGATTTTAAGTCAAAATTATTTTTAGAGAAACTTCCTGACCATGTAATTAAATCAGATGTAAATTGTTTGGTTCCTAGTCCTGTAACGGAAATTGTATTTTCAGATTTGTTTCTGTTTTTGATCGCGCTTCCGAGAAGCCCAAGGCCAATAATAAAACCTAATGCTCCAACAGCAATAGCAATAATATTTTTATTCATAAAACTTTGTGTATTTATATTGTAATTTAAACTATATACTTCAAAACATTACATCAATTCTCATTCCAAAATTTAAGATTATTTTAACGTTCATTTTTCTTCAATCTCCCGGCATAAACAGGTATTGCTTTTTCAATTCTCAATAATGCACCGGAGAGATTTTTTGCCCTTACAAACATTCTTACCTGTGGTTCCGTTAAGAACGAAAATTCAATAAATTCTGAGATTCTTTCTTTAGGAATTCCTTCTTTAGTAAAATATTCCTCCTCCACCCTTTCTTTGATCCACATAATATCGTCCTGAAGATCATCATATTTATATAACCGTTTCTGCCTTCTCGCCTTTCCGCTCACCAGATCATACACCCCTTGAATATTAAGTTGCCCCAAAAGCATGGGTATCAAAACCTGTTTCACTTCCGCAGGCTTTTCACGCATTTTCCCAACTGGTTGTGGAAGCCCGACTGCATCTTCTACAATTTTCCCTGCATCAACTTTTGCCATCCTTTTGGAATCTTTGGACAAATCGCCGGTCAGTTTTGTTAATTCCACCTCTTCGATTTCCTGAGCAATTCTTATCATTTTTACAAACAGGAAAGAGTTATTTCCATTAGCAAGAACTTTTATGGAAGCTCTTTCAAAGCCTGTTTTAATGAATCTTATTTCATCATTCTCCCAAGCTTCGATGGAAAATTCGCCGGAAGAGTTGGTCAGGACTTTCTGATCTTTAGAAACATTAATAACCGTAACAGCAGCTAAATCAAAATTATTTTCATCTGAAATTTTCCCTTTTACCATTTGCTGAGCATAAGTCTCAATAAAAACAAAAGAGAGCAATACATATGCACATTTAATAATCAGATTTCGCATGAGAATACTTTTAAGAAGTTCTGTATGAAGAAATTCTGTTTAATACTGCATTTTTAAACCTGTTCAAATCCGCCTCACTGCAATAGCTGTACTTTAGAATAGTTTTTCTTTCAAACCCTGTCCTGAAAATATAAAGAATAAAATGCTCAATCTGCGGTTTATCAATTTTAAGGTCTTCAAAAAACTTATCTCCAAGAGCTGTTTGCAGATAATTCATGAAATCAATATCATCCCATTTATTTTTAATCCTTCCAAACGAAAAAACACCTTTGGTGACAGGCTGTACAAATTCTCCCGGCCTTGCTCCCAAAACTCTCGGATCAGACCTTTGGGCCATATATTTTCCAAGATCACTTTTCAGCTTCTGAACTTTTCTAGGTGGACTGAGATTTTTTGCATCCGCTTTAAGATCTCCGGTGATACCTTTCTTGATTTCAACCTCCGCGATCAAAGTAGCAGCTCTTATCAACGTTATATTGACAGGCAATCCAATATTGTCGCCTGTAATTTTTTTATTGCCCCGTTCATAGCCTGTTTTTATAAATCGTAATTCATCACCAGCTCTCCCGGAAATCATAAAATGCCCGTCGCGATTCGTTACAACCCTTTCATCAGTTCTGATATTGATCACCGTAACGTCAGGAATTTCTGCATTATCTTCCGATATAGCTTTTCCGAAAATATAATTCTGGGCATTAATATTGATGAAAAATAAGATAAATAAAAAAAAGAATAGTTTAAGTTTCACGGGCTGTTTTTTATAAAGCAAAACTAAAATTATTTTTATATTAATTCATAAGTTTAACCACAGTTAACGCGTTTTAGCATTTATTTTAGAGTTTCATATTTAAAACTGTTAAATAGTGAATTAAAATTGTTAAAATTTCACTTAAAAATTAGCTAACTTGCAGTCATAATCTATCAGAAAAATGCAAAATTCTTATACAGTTATCAATGCTTCCGCGGGTTCTGGGAAGACTTATGCCCTTGTTCAGCGGCTTTTGATGATCTGTCTTCGATATCCTAATCAGCAGCAGTCGATCAGGAATATTCTGGCATTGACTTTTACCAATAAAGCCGCCAATGAAATGAAGGAAAGAATTCTATCCTGGCTTGGAAATTTTTCAAATGATAATTTCGCAGAAAATGTAGATTTAAAGAATATTCAGAAAGCTTTTGAAGAAGAAGGTTTAAAAATTACGATTGATGAGCTGCATCATCGTGCAAAAAAATTATTGGATTATATTCTCCACAATTATTCTACATTAAATATTGGAACCATTGACCGCTTCAATTCCCGGTTGGTACGAAGTTTTTCCTACGAATTAGGTTTAGCGAAAAATTTTAACCTTGAAATAGAAGCCGAACCGTTTCTAATTGAGGCAGTTGATAAAATGCTGGACCAGATCGGTGAAAATGAGGTGATTTCCAACTCTTTCATGGACTATGTGGATTACAGTCTGGAAAATAATGAACGGATTAATTTAAATAAAAATCTTTATAATTCTGCAAAAGAATTCGTAAAAGACATTCATTATGAGCATCTTAAAAACAATAAAGATTTTGATAATACCAATTATGAAAATATAAAAACCACTCTTCGAAAAGAAATTACTTTAAACAAAAAGCAGGCTGTTGAACTTGCTGGAAAATCAATTGAGCTGTATCAATCAAGAAATATTGAAATTGAAGATTTTGCACAAGGAAAAAACGGTATCGGAGGATTTTTTACTAAAGTATTAGATTTTTACAATCAGAAAAGACCCGGATTTCCATTTCCAACCACAGCTGAAGACTCTGTTGTAAACAATTACCGAAAGGGAGCAGCTTCAAAATCCAAACATAAAGAATCTGAAATTTTTGAAATCCTGGATCAGTTACTGGAAACCAGAATGCGGCTCATACTTTTATACATCGAAACTCAAAAAAAAGAGAAAATTTTATCGGCATTGCTTCCTTTAAAGGTTAATAAAGATATTCAGGATGAATTGAAAAAAATTGAAGAAGAAAACGACCTGGTTTTGCTGTCAAAATTCAATATTCTTATTAATGAAAATCTCCGTGATGAGCCTTCTGCCTTTATTTATGAAAAAGTAGGCTCGCAGTTCCAGCATTATTTTTTTGATGAATTCCAAGATACTTCCGAGCTTCAATGGCAAAATTTTATTCCTTTGAGAAACCATTCTGTTTCTATGGAAAATACTTCCTTTACATTGGTAGGTGACCCTAAACAGAGCATCTACCGCTTCCGTGGAGGTGAAAGTAAGCTAATGCTGGATATTATTAATAAAAAAGAAATTTCGCCAAAAGAAGCAGAACTTCTCATTTTGAAAGACAATTGGCGAAGTGCAAAAAATATTGTACAATTTAACAATGAGCTTTATAAATTTCACGCGGATATTTTAGAGGAAGAACATAAAAATATTTTCGGGACAGATGCTGAACAAAATCCTAAATCAGGTATTGAAGGCCGCGTAAAAGTGAATCTTATTGAAAATCTGACCAACGAAGATTTTTATATTGACACCTCAGAAAGGATGCGGAAAGATATTCAGGAGTGTCTGGATAATGGCTTTAAATTTTCCGATATTACAATTCTTTGTCGAGGAAACTTTGATATTTTCAGCTATTCCCAGAAATTAGGAAATTTAAAGGTTACTTATAAAGGTGAAGAGACCAATATCAAAACAATTTCAGAAAAAGGGTTGACTTTAGAGTTATCAAATACTCTAAAAGCTGTTATAGAATTCCTGAAATGGGAGGTAAATCCTAAAAATAAACCAAATCTGATCATGATGATGTATTACCTGAATAAATTTGGTAGAATTCATATGGTAGATTTCACGCTGGAAATGAAAGAAATTCTAGAAATAGAATCTCATGAAGAAATTTTAGATTATATCCAGCATAAATATACCGTAAAATTAAAGCAGGATAACTTTCCAAGATTTAATCTGTACAATTTTGTAGAATATTATATTAACGAATTTTCTGTTGAAGATAAAGAAACCGATTTTCTTCTGAATTTTCTGGAAATGCTTTTTAATTTTACACAAAACGCCGGTGCAAGTACGAAGGAATTTTTGAAATACTGGGATGAAGAGGCTTCAGCTTACACCATCCAGGCTTCGGAAAACATTGATGCTATCCAAATTATGACGATTCATAAAGCGAAAGGCCTTGAGTTCCCTATTGTTTTTATTCCGATGATGAACAAAAACCGTGATGCCGAATTTACAAATTGGTTTGAGACCGCACAGGAGGTTGCTTTAAAATCAGTTAATATCAATCAGTTTAGTAAAAATTTAGAGGTTTATGATGAGGAAATTCTAAAATTTAATAAGCAGAATTCTTATAAAAACTTCGTTGATCGTCTATGTCTTCAATATGTTGCAACAACACGGCCTGTAGAACAGCTGTTTTTTTATATTCAAAAAGCGAATAAAACTTCAAACAATCTGGAATTGCTGGAATTTCTTCAATCCAAAAACAGCGAAAATTTTGATGAATTTGATTTATACGAAGTGAATCCCGAAATATTGAAAAAACATTCAAAAGATAAAACATCGTCTTTCAAAACAAAAGACATCCGTGTACTTAAAAATATTAATAAAAAAAGTACTTCTATAAAAATTGCTACACCATCCAGAAATTATCAGGTAAGAAATGAAAAAGTAAGGATCGGGCTCTTTGTACACGAGCTTCTCTCCCAGATCAATACAGTAAAAGACATTGAAAAAGTCCTTGAATGCTACGTTCTTGAAGGCCATATTACTTTAGAAGAAAGAAAAAAAATACAAAAAGATCTGGAGCAGATCATTGGAGCCTACTCCGAATTCTTCGATGAAAAATGGGAAGTGATGAATGAAAAAAATATTATGATTTTTGAGAATGGCGAAAGTAATGTATATCGCCCTGACCGTATTTTGAAAAGCAGTGAAGGTTATATTATCGTGGATTTTAAAACTGGTGAAGAAAATATCAAAAACGAAAGACAGATTGAAAATTATAAAAAAATACTGGAAAAATTAGGGAGAAAAGTATTGAAAACTCAACTGATTTATCTTTAATAGTTTCGGCCTCGTCTTTGACGAGGCCGAAAACTATTATTTCTGAGTAATATTAAGCCGTCGTATTAGGATTAAAAACTCTTTGTGCCAATTCTTGGTCAAAAAGGTATATAGCAGACGGATTATCACTAACCATTTTAATTTTAGTTACATATTGTGATGCACTCGCTTCCTCTTCCACCTGCTCATTAATAAACCACTGCAGAAAAGAAGTTGTAGCAAAGTCACCTTCATCATTGGCATTTTTTACAATATTAAAGATGCTTCTTGTTACTTTCTTTTCATGTTCCAAAGCTTTTTCAAAAATATCAATAGCATTTACAAACTCATGTGGTGGTTTTGGAATTTCACCTATGATAATCTCACCTCCTACATCATTCAAATAATCGAACATTTTATCTGCGTGCATTAATTCTTCTTTGCTTTGCACTCTGAAATAGTTGGCAATTCCATCAAGATCTTTTCCGGAAAACCATGCAGACATAGAAAGATAATATTGAGCGGCGTATTGTTCGTGAGCTATCTGTTCGTTAATTAATTTTGCAATTTTCTCGCTAACCATAAGTATAAATTTAGATTCAAAATTAGGGAATTAAACCCCGAAATCAAAAGATTTAATGAAAATTAATACAAAAAGGACGGAATAAATCCCGCCCAGATAACATTAAAAAATCAAAATTACAAACTATTAATTCGTTTCCGGAGCAGCCGTATTCATTGATCTTTTCATCATTTTTCCATTTTTCATAGCTGCTTTTCTTTGCTCCATTTTAGCTTTTCTGTCTGCCTGCCATTTGTCGTATTGTTCAGGAGTCAGGATTTGTTTCATATCAGCATCCATCTGTGCTTTTTTAGCTTTCATCTGCTCCATTCTGTCCTGTCTTTGACCTTTGTTTTTATCAAAATCCGCTTTCATTTCAGCTTTTCTACTTTCATGAAGCGCTTTGATTTTCTCAACCTGACCCGCATTAAGATTCAGATCTTTCTGCATCTGTGCTAAGTGTTCCTGCTCTCTCTGCTGCATTTTTTGCTGCATTTCTGCTCTTTTTGCCTGTCTGTCCTGAGGAGTAGTCTGTTGTGCCATTGCAAAGCTTCCAAATCCGATAAATGCTATTGCTAAAACTAATTTTTTCATCTTATTAAATTTTTAATTAATTGTTATACATCTTTTTGATTATTAGTTAAAACTAAAGTTAAAAAGAAAATTTCATAAAAAATGTTAAATTTTAATATTAATTTAAAAACAAGAATAAAATAAAAGAGCAGATCCTAAAATCTGCCCTCACACCACTTAAATATAATATATGAAAATTAATTTTTTGCAAATCCATTTCGGAAGCCTCCATTGCCGTGCCTTTCTCCGCCGCCATTATTCTGCTGCCTTGGAGCTGAATTTTCACTTCTTCTGAAACCGCCGTCACCTCCATTTCTAAAACCTCCCCCATTATTTTCTCTTCTTGGAGCACTTTCTCTTCTCATTTCACCACCTCTGAATCTACCTTCATTTTCTGCTCTTTCATTATGGAAACCACCATTATTTCTTACTTCCGGGTTACCATTCCCTCTAAAACCTCCGTTTCTTATTCCGTTATTTTCATTTCTAAAGCCGGAATTATTGTTAATGTCTACCTGATTACGGAAACCACCATTATTTCTTACTTCGGTGTTACCATCTCCCCTGAAACCTCCGCTTCTTATTCCGTTATTTTCATTTCTAAAGCCGGAATTATTGTTATTGTTTACCTGATTACGGAAACCACCATTGTTACCATCTCTCACCGACCCTCTAAAACCGTTGTTTGGTCTGTCGCTGCCTCTTACAATATTAAATGTAGGGTTATTCATTCTATGGAAATTTGTTCTGTCAACCCTGTAAATATTAATATTTACATTTCTATATCTTGGTATTGGTCTGCATATTGCAGCATAGTGTGTTCTTCTGTAATTCTGGAAATACACTACCGGACTGTATCCTCTATAATAATTATTCTGGAAAACGACAAATACTCTTGGCCCCATTATTCTTTGTAGTGCATAGAACCTGTCGTAGTACCATCTGTCCGGATTGTATCTATAGAAATCATTCCATGCTGAGAAGCTTACATATAAATTATT
Organism: Chryseobacterium sp. RU37D; assembly: GCF_900156075.1. Taxonomy (GTDB): domain Bacteria; phylum Bacteroidota; class Bacteroidia; order Flavobacteriales; family Weeksellaceae; genus Chryseobacterium. The sequence continues at coordinate 13,076 of NZ_FTMM01000011.1, read as the reverse complement.
CAGTCTTAAAATCTGATCAATCTGCCACCGGGATAATCTGTTTTGAGCAAAGAAAATATTCCAGTTGATACTTACGATACTGTTTCTGTAGTCATTGTAATTACTTTGATAATAATCATTAGGATAATAATCCTGCGGATAATTATAATAATAGTCATCCGGGAAATAATTCTGATCATCCTGATCACTGTAATACCCTCCTCCTCCATTATAATATCCGTCATCATTTCCCCATCCGTTATTTGGGTACTGCTGAGCGAACGAAAAAGCCGCCAGGCTCATAGCAAAACCGATTAATATTTTTTTCATTTTTATAGTCGTTATTGGTTAATATAGTAGAATATTTAATTCTATCTTTTGGATATAAATACAAAAAAGAAGTTAAATCTTTCGACAAAACTTCTTTTAATTTATTATTAACTAATTGATAATCAAATGTTAAATTTATAATCTCCCACTATCTTCCACCCAATAAGCAATTTTTTGATTAAAGCTTTCATGCTTTTTCAGATCTTCTAATTTCAGATGCATTCTATACCTCCAGTAATGCGGAAAAACAGCTGGATTATTAATTCTTTCATCATCCATTTTAGGGTTTGTAAGGTCTTTGTCAATAGCCAGAAACTCCTGAATCGGGAAAATGGCGAGCATTGCATTGCTATAAAGATGCTGCTTCATTATAATTTCAGCAAGATAAGCATCCATTTCTTCAGGCGCTCTTCCGTATTGAATCAACTGCTGATTAAAATATTTTTGTGTAAGCACCGGATCTTCCTTCCACCACTGCCTTAATGTGGAACTGTCGTGCGACGAAGCTGTTACCACATTTAAATATCCAGCATTTTTAGGATTGTAGAACGGAATATTATCAGAAGGCATACGCTGTACTTTCAAGGCTATAATTGCCAACTCATCCATTACTACAGGTACACAGTTCGGAACCATGCCCAAATCTTCTCCACAAATCAGCATTTTTGTAGAATTCAGGATCATTGGAAGCTTTTCCATCGCCTTTTGATACCAAAGGTGATCTTGTCTGCTGAAGAAGTAATCATGGTAAAGATCATAGATGACTTTCTTTTCCCAGTCTGATAAAAATTGATAAGAATCTGTATTATAAATATTAAATCTAGGATGATAAACAATTTGCCCCCCTTTTTCTTCAATTAAAAATAAAACATTAGCGCAAAGTGAAATTAATTGCTCCTCAATTATGCCTCTTGGATTCTTCTTAAAGAAATCGGTTAATTTTCTCTGAGTATTAAATTCTTCTTTAAAAGAATAAGTTCCATCTCCGTTACTATTGATAAACTCAAGGGCTTTACCACTATCTTCACCCAAATATTTCCAGAGAATCTGATCATTGATGAAAGGTTTACAATACCTGTCAAAATTAAACGGGATATGCCACGCATTGAACTCTTCCAAAGTAATGGGAACAGCAGGATAAAAATAACCCAAGATGCCTTGTGTAGCAGAAATTGGCATCCTCCAAATCCGGAAAAAGCCTAAAATATGGTCTATCCTCATGGCATCAAAATACTGCTCCAACGCCTTGAACCTGTTTTTCCACCACCTGTAATCGTCGGCTTTCATGGCTTCCCAATTATAGGTCGGGAATTCCCAGTTTTGCCCCAGCTCCGTAAACTGATCCGGTGGTGCACCCGCCTGAAACTCCATCCCGAATAACTCAGGTTCCGTCCAAGCTTCGACAGAATACCTGTAAATTCCGATCGGCAGGTCTCCTTTCAAAGAAATGCCCAGATTGTGAGTATAGTCAACAGCATCTTTTAGCTGTTTATGAAGCTGATACTGCACCCAGGCGTGAAGCATCGAAGCATCATAGTCTTTACTTTTCGCTGTAAAAAATTGTGAAATTTTTCCTGCTATAAATTTTCTATGTGTTTTCCACTCGTTGAAGTTCGGGGTTTTGTACTTATCTCTCAGGACACAAAATACCGAATAAGGAACCAGCCAGCTTTCATTATCTTTTATGAATTTTTTAAAATTCCTGTCTTTATAAATATTGTCTTTATCTTCATAAAAAACAGCTTTCAGAAACTTCCATTTAGAAGAGATCATTCTTTCATAATCAATTAATTCTAATAAATTCAAAGCCGTTTTTTCAGACTGATATTCTTCAACTAATTCTTTCGGTAACTGGAAATCAAGATTTTCCAGTGAAATATACTGTGGATGCAGCGCATATACCGAAACTGCGGCATAAGGATAAGAATCCGTCCATGAGTAATTTGCCGTTGTATCATTGATCGGTAAAATCTGGATAATCCCAAGATTCGTTTCATTAGCCCAATCTGCAAGTTTTTTAATATCAGAAAATTCCCCAACCCCAAAACCATCCTCAGTTCTCAATGAAAAAACCGGAACTGCAACCCCTGCATCATGATACAGCTGATACAGCTTGAACTTAAAATAATGATTGGAAACAACCTGCAGGACATCTTTCAGCTGGTTGGGAGCTGTGAATCTGTTTTCTCCGGTCTCTACATCGATTACTTTTCCGACCTGTACATCATACAGGCAGTACTTGAACTGAATATATTCATTTTCAGGAATTTCAACTGAAGTTTCCCAAACCCCGAAGCTTGTTTGAGACAAATGAATGGCCTTTTCATAATCCCAGCTTCCCAAAGAAGGTGTACTTCCGAACAAGACTATTTTCCAGTGCTGATTATAGATCGGGGCTTCGATTCTAAATAAATGGGTATGCTTTTTTACAACTGAAATTTTTTCAGGAGAAAACTGATTTAGCTTATTGTAAAGAATTTTATTGTTCAGATAATTTTCAGGAAAATTTTTATTATTCCATTCATCAAAAATCAGGAATTCCTTATAGTTGTGAGGAAAATTAAGATGATGTGAAACAAATTCTTCCCGAAGAACAATTCCTCTGTCATCTACCAGTTGGTATTTATAAGAAATAGATTTTGAAAAATAATCAACCTCACATTTCCATAAACCATTTTCAGTATAAAACATGATGTGATCTTGCGATACAGCTCCTTCTTCATTGATAATCAGCAGCAACTTTTCTCCTACTTTTGCACTGTAATCTACATTAAAATAAAGCTTCATTTACATTTTTTTATAAAAATACATTTTAATCTCGAAAAATAAAACTTATTGAATATCAAATATCCATTAAAAAACCTTTTCATATTTTGAAAAGGTTTTTATTCCATTTAGAAAACAACAGTTTATTCTATAATAAGGATTTTTTTATTTAATAAAATTTTTCCTGATTCATCAGTAATGCTTACCAGATAAGCTCCGGCAACGAGATTTTTAAGGTAAATCTGCTGATTTAAAGATCCTTCTTTTACTGATAAATTCTGCATCATTACATTTTTTCCTGAAAGATCAAAAACATTGAATTTAATATTTTCTTTTACGGCTTTATCATTGACCTTAACATTGATAAAATGCTCATCAACGCGGGTCGGATAAATATCAAGGTTAGCAAAAACGTTCCCTGAAACAGCCTTATCGTTTGCAAAATATTTACTTGCCAAATCATAGATATGCAGGTTTTGCTCGCCCCCCAACTGTTTTGCCTGTAAAGTATTTAAATCTACCTCATACAGAGGAGCCCCTTTTGCACTTGCTATGACTACATTTCCTTTAGCATTCACTGCGGAACCGTTTACTGAATAATTTTCAGGAATTCCGGAAATTTTACCTATAAATTTCGCCTTCAATTCTTTTGTTGAAACCTTGAAGACATTCCCCGAAACTGAAAAAACATAGAAATTATTTTCTGCATCGGCAATCATATCCCCTCCAAATCCGGTCTGTATGGTTGTGAAAGAATTTTTACCATTAGAAGCATCGTCTTTGATAATTCCCAAATCATTTACAATATATTGATTTCCTTTTCTGCTGATCTGTAGAAACTGGGTTCCGGCATTGTTGATCGCATAAATATTGCCGTCATATCCCGTTGCCATTCTTGTCATGTGAGAGTTGACATCACAGGAAGTAATTTTTGAAAGGTTATTTTCCACCAAAGTAATTTCTTTTGTTTTGGAATTTAAAACATAAATATTAGATGAAAACATCGGCATATACACTAGATTGTTATTAAACGGATCGTAAGCCAAGGCAGCCATATTCACAGCCTGAGAGTTGTTATATGCATTCTTATCTTCGGTTACAATTCCCTTTTTGTTTTGTGAAAATACTCTTGCCGGAGAATCAGCGGTGAAAATTTTCTCTCCGGAAATACCGTTTGTTACATCTATTGCACGGAAATCGCTGAAAATAATATTAGGTGTATCTTTTCCGACCAATGCAAAGAAATCCTGCTGCGCCTGGGCATTTGCTCCTAATGCAAGCAGAAATAAAGGGAATAAAAGTTTTTTCATAATATATAAATTTTGGTTTAATCATTTTAGTATGACTAAGTTACATAATTTTTTAATTCGTTAATAAAAAATATCCAAGGTTGGAATAAGAATCTATTTTAAACGCAACGTTCGCCAGATCAATTTTAAATTATCGAGAACATTTTGGTTCACAAAGATGCTTCACTCTGCTAAGTTATCCACAAATTATGTCATTCTGACGAAGGAAGAATCTCTATTAAAGTTAAACAAAAAGGTTCCTCGTTCCGCTTTGCGTCATTCAGGAAGACAGCTTTTATGCATAAAAACTCTCGCAGATTTTATAGATTACGCAGATGACTTTATTATAAAATCTACATAATCTGCGAGAGATATATTTAAAATTTTAACTTCTTCTAATTCAAAACGTAGGTTGTTCCGTCTCTTCCGTCTTTGAGCTCAATGCCTTCTGCAAGGAGCTTATCGCGGATTTGGTCTGAAAGCTCAAAGTTTTTAGATTTTCTGGCCTGATTTCTCAATTCAATTAAAACGTTCAAGGTCTGATCAAGCTTTTCGTTGTTGCTTTCCTCAATGGTCTGAAGTCCTAAAACATCAAAAACAAAGGCATTCAATGTTTTTTCAAGTAACTCCAGATCCTCTATTGATAGTATTTTAATTTCAGATTTTACAGCGTTAAGTTTATAAATATTATTAACAGCTTCAAAAATATAAGAAATTAGAATAGGAGAATTAAAATCATCATTGAGAGCTTCATAACATTTATTAACCCATGATTTTACGTCAAAAGGAAGAGCATTAGGTGATAAATTATTAAAAAGATCAACATCCTTGTTACTTTTGTAATTTTCTTGGATTGAAGGTAATAATTTCAACGCTTCCATCAATCTGATGAAACCTTTTTCACTCGCAATCATCGCATCATTGGATATATCCAAAACACTTCTGTAATGAGCCTGTAAAAAGCAAAAACGGACAATAGACGGATGGAAAGGCTTTTCAAAGAAATCATTTTCACCAGTTACCAACTGCATTGGCAAAATATAATTGCCTGTAGATTTACTCATACGCTGAGAGTTCATGGTCAGCATGTTAGCATGCATCCAGTAATTCACCGGAGCTGTATCATTGCAGGCTTTTCCCTGTGCGATTTCACATTCGTGGTGTGGGAATTTCAAATCCATTCCACCTCCGTGAATGTCAAAAGTTTCACCTAAATATTTCGTGCTCATTGCAGTACATTCAAGGTGCCATCCCGGGAAGCCCTCTCCCCAAGGCGAATTCCATCGCATAATATGTGCCGGGGAAGCTTTTTTCCAAAGGGCAAAATCCTGTGGGTTTTTCTTTTCACCTTGCCCGTCCAGATCACGGGTATTGGCGAAAAGTTCTTCGATATTTCTTTTTGACAATTCACCATAATTTAAACCTCTTCTATTGTATTCCAATACATCGAAGTATACGGAGCCATTGCTTTCGTAAGCGAATCCTTTTTCAATTAATTTTTGGGTTAATTCAATCTGCTCCACGATATGGCCGGTTGCTGTAGGTTCAATATTAGGAGGTAATAGATTGAACAAATCCAGAACTTTATGAAAATCTACTGTGTATTTTTGTACAATTTCCATAGGTTCTAATTTTTCAAGGCGGGTCTGTTTTACGAAACGGTCGTTATTTACGTCTCCATCGTCGGTGAGGTGACCTGCATCGGTGATATTTCTTACGTATCTCACCTTATACCCCAAATGCATCAAACTTCGGTAAATGAAATCGAAAGACAGGAAAGTCCTTACATTTCCCAAATGTACATTGCTGTAAACCGTCGGTCCACACACGTACATTCCTACATTTCCGTCTAAAATGGGTTTAAATATTTCTTTTTCGCTGGTAAGCGAGTTGTATATTTTTAGTTGCATTTATTTTTTTAATTAAAAGATTTAATGATTAAAGATTTAAAAATTAGTCAAAACAAATCCTGTCACAACAAATAATGGTCGTGATGAAAATTTTATCAGAAACTTTTTTAAATTTTATCATTATTATATCGCTTTTAAATGATGTTGTAAATGACCAATATAATCATTGATGATGAATTCCAGCGTGAAAATCTGAGGTTCGTTTTTTGTCATATCGCAGTTTCTCTGCAGAGCTTCATCCGGTAAATTTTCCACGGTGCGGACGATCTGGTAATTCAGAAACTTCCAAAGGTTGATAATATCCGAAGTGGGAGTATTCTGATAATCCTGAGCTTTTACCCAAAAATCCTGATCATAAACAATATTCTCGTTTTCTTTATACTGTGTGATTATAAATCTTCTGATGTTTGACAAAGAACTATCACAAAGGTGCCCTAAAATTTCCTTTTTAGACCATTTTTCGGGAGAAGCTTTATACGACCAGTCTTCTTCATACATTTCTTCAAATCTGAGAAGCTGTTCATCAACAATATTTTTAAGAATCTGATAATCCATTAATTCAAATTTAATCTAATTTCGCATGACTTCCTACATAATGTAGAAATTCCTGTCTTGTAATAGGATTGGTCCTGAAAATTCCGCTTAATTCTGCCGTAATCGTAGAACTTGCCGTGTCTTTTATTCCTCTGCAGTTTACACAAAGATGTTTTGCATCGATAATACAAGCCACATCTTTTGTTCCCAAAGCTTCTTTTAAAGCAGCGACGATTTGCATTGTCAATCTCTCCTGAACCTGCGGTCTTTTAGCATAATAATCTACGATCCTGTTGATTTTGGAAAGACCAATTACTTCACCATTTGAAATATAAGCAACATGCGCTCTCCCAATGATTGGTAAAAAATGATGCTCACAGAAAGAATATACCGTAATATCTTTTTCTACCAGCATCTGGCGGTATTTATATTTGTTTGAAAAAGTAGAAATTCCCGGTTTATTTTCGGGAAGAAGCCCTCCAAAAATTTCATTGACATACATTTTAGCAACACGTCTCGGAGAATCTTTCAGGGAATCGTCTGTCATATCAAGCCCCAATGTTTCCATAATTTCTCCGAAAAGATTTGTAATTTTTTCTATTTTTTCCTGTGGTGATTTATCAAAAGCATCTTTCCTTATAGGCGTATGTTCTTTTCCTGTGAAAATATCATCGTCGTTATCAGTAAAATCAACCATTTTTATTTATTTTGCACAAAAATACGGATAAAATCTGTTGATCATATTTATTTTGACCGAAAAACATTATCTTTCACCACCACTCTCAGTTTATACTATGATTATTGTCGAAGAAGTAAAAAATGAAACTCAGAAAAAGGATTTTTTAGAATTCCCGTCAACACTTTACCAACATGACAAAAACTACATCAGACCTTTAAATAAGGATATTGAGGAAATTTTTAACCCTGAAAAAAATAAGTTCTTCAAAAATGGAGAATGCAGCAGGTTTTTGTTCAGAAATAAGCAAGGTGAAATTGTGGGAAAAGTTGCTGTTTTTGTGAACAAACTTTACAAGCAGCAGCAGCCTACGGGAGGGTTTGGTTTCTTCGACTGTATCAATGATCAGGAAACTGCCAATTTTATTTTTGACTATTGCAAAAACTGGCTTCAGGAGCGAAGAATGGAAGCGATGGACGGACCTATCAATTTCGGGGAGCGTGATAAATTCTGGGGGCTCCTGATTGAAGATTTTATCGAACCTCTTTATGGAATGAACTATAATTTTCCTTATTATAAAGGGCTTTTTGAGAATTATGGCTTAAAAATTTATTTTGAGCAGCTGTGCTTTTCAAGGCCTATCTTTGCCGATGTCTCAAGGGTCTTCACTGTAATGCATGCCAAACACAGCAGAAATCCCGACATATCTGCAAGACCGATGACAAAGGATCAACTGAAAAAATTTTCAAAAGATTTCACCGAAATTTATAATAAAGCATGGGCCACACACGGAGAAGGGAAACAGATGAGCGAAGGGAAGGTATTAAAAATGTTTAAAAAAATGAAGCCTATTTTAAACGAACATATTTCCTGGTTTGTCTATGAAAAGGAAAAACCGATTGCCATGTGGATGAATCTTCCGGATCTGAATCAATGGCTTAAATACTTAAACGGAAAATTTGGTTTATGGGAAAAGCTTAAGTTCCTTTGGATAAAAAAATTTAAGAAAAATGAGAAAATGGTAGGGCTTGTTTTTGGAGTTGTTCCCGAATGGCAAACAAAAGGTATCGATGGCTATATGATTTGGGAAGGAACTCAACATTTGAGAAAATATACTGATTTTAAAGTGACCGAATTGCAATGGATTGGTGATTTTAACCCAAAAATGGTAAAAATTGCAGAGAATCTGGATACGACGGTGACAAGAAAACTAGCCACCTACAGATACTTATTCGATAGAGAAAAAGAATTTGAACGGCATCCGATGTTGTAACTATGTTTCGGCGGCGGCTTTGCCGCCGCCGAAACATAGTTTTAAAAATCAAATATTATTATAGAATAGCTCTTTACCCACTTTTAATATTATTGCTTTTCCAATTGTACAAATCAATTACCAATATAAAATATTATCTATCAAAAAATAAGTAAGTAAGAGTAAATAATTTAACATACTTCATTATTTAAAATTCATAATACGCAAATTCTTCATCAAAATACTCTCCCAAAAATAAGACGCAATTATTCTCAATTTTCTCTAAAATATTTTTCTCGCAATCGGATGACTTTTTTAATTTAATTGTTAATATCTATTAGCGTCATTTATTTTTTTCGCTAATAAAAAAAGTATAAAAAAAATAGATATTATATTTTTGTTTGAAATTAATCATAAAAAAACTGATTTTATTTAATAAATTAAACACAAAGGCAATATATATTACAATTTTAATATTAAAAAAACATAATGATAAAAACTCTTTCGACCTGGAAAAAACTTTATTCCAGATATAATAATATTCAGCTTTATTCTAAAACTGAAATAATAAGCTCAATTGACTTGGTGTATAGCTTTCAAAATTATTTAAGATGTGCTATTCTTTATCACATTCTTATTTCAACTGCTCACCGTCCTTTGGTTAATTTTTTCTCCATAATTCCAACGGATGGTTTCTTACAAAATTCTCACCCTTTATTAATTTATTAATATGCTTTACGTGATAACTTTTGCATGCAGTTTTATTGCATTTGGGATAAATGTGGTTTGTGGTGGTGCAGGTCCGATATTGTTATTTATTCTTGATCGATTTCTACCTGTGATTCAGGTTTCTAATGTCTTGTCAATTGGAACTTCAAGTAGCTCTTTCTCACATATTGTCATTTTTTATAAGGCTATTTACTGGAAGATTGTTCGCTTTTTACCAACAACCTTACCTTATATATTGCCGTGAAGTTGGATACTTACATATGTTCACATTTATGAATTGATCATGGCTCTTTTTCCTTATTAGAAACCTATAAAACCGAAGAAAAAGATTTAGGAATAGTAGATTTTACTTACCATTAGTTTTTTACAGGCCTTACTTCAGGTTTTATCAGAGCGAGAGGAATACTATTTAATCAAATTTACATGAAAATTGGGATGACAAATCAGCAAATTGTTGCTAAAAGGGCTGCAAATGAGATTACACTGAATATTGTAAAGCTTAACACTTAATATATACCTTGATTATTTACAATATTCTTTCTTTTTACTTTACACAACTTTAAAATACAAAAATATACAATGAATCAATTTTGGTATTTCGAGAATATTAATTTATTCGACTTGCTTTGTCCGCATAAGTTCAAATCTTTTGCAGATACCCATACTTTTCTGCATTTTAAGAAAAATGACTTTATATACATGGAAGGAGATGTTGCAAAAAAATTCTATCTGATAAGTAAAGGAAAGGTAAAAATTGGGTTTAGGGAAGAATCTGGTGAAGAGATTGTAACCGCTTACCTTAAAAAGGGAGAAATCTTTGGCGAAAGTGTGATGCTGAACCAAAAAACAAGAAAAGAATTTGCACAAGCAGTAGAAAACCAGACTGAGCTTTGCCATGTAACTCTGAGACAAGCTGAAGAGCTAATGAAAGGTAATAATAATTTCAGTGTCAGTATTTATAAATTTATTGGTTATAAATTCAGAAAAATAGAGCGGAAATATCAAATAATGCTCTTTAGAAATACCAAGACCAGAGCCATTGAGTTTATAAAAGAAATGATGGATGACGGTTTTGCTTCTCAAAAACTATTGAATGGTGAAATTTTAGTACAAAATCCCTATTCTCAATCCGAAATGGCAAAATTGATAGGAACATCACGCTCTACCTTTAATCTTTTAATCAACGAACTGCAGGAAGATGATTTTCTTCTATGGGAAAAAGGTAAGATTTTATTGAAAAATAAATTTTTGTTAGAATTCTAACAATGTATAATTATTTTTCACATTTACTTTGTATTACAATTTTAATAATATGAAAAAAATAGTTTTTAGCTCATTGACAATCACTTCTTTATTACTTAGCTCTTGTAATAATGATAATGATCCTCCAACTACAAAAAATCTTACATTAAGTATTCACGGTTTAGAAAATTTAGGAAGTAATTATGTCTATGAAGGTTGGCTTATGGTAAGCGGAGTGCCTGTTTCTAGTGGTAGATTTACTGTAAATTCTTCCGGACAATTGTCACAAACATTGTTCCCTGTTCCTTATGAACAATTGAGCACAGCTAAAGCTTTTATACTTACTATAGAGCCTTCTACAAATGACGATCCTGCACCAAGCAAAGTTCATATTCTGGCTGGAGACTTTAACGGAAATACAGGTACTGCAAGTATATATCACACTGCAGCTTTAGGCAATAATTTTTCTACAACAGCGGGAAAATACATCTTGGCAACACCTACAGATGGTGGGGCTATGACCAACGAAGAAAGTGGTGTTTGGTTTCTGGATAATTCATCTGGTTCTGCTGTTGCGGGTTTATCGCTTCCTACATTACCGGAAGGTTGGAAGTATGAGGGATGGGCAGTAATAAACGGAATATTTGTAAGTACAGGAACTTTTACCAGTCCATCCATTGCAGACGATAATGCTAATACATCTCAATATAAAGAATCTGCGAATAACGGGCCTGCTTTTCCTGGGGAAGATTTTTTGAAAAATGCACCGACAGGGCTTACATTTCCTACTGATCTTAAAGAAAAAACGATTGTCATTAGCATAGAACCTTATCCTGATAACAGCCCATTACCATTTACATTAAAGCCTTTGTTGCAGACAATTCCAGCTAATGCAGCAGTTCATACAGTACTTTCCATGACGCAAAATTTTAGCTCTTTCCCTACCGGAAGTTTTAGTAGATAAAAATAAATGTAGAGTTGATTTAATTTGACTTCACATTTTATAATAGTTTTAAAAAAAGTCAAAATACGAATATAAAAAATATACAATATGCTTTTTGTTGAAAATTAAGCATATAAAGACCTTTTTTATTCAATAAGTTAAGCATAAAGGCAATATATTATAATTTTAATATTAAAAAAAACATAATGATAAAAATTCTTTCGACCTGGAAAAAACTTTATTCCAGATATAATAGAATTCAGCTTTATTCTAAAACTGAAATAATAAGTTCAATTGACTTGATATATAGCTTTCAAAATTATTTAAGATGTGCAATTCTTTTTCACATTCTTATTTCAATTGCTCAACGTCCTTTGGTCAATTTATTTTCTATGATTCCGACGGATGATTTCTTACACAATTGTCACCCCCTCCATTAATTTATTAATATGCTTTACGTAGTAATTTTTGCATGCAGTTTTATTGCATTTGGGATAAGTGTGGTTTGTGGTGGTGGTGCGGGACTGATATTGTTATCTGTTCTTAATCGATTTCTACCTGTGATTCAGGTTCCTGCTGTTTTATCAATTGGGACTTCAAGCAGCTCTTTCTCCCGTATTGTTATTTTTTATAAGGATATTAACTGGAAGATTGTTCGTTTTTTTTACCGACAGCGTTACCAGGTGTATTGTTGGGAAGTTGGATGCTTACATATGTTGAACCTTTATGGGTTGAATTAATCATGGCTCTTTTCCTTATTGGAAATCTACCACAAATATTTAAAGGTAAAGATTATAAAACTGAAGAAAAAGAATTAAGAGTAGTAAATTTACTTACCATAGGTCTTTTTGCAGGTCTTACTTCAGGTTTTATCAGTGCCGGAGGAATTCTTTTTAATAAATTTTACATGAAAATCGGAATGACAAATCAGCAAATTGTTGCTACAAGGGCTGCAAATGAGATTACACTGAATATCGTAAAACTTAGCACCTATATATACCTCGGATTATTTACAATCACCTCTTTTAAAATAGGAATTGTTGTAGGATGCGCCGCAATACTTTCTTCTTATCTTATGAAGAAAATTATATTACGGATTAGTATAAAATGGTTTTATACTCTTGGCTTTTCCACTATGGTAATATCTGGAATTGTTATGTTAATAAACTTTGTTGAAAAGTTTTACAGATAAGACAATTATATCAAAGTATTATTTAAGCTCCCAAGAGTTAAGTACTTACTAAAACTTGAATTTTTTTTACTGGTAGAATAACATTAAAATTTTAATTAGCGTGTTTTATTCTATATCAAATCATCAACTTCTTAATATAAAAAGACCGCATAACGCGGTCTAAAAAAAAATTATATGAAAAATTCTACTCATATAAATATACTAATATTTCACTATCCTAAACAAATTTTATTT
>NZ_FTMM01000031.1 GCF_900156075.1 Chryseobacterium sp. RU37D | reverse complement strand
CCCTGAATTATCAAACAATAGAAGAATTTAACAATCAAAACAAAATTTACAAAAATGTAGCTTAACTCTAACTGGAAATTTTATTTGCATATCCACATATCAGCTGCGGAAAAAGCCATTCCTGCTAAAAATCCCGAAACAGCACCAAATTCGGTCCCTACAACTATTGGAGTAGCATATGAAGTCAAATTAAAACCTAATCTCGAACCACCAATCTCACCATTAAAATAATCAATAGTATCCATTGCACTAAAGCCAATGTTAAAACCAATATTTGCTTTCCCCAAAAAAGATCCAAAAGGCTTTAGAGAATTTTTAAATGGTATTTTATGCCCTCCTAATTCAAAAGCTATCCCAAGTGCATCATCAGATGTTGAAACTATATCTCCAATAACTTTAGTTCCTTTCTTTACAGTGTTATAGTTTTTTTTATTATTAGTATTTACTGTTTTCTTCTTTCCACCGTCTCCATCATTGTTTAATAACCTATTACTACTGATAGGGTGCATCGTATGATTCAACCCAGCTACAATACCTCCAATTAAAGCACCTTGCCAGAAGTTTCCACCTGAAAGCTCAGAACCTACACCTCCTAAAACAGCTCCTGAAACAATTGTTCCTATTGCACTGTTGGCAAAATTACCTGCCGCCGCATTGAAAGCTGAAGCTCCCACACTTCCTAATGCCCCTGAAACAAAGGCCTGTTCAAAAGTGCCGCCCTGCATTAAAGATAATGTAGCCTGTGCAAAACCGTGTACTCCTGCCTGTAAAAGGCTTATGCCTACCTCATTTAAAGCACTTAAAAAGCCTGTTGATGCCTGTGCCGCCTGTAATGCAGGCTGAAAGAGACTTCCTATCCCAAAGGTTACCGCTCCGGAGATCGCTCCAAAAATTCCAGACTTAAAAAATCCTCCCAGAGTAATATGCTGATCTGTTATAAATGCTGATATCAAATAACTTGCCGTACCTATTATAGCTCCTATAACAATTGCAGAAACAATGGGAACCAACCCAAATATTTCCCCGCTCGGATCATTAAACATAAGCGGATTATTCAATACATAGCCATATTTATTATAATTCTGGGTATTGTAAGGATCTTGGATATTTTCATCTGCATTTAAGAATCTTCTGAGCAAAGGATCATATAATCTCCCGTTCATGTGGATGATTCCTACTTCTGCAAAATGCTCATGCCCAGTATAGCCTCTTTCTACTAATAACGAAGCATTATCAATGATATTTTTATCTGTTATAATGGCTCCATTACCTATCTGCAGGTGGGTGAAATTACCCCATGCATCGTAATGTCTCTGTTCAAGCTTGTTTCCTGCTTCATCGCTGATAGCAAGGATGCTTCCGATATAATCTTTGTGTAAAAATTTATAAGAACCGCTGCTCTCCGTAAAGTTCTTTAAATATACAATATTTGATTCATAAGGTGTTCCTTCAATATAAATAATATGTTTTTCCTGTCCGGTTGTATTATCTTTTAAGATTTCATAGCTTCCGTCTTCACTGTAGAATTTAGTGAATTTCCCATCGCCGTCGATACTGAAATTACCTCCGTAGGTAACTCTTTGCCTCATGCTTGTGAGCCCGTACTGGAAAGCCACATCTCCTTTCATTCCATCAATGAATACCGGATCGTTGTTTTCGTTATAAGCAATGCTCTGAATTAAATCATTGTTATAATTCTGTGTTCCTGCGGCATTTAAGGTCATTCCCGTTGGCTGGTAGATCTTGGAAGAGTTTTCATACTTCATGGTTCCTACCTGGTCATTTTCCATGATTCTGCCTTTGACGTCATAAACATTTCTGTTTGTTGAAGGCTTAATTCCTGTAACAGGATTTGTCCAGTTCACTAATCTGTTGTTATCATCATAATCAAATGATTCTACAATATTAAAGTCTCCTCCTGTTGTTCTGCTATTCAGTTCATTTTTAATGGCATTGAATGAATAAGAAAGTTGAAGAATACTTGGTTTTACTGCTGAAGAATGGTTAACGCTTGTCAAGAATCCATTAGCATCATAAACGTTATTTACGTTCGCAGCTCCAAGTTTTGCCTGTAAAACCTGACCTTTTGCATTGGTTTCTTTCAATTCCCATAGAACTTTTCCGGAAGTTTTATCCTTAACCTGATACAGTTCACCACTCCAAGGGCTGTATATATTTTCTATTTGTATTTTTGTAAGCAATCCTGAAGAATACAACTGCTTTTCGTAGGAAGTTACTCTTCCTTTATCATCATACGTTATTCCTTTTTCAATAAAATATTTTCCATTGCTGCTTTCCGAAGATGATAATAGCCTTCCCTGTGGATCATAAGAAACATTTGAGCTGTAAGGTTTTCCTTTTGAAGTTCCGCTTTTTGCAATGACCCTACCTTTATTATCGTAGGTATAAGTAATAACTTTATTGGTAGCCTGACCTCCATCTGTTGTCGACAGTTCTTTTTGAGAAATTAATTGTCCAAGATTATTGTACGTATATTCTTTGGTTCCTTTCGGGCTTATAGTTTTCTTCGGTTGTCCGAAACCATCGTATTCATACTTGTATAAGCCATTGGATGGATCATTAAATTCTGATTTTCTTCCCCAACTGTCATATTTCGTTGTGACAATATTTTCAGCATATTGTGCTTTGATCTGCTCTCCGGCTGCATTATATGTGAATTGAATTGTTCCTCCTTTATCAGTAGAAGAAATTACATTTCCTAAGGCATCGGTTGTTTTGGATGTTGTTCTTCCATAACCATTCAGTTCTTTAACAGTAGTAGTTAAGCCGGAAACAGAAGTTTCCATCTGCTTCCCGGTGAATGCTGTAGCCGTTGCTTTAGCAGGGAATACAGAATCATCATATACAATAGTATTCCACTGGGAAACACTTTGCCCTTCAAAATACGGTTCGGATTCTTTGATTTTTCTGCCTAAAACATCATATTGAGTCTCTTGGGAAATAAATTGTCCTTGTCCGAAAGCTTTAGTGGAAGACTTATATTCCTGCCCCAGCTTATTGGTGTATTTTTTTGAAATATCGCCATCAGGATCATTTTGAGTAACAATAATATTGGAATTATTATCCCTTTCATATTGATACGTGGTCGTTCCTCCTATGTTTGTTTTTGAAGTTAAAAGTTTACCCCATGCATCATAGGTATTGGTAAGAACATTTCCAAGAGGATCAGTTTGTGTTAAGATTTGTCCCCAGTTATTATAGGTAATATTGGTTTCTAATCCCAAATTATTCGTTTTATTTACTACAAATCTTCCTTTAGCTTCATATTCAGCTGTTGTAGTTTGAGTTTGAGAATCTATACTATTACTGATTACTTTTTGAGTAATGTTTCCAAACCCATCATAATTATAGGTTTCAAGCAAATATCCAGTATTATCTCTGTTCCATGTTTTTAAGGTTTTTAATAGGTTATTCTCATAAACATATTCTTCCTTCGAAGATTTGTTATCGCCATATGCAGAAACTTGATCAGTCTTCGTTTTAGGACGACCTATATAATAATCTGATCCTATGCCTGATGGATTGTGAATATATTCAAAATTCGAAGTCGTTACCGCGTATCCGTTATTAATATTGGTAGTACTCTGTTGCGGAAGATAGTAATCTCCGTATGTTATACTTCCTGTTGTAAGAACACCTGTTAAAAAATCTTTTGCTTTTGTACTTTTTATTACAGTTGCCGTTACAACTTTCGGCTTATCGGAATCTGCAATAGGTCCGGTGATAACCTGTCCGTTTAATAATTTATAGCTATCATATAATGTAGATTTAAAGCTTAATAATTGTGTATTATTCTCAGAAATGTCTGCCGGGAAGATTTGATTTTCATTATTCGTTCTAATAGACCATTCTTTTACAGGAATACCTTCATTCAACGGATCAATCTCTGTACCTGACCATACTTTAGTGTTTTCAGAACCATCAGCATACCATGAGGAGCGGGCGGCTTGGCGGAAACCTATCATACCTTTCCCTTGTAGATGAGCTGTAAATCCTCTATATCTGAAATCTTGTTTTCTGCCTGCTTGTGAGAGTTGGGAAACTACATAAGTTTGCGGAACTTTATCCAGTTCTATAAATGGATATGCTAAATTATTATTACCGGCATATAATCCCGGATTATTATTTCCATTGAGTTCTTTATAATCAATATTTGTTGTAATACCTCCCTGTGTTATGGAATTGATTTTAGAATATTTCGAAATATCTTTAACACCATTAACTTCAATAAAAATATAAGATTCACAATCTGCATAACCGCAATTGTCAGGCTTACCCAGTATTACTGCTTTTTTTCCACCTCTATACATTGTTGTTGTGGAAAATGGAACTACTACATTTGGAAATTTGTAACTTTTAGAATAAGCTTTTGAAAATTCTATATTAGTTGCTGAGTTTTTTGTAGTGGTAAATATATCGGCATAAATATGGGTATACTCTTGTAAAAAATGAGAACTCCATTGATGATCTCTTAGTATTACCTGATTGGTAAGAAACTCTGATTTGCCATCGGCATCTAAATCATCGGCCACATAGGTGTAGTATTCCTGTACAGACCAATTACAAGTACTCTCCCACGTTGAATGATGACTGTTTTGTTCAATAATTCTGTTACCAATCTGGAAATAAGTTAAATTTGATTTTAACTCTTTTTCAAAATATTTCCCATTTGAAGTGTAAAGATACCAATCAGAAGATTTGTCAGCTTTCGGAACAAGCAAATCTGTCTTGCCATCTCCATTAAAATCTCCCGGTACAGCATTTCCGATCAATCCTTCGATTAATCCATTTGATTTAAAAAACGGAACATCTTGAAGACTATAGGTATTATTCGGATTTTTAATAAAAGTCTTTAAAAACGGATTGACTGCAGAACTTATAAAGTCTGTAACTCCATCACCATTAAAATCACCTTGAATATTTTCTTTAAAGAAATAGCCGTTAGTCTGAGCTATTTCTGTGGCCCTGGTATTAATATCCGAATCATAAGGGTGCAACAATATATATCTTTTTTTATCAACGATAACATCGTTTCTGTTAGGATATAAGCCAGGTGTAAATATTACGGTGGTTTCTGTAATATGGTCGTTTACTTCTAATAGTATTTCAGAAATATTATCCCCATCAACATCAATTTCTCTAAGGTTGGTAGGTATCGTTTTGGTTGTTTTGATATAAACAGTCCCATTACACGTACCACGGGGAATTTCCATACATTTTAAAAGCGCAGGGCTATTGTTATTAATCTCCGCAGTTTTATCGTATTTGCTCGCTAGTAAAGTCTTTTCGAACTCTTTTACCAATACATTAGAGGGGTTCACTGAATAGACAGGGAACTTTAAATCATTAGTAAAAAATTCACCAGTAGTTCCGTTACTTATAGAAATAGGGAGTATAAAACCTTGTCTGGGTAATACAACATCATTGGTGTTCTTAATTGTAAAACTAGTTGCATTTTCGAAAAAAGTTCCTATATTTCCTAATGGAATTTTAGCCGGTAAGGTATTGCCAAATATATCTTTATAAAGAAATAAATCCTCAACGTTTTCTAATTTTAATAAATCTAATTTACCATCTCCGTCAAAATCACCGTTTATACCACTCTTATATAATTGGTTGTCTTTAATTTTGCTATCTTTCCAGTCATCTGCTACAGGGTTTTCATAATTAAATGTTATATCATTAGCCGTTTGTTCATTCCCATTGCTTTCTGTAATAGATTTTACAAGCTGATACATACTACCGTTCTCATCTGCTTTATAGTTTACCTGGTATTTTTTGAATAGACCTCCATTTGCAGATACTGAAATATAATTTAATATCAAGCCTTGTCTAAAACTAATACCGTTAACGTAGGATGTTTCTTTTAGAGTTCTATTGAGGTAATTGAAAGAAATAGAATTAAAATGTGGTTTCCCCATTGTCTCATTCCCTCCCCATTCTATACTTGATATTACAGCAACATTGGCAGAGACAGCCTGTGAATAAGTATAAGTAATATAATTCCCTTGCGGATCTTTCCACTTAACAATATTATATTCCAATGGTGTTCTTGCGGTGCTACTTCCTGAACTCGTGGCTCCGTACCAAGCCTGTGATCCATCTTCGAAAGTAATTTCCCAATATTCAGGCCCTTGCGATGTCTGACCTGTGACAGCACCAAAAGATTTAATTTTTACATTAGAATACTTCTCTGTTACATATTCCGCACCATCTTTTCCGTATTCTCCCGACTTTAAAATCAATCTCTGTCCGTTAAAACTATAAAGATCGGAGTAATCTAATTGTATCCCTTTAACAGTTCCATCTTTTTCAATATTTTTACCTATTCTTGAAATAGATGTAATGCCGGATATATTCCAACCATAGCCTGCAATACCATTTCCAGTGCCACTGGTATATACTAAGTTAACCTGTGGAGCGACACTTTTTACTCCCGGCGGTAAAGCTACAGGCAATGTAAATTGCAATTGTCCGGTTCCATTTACTTCTATATTTCCTTTCGTATCATGAAAACTTTGTCCTGCAGGAGCAGTTGTTCCAGATGGATTGGTTGCTCCTGCTCCTGAATCAGCAGGTCCTCCTCCCGGATTTTCTGTTGTAGGACCTATCTTAGCTATAAAAGGATTGGATACATCGGATTTTGCATGAAACCCTTCTGTTAAAATAACGGTTTGAGGATCCTGAACCGTACGGCTTGTGCTTTCTGCCTGGTACAGTATGGTCTGCGAAAAGCCCAGTACTGAATACAAGGACAGTATAAATGATGAAAATAATTTCATTTTCATTTCGTTAATAATTATTTTGGTTAAAAGTTTTATCGTTTTGTAATATTTCTGCTGAAAACCCTTCCGTCTTTTAACGTAAAATGAAGAACGTAAATACCCCAGTCATAGCCGGTCATATTGATTTTAAGCTTTCGATTCAGATCAGGAATATTTTGCTGCTGGAATTTCCAGTGAACCGTGCTGTGCTGGTATAGTGAAACGGATTCGATAAGGCCGTCTACTTCCTCTGTCCAGTCGATGGTCAAGTAATCATTTACGGGAACCGGATACAGTCTAATCTGCTTCCAAAAAGATTTTTCATCAATTACTGGTTCCTGTTTTACTGCAGCTGCAGTTTTTACTTCTTCAACTTTTTTTATTTCTTCCGGAACCGTTTTAGCAGCAGAATTAGTCCCTCTGTATCGCTGATTTCCGGCTTCATCATATTTGAAGTAAACTTCAGTTTGGGAAAAGCCTAAAAAACCTATGAGCAAAGAAAATAGCGATAGTAATTGTTTTTTCATGATGCTTATTTTTTTGCAGACGTTAGTTCTTGAACCTGTTTTTTAAGCTGATTAATTTGCTTATTTTGTTCAATGGAATACAAGGTAAGTTCCTCTATTTTCTGCAATAGTTTGATTTGGAATTCTCCGATATTTACTCCCTCTTTTTCCATATCCCTAGCTGAGGCTATCTCGGGAAGATGTTTCTTTTCTTTGATGTGCTTTTCTACATCTTCTAATTTTGGAAGATTGTAATCTTTCTCAAATACAAAATCCGCGGTAGGCGTAGTGGTTACTTTTATTTCCTTAGCTTCAATTTTCCCTGCAACCTTCATATTGTCCGTAAAAGAAGATTTGCCTATCACATCTAGTTTATATTGAGGATCGTTAGTACCAATTCCTAAGTTTCCATTATTTCCTTTTATCGTAAAAAAAGGATTGAGCCCTCCTCTTGCATTAATACTAAAATCAATAGGAGTGGCAGTAATATCATTTGCTTTTTTAGCCAAATCAATCAAAAGACCCCGCTCTAAATTATGATAGAAAACAGTCATGTTATACGTGTCTGTTCCTATAGAAGTCATACCAATAGGAACATCACTCGTCATAGTATATGTTGCTTGTTGAGAAAATAAGTAATTAGCCAATACCAAGCTAATCATAAGTAGTGTTTTTTTCATAAAAGTGTTTATAATAATTATAATGAGTTTTTTTACAATTTTAAATTGTAGGTAAATATGTTAAAAGATTTTTGTTCTCTGAGAAGATAGCTCAAGATAGGCATCTAAGAAAATGCACTATAATTTAGATAGAATGTCTGTTTTTATTCATCGTTGTGTTTTTTATTTACTTTTTGCAAAAGTACAAAATTTTAAACTCACTGAAAAATAATTTTTAAACTTTTTATGTATATCCGCAATTAGAAATAATTCCTTTTATCTATTAGTGATTAATTAGTTATATGGATATATTTAGTTTTACCGCTCATTTTGAAACGGAGGAAGATTGCAGAAGAGATTCTAAAACAATTGGGTTTGAAGCACTATGAGCCAGTTTGAGCAATGGTTCATAAACTTCGAAAGCAATGGGAGCACGTGACGAAAATACATTTTAGAAGGTATGATTGAGTTTGATGAATGCTACTTTACGGTAGAATCCAGCGAGATAGATCAGCAAAAAAGCGTTCGTAGAAGAGGCGCAGCATGCAAGCAAAACGTAGCTGTAATAGCGGAGTCATTCCTTTGAAAAATTTGGAAACAGGCAAAAAATCTAAATCTTGCAGATATTTTAAGGCTAAGGTTTTGGAAACACATTTTTCTTTAGAAACCAATGAGACCATTAAAGATTCGATTGATAATCAAAGCATCGTTTTCACGGATAAAAGTACTTCTTACGTTGATATTTCTGATCTTGTTGGAAAAATGCAAAATTATAGGCATTACCTAGAACAGCTACTATAATAATACACTAAAACACAATCCCAACCAAACTCATCAAAAACTTTCATCAAAAATCCTTAACTTTGCCGCCTACTAAAATTTTTATGGAAAGTATTAAAGTTCACGACAAAACTTTTGTTCCTTATTTGGAGGACACCGAGATTCAGGAGATTGTAAAAGCTACGGCTTTAAAAATTTATGAAGATTATAAGGATGAAGTACCTGTTTTTATTGGGGTTTTGAACGGAGTGATTATGTTCTTTTCAGATCTTTTAAAGTACTATCCGGGAGAATGTGAGATTGCATTCATCCAGATGAGTTCTTATGTAGGGACAGAATCTACAGGAATCGTATACCAGAAAATGGAGCTAACGAAAGACGTAAAAGACCGTCACATCATCCTTGTCGAAGACATTGTGGATACAGGAAATACGGTTGAAAGCCTTTTCAGGTACTTCAACGAGACACAACGTCCCAAATCTGTAAAAATCGCTTCTTTCCTACTGAAACCGGAAGTTTATAAAAAAGATTTTAAGCTGGATTATATCGGGAAGGAAATTCCAAACAAATTTGTTTTAGGCTACGGACTGGATTATGACGAGCTAGGAAGAAACCTGCCGAATCTGTACCAGCTAAAAGACGGACAAATCAATCATTAGATTGCCGATAGCTATTAGCTACTGTCTTTTAGCTTTAAATATTAAATCGAAATAAAAAGTAAAATATTAACTTAATAAAGCTAAAAGCAAGAGGCCATTCGCCAATTGCCAAAAGCGAAACAACATTATGATAAACATTGTTCTGTTCGGCCCTCCAGGAAGTGGAAAAGGAACTCAAGCGCAAAACTTAATCGAAAAATTCAATTTAAAGCAAATCTCAACAGGTGATCTTTTCAGATTCAATATGAAAAATGATACTGAGCTTGGGAAACTGGCTAAATCTTACATCGATAAAGGAGAATTGGTTCCGGATCAGGTAACAACAGATATGCTGATTGACGAAATCAGAAAACCTACCGATGCTGCAGGATTTATCTTCGACGGATATCCAAGAACGGCTGTTCAGACAGAAGCTTTGGAAAAGATCGTAAAAGAAGAACTGAATGACGAGATTGACGTTTGCCTTTCTTTGGTAGTGGAAGACACTATTTTAGTTGAAAGACTATTAAAAAGAGGCGAAATCAGCGGAAGATCAGACGACAGCAATGTTGAGGTCATCAAAAACAGAATAAAAGAATACTACGCAAAAACAGCTGAAGTTGCCGAATTGTACAAACAACAAGGTAAATATGTAGAGATCAACGGTGTAGGAGACATCAACGAAATCTCTGAAAAACTTTTCGCTGAAGTAGAAAAGGTTCAAAAATAAAATTTTTGATTCAAGGTTCAAAGTTCCAAATTCAAGGTTAAAACTTTGAACCTTAAACATAAAACCTTGAATTAAAATTATGTCAAATTTTGTAGATTACGTAAAGATTCATTGTAAAAGCGGTCATGGAGGTGCAGGATCTGCGCATCTTCGCCGTGAAAAGTATATTCCCAAAGGAGGTCCTGACGGTGGAGACGGAGGTCGAGGCGGTCACGTTATCATGAAAGGAAATGCTCAGGAATGGACTTTGCTTCCTCTTCGTTACACCCGTCACGTAAAAGCGGAGCGTGGTGAAAACGGAGGAAAAAACCAATTAACCGGAGCTTACGGAGCTGATGTTTATATCGAAGTTCCGATCGGAACAATCGCTAAAAATGAAGATGGAGAAATCATCGGCGAAATTTTAGAAGACGGACAGGAAATCATCCTGATGGAAGGAGGAATGGGAGGAAAAGGAAACGAGCACTTCAAATCTTCTACTAACCAGACTCCAAGATTCGCACAACCGGGAATGGAAGGGCAGGAAGGTTATGTTGTTTTCGAGCTTAAAATTTTGGCGGATGTAGGTCTTGTTGGTTTCCCAAATGCAGGAAAATCTACGCTTTTAGCATCTGTTTCTGCTGCTAAGCCGAAAATTGCCAATTATGCATTTACCACTTTAACGCCCAACTTAGGAATTGTGGATTACAGAAATTACAAATCCTTTGTAATGGCAGATATCCCAGGGATTATTGAAGGTGCTGCGGAAGGTAAAGGATTGGGGCACCGATTTTTACGACATATTGAAAGAAATTCAATTTTATTATTTTTAATCCCAGCTGATTCTGAAGATCACTTCCAGGAGTTTAAAATTTTAGAAAATGAACTAAAAGAATATAATCCTGAATTATTGGATAAAGATTTCATTATTTCTGTTTCAAAATCTGATCTTCTTGATAATGAGCTGAAGAAGGAAATCGCTGCAGAATTCCCCGAAAATAAACAGCCTCTGTTTTTCTCAGGTGTTACCGGTGAAGGTCTTATGGAACTAAAAGACGCCATCTGGAAGCAACTTCATGGATAAATATTAATAAAAAGGAGGAGCAAAAGTTTTTCCTTTTATTTTTTACAAATAATTACCACTTCATTTTTTACAAATCCCTGATAATTATCTTCATCAAAAATTCTTACTTCCGTTGTAAAACCCGCTTCTTTCAACCGACTTTCTATACCGGAAACAGAATAAATCCTTACATGATCTTCCTGCCCGAAGTGCTGTAATCTTTCTTTAGGAGAAGCAAGGCTGTAATCTTCATAAATCTCACCGTCCTTAAACGGAGTCTGAATAAGGGCTTTTCCGTTTTTCTTCATAACTCTGTACATTTCTGCCATTGCTTTTTTGTCGTCAATAATATGTTCTAAAATGTGATAACAGACAATTAAATCAAACTTCTCATCTTCAGAATCGATTTTTGTGATATCATAATGATAATCCGAGAGAAATTCATTCTCAAAATCAGTTGGAAAATAGGAAATATCTATTTTGTTTTTCCACTTTTTGTACAACATTCTCGGAGGTGAGAAATCCAGAAAAATAATATCTGGTCTTAAAAATTCAGCTTCCAAAAGCATGTGAAGCCTACGTGTTCTTGGTAAGCTTCCGCAGATGGGACAAATGAGCTGTCCATTATTTAATTCTGCAAATTTTTTCAGTTTTGTACCGCAAATCGAGCATTCATGGTTGTTTCCCATATAAAGTGGTTTTAAAAGCTTTCTAAACCGATCCTCATTTTTAATAAGAATCTCATTAGGAATTATATTTTTAACAACTGATTTTAGGAAATTATACATGAGGTATTTTTATAGACATCAAAATAACAAAAATTTACTTTAACTTAATTAATACCGGAAATTTATAATTCCTACTTTTATTAATTTTATTTAATAATTACATTTTTCTTCCTTTTGGAACAATTATTGAAAGATCCCAAAGCAAATTTTAACTATGAAATATTTACTAAGCCTGTGTACATTTATGCTTTTATTTTCTTGCAATTCTCAGAAAGTAAATTCAAAATATTCTAGAATTGAATATAATGCTACAGCCTGTTTCGGATTCTGCCCTGTTTTTAAAATGACCATCAATCCGGACAGAACTGCAGTTTTTGAAGCTGAGCATTTTAATTTTAATGATAAGCCTTCAAAAGATGAATTTTCTAAGCCACGTGAAGGCACTTTCAAAGGAACTATCAAACAAGAAGATTATAATAAATTAATCACTTTACTAGACGGCCTGAATGTAAAAAATCTTAATGATAAGTATGCAGAAAAAAATATCTCAGATCTTCCTTCATCACATTTAAGAGTAAAATTTTCAGACGGAACTGAGAAACATATCGAAGATTACGGCAAACACGGAACAGAAAAACTTGCTGAAGTTTACAAATTTTTTGAAAATTTAAGAAAGAACCAGCAGTGGACAAAAGTGAATTAATTTACTAAAAAAATTTAACCTACCTTTGCAGAACATAATTCCTTCATTTTGAAGGAATTTTTATTTAATTAAAAAAACAATTCATTTGAATTTTACAGATCTTAACCTCATAGAACCTATTGCAAAAGCAATTCAGGAACAAGGATATACCAACCCAACTCCCATTCAGGAAAAATCAATCCCGGAGATCATAAAGGGCAGAGACTTTTTGGGTTGCGCGCAGACAGGAACCGGAAAAACAGCAGCATTTGCTATTCCCATACTACAGAACCTTTCTAAAAATAAAACGCCAAATAAAAATATTAAGGCATTAATATTAACTCCAACAAGAGAATTGGCGATACAAATTGAAGAAAACATTAAATCTTACGGAAAATATTTACCGCTAAAACATCTGGTGATTTTCGGTGGTGTAAAGCAAGGAAATCAGGAATCAGCACTGAGAAAGGGCATTGATATCCTGGTAGCAACCCCGGGAAGATTGCTGGATTTTATATCTCAGGGAATCATCAGCTTAAAAAACCTTGAAATTTTTGTGCTTGATGAGGCCGACAGAATGCTGGATATGGGCTTTGTACATGATGTGAAAAGAGTTATTAGGCTTTTGCCGCAAAAAAGGCAGACCTTATTTTTCTCTGCTACCATGCCTTCTGAAATTCAGAAGCTGGCCGACTCTATTCTGAACAATCCTGTAAAAGTGGAAGTTACACCTGTTTCATCAACCGCTGAAACCATAAAGCAATCAGTTTATTTTGTAGAAAGGGAGAATAAGCTCAATCTTTTAACCCATATTTTAAAGAACGATATTTCAGAATCAGTTTTAGTTTTTGCAAGAACAAAACATGGTGCTGATAAAATTGCCAGAAAACTTCTGAAAGAAAACATCTCAACTCAGGCCATACACGGCGATAAGTCTCAAAATGCCCGTCAGAATGCCTTAACCAATTTCAAATCAGGAAAAACAAGGGTTTTGGTCGCCACTGATATTGCTGCAAGAGGGATTGATATCGACGAGCTGAAATATGTAGTAAATTTTGAGCTTTCCGATGTTTCCGAAACGTATGTACACAGAATCGGGAGAACGGGCAGAGCCGGTGCCGAAGGGACTTCTATCTCTTTCGTAGACGGGCTGGATCTATTAAACCTGAAAAATACGGAAAAGCTTATCGGGATGAAGATTCCTGTTATTAAGAACCATCCTTTCCATACTGATGATCTGGTGGCCCAAAAACGGGACTCTAACAATAAACCTGTACAGTCTGGTGCAGAAAAGCCAAAAACACAAGGCTCTTCAAGACCTGACAGGAACAAAAAAAAGCCCGCATCACCCGCAGCTTCGCTTGGATTAAAAAAACCTAAGAACAAGAATTTTACACGAAAAAAATAAAATAAAAACCTTCCGGGCAGGAAGGTTTTCTTTATGTTTTGGCTAAAGCCGATTCGAATAATTTTTGATTTTAAAACGGGCTAAAGCCCGTTCCCTATTGAACTAATATTTGAATAGTTTTTTAGCGTTTTCTGTTGTTATTCTATCAATTTCCCGGAAATCTGTTTTATAAATATCGACTAATTTTCCAGCAACCAAATCCAGATACGAGCTTTCATTTCTTTTTCCCCGGTACGGAACTGGGGCAAGGTAAGGAGAATCTGTCTCCAAAACGATCTTATTCAATGGAATTTCATTTAAAAACTGATCTATTTTGCCATTTTTAAAGGTGACTACCCCACCGATTCCTAAGATGAAATTTAAATCAATGGCGTGTTTTGCCTGCTCTGAATTTCCTGAAAAACAATGGAAAATCCCGCGCAACTTAGGATGTTTTTTTCTTTCCAGCACTTCAAAAGTTTCGTCAAAGCTTTCCCTTGTGTGAATGACGATTGGTAAATCTTTTTCTATTGCCCAGTCTATCTGTTGCTCAAAAGCTTTTACCTGAATATCCAATGTTGTTTTATCCCAATACAGATCAATTCCGATTTCACCAATGGCAGGAAAATCCCTATGATTAAGGTAATTTTCAATAATTTCAAGCTCTTTTTCCCAAGTTTCAGGCTTTACGTAGCAGGGATGCAGTCCCATCATTGAGAAAATCTGGTTGGGATATTCTGCTTCCAGCTGCAGCATTTTTCCGTGCGATTCTGAATCAATGGCTGGGAGATAAAATTCTGTAATTCCTTTATCTAAAGCCCTTTGAATCATTTCTTTTCTGTCTTCATCAAATTCTTCCGCGTATAAATGTGTATGTGTGTCAATCATTTTCTTTTACATTTTTAATAGATCTTCATAAGGATTATCCAGGCCCAGCACTATTCCGAAAGCGGGTTCTGTTTGATTGCTTTTTTCTTTAGTTCTATTATTTTTTGTTTAAAATACTCTCTTTTTTCCTGTAATATTTTGTATTCAGTGATCATGTGACGATAAGCTTTTGCTTAGTTACCGGTTTATTCTATCCGAAAATTTCAATGGGAATTGTTCTCGCTAAAATTGGAGAGTACTCTTTTAATTTTTCGAAAATCCGGTACTTTAATAAGATCTCATAAGCCCTTTGCTTTCTTACGTTTCCGTCTTTCAAGTAATCAATTTTTGTAAAATCAATCATTTGAAAATATTTTATGTTTTACTTTTTGGCGCTGAACTTCAATTCTTTGATTTAATTTTTCTTTAAACTCAATATATTTTGGATCTTTTTCGTCGTTTGTTTTATGCTCTAAAGCTTTATTAATTTTAAAATTCTCATTAATAAAATCTTTGGTTTTATCCGAAAAAAAGGCATCCCCAAATTTATCAAAAATATAATTAACCGTCTGATTATTAGGATGAATCATATCTTCTTTGTAAAAGCGATAATCTCGGAGATCATCCATTAAAATTTCATAAACCGGAAGATAATGACAGTTTTCAAATTGTGGAAAAGTATCATGAATGGCTGCAATTAATTTCGATTTACTTAATTGATTTTCAACCATTCCATCCTTTGTATGACGAACCGGCGAAACAGTAAGCAAAATCTGAACATCATCTCTACAGATGTCATTTAAATTCAAAATAGTGTTGTAGATAGAATCAGCCAGTTCCTGATTGGTCAAAAGTCTTTTTTCAAAGAATTTCTGTGGAATTTTATGGCAATTCGCAACTAATTTTTGTTTCGGGATAAATTGATAAATAAATGAAGTCCCGTACGTTATGATAACCCAGTCAGAATCCTGAAGGAAAGAATTTCCTTCTTCTATCTTTGCATTGATCTTCTGCAAGGTCTGATGGATATAGCGGGTATCAAAGCTCGTGTGATGATCGAGTGAAATGAATTCATCATTAAAGGTAATCAGCTCTTCTTCCGTATAAAATTCAGCATCGTGAAGCCTTTTTACGGCATTACCAATGGAAAAAGGATTAAAAATAGTCCCAAAAGGATTGTTTATGGTCTGCAATTGCCCCATTTGCAAAAGGTCTGACATTTCAGAAGCAAAGCAGGAGCCTATTGAAAATATTTTATCTTCAAGCCCTATCTTCTTTTTCGATTCTTTAATATCAACTTCTGTCCTGAATTTCATTTTATAGGTATGAGCTTGCGGCTTATAGGTTGCGGGTAAACTGCGATCTGCGACCTATAAACTGCGACCTAATTTAGCTCTCTCTTCTTAATAAATAATTTGCCAGCTCGGCAAACGGTTTTTTCTTTTCTTCCGGAATATTAATTTTCTGAAGGTAGCCCTGCCCGATTTCGTTGTGTTTTTCAATTAATCGTAAGGCTTTTTCATCTACTTTTGTTCTTCTGAAAATCTTTTCTACACCATATACTTTGTCGATGTTATCTGTCTTTTTAGAATACCAGTAATCCAGTTCTTTTCTTTCCTCTTCGGTTGCATGCTCTTTGGCCATTAGGTAAAGGACCGTTTTTTTATTTTCGTAAATATCTCCTGCATGTTTTTTACCAAACTGTGCCTGGTCACCAAAAACATCCAGATAATCATCCATAATCTGGAATGCAATACCGATATGTTTTCCGAAGTTGAAAATTGCCTTGGCATCTTTAAAATTAGCCTTTGCAATCAATGCCCCAATCTCGAATGATGAAGCACTTAAAACTCCCGTTTTATAAGTAATCATTCTGATGTAATCATCAAAAGTCACATTTTCTTGAGTTTCAAAATTAATGTCATATTGCTGACCTTCACATAAAAGTAAGCCTGTATGCGTAAAAATTCTAATACAAGCCTTAAAAATCTCGGGCTCAAGATCTTCGAAAAACTTATAAGCTTTCAGCATTAATCCGTCACCGGAAAGAATTCCCACATTGATCCCATGCAAAGTATGGATTGTAGGTTTGTTTCTTCTTAAAGGTGCTTCATCCATAATATCATCATGGATCAGTGTGAAATTATGGAAAAATTCGATTGCTAATGCCGGTTTTATAGCTTCTTTCAGGTCACCACCAAATAAGTCGCATGCCATTAAAACCATGATGGGACGTAGACGTTTTCCACCATGTGAAATGATGTAATTCATTGGCTCGTATAATTCTGCAGGCTTGTCTTTAAAAGTATATTTTGTAACGGCATCCGCAACGATTTGCTGGTATCTGTCTAAAAATTCCATAATTCTAAATAGTTTGAACAAAAATACGATTTTCAACGCTTTGTAAAACAAAAATTTTGTTGTTTGGTAGTTAAGATTCTAATTTTAAGATTGAAAATATTTTATTTTATTTATTAGTGAAAAATATTAAGCTTATTTTGGAGGAATGACAAAAATTAAAATTATTTCAAATATTTAAATAAAGATTTATTAGCATTTACAAAAGGAACAAGCCAATCTCAGGTTAATAATTTACACAAAAAAAATCGTCATTTACTTTAATTTCAATGACGATCACAATTTCTAATTCATTTGATCTGGATATATGATCATGTTTTATGTAGAATTCAAATACAAAATAAATGGTTTTTATATTGAAATTTCAGTATTTATATTAATTATTCTAATCTTGTTATGATCCATTTCTGATTATACCCAGCATTGTTCTGATAAATATTTACTATTTTCCCATTACTAGGATCGCTATAAGGAATATTAAGAATTTTTCCTGGAGCACAGGCTGGCATTAAAGTATAAATATTAGAAGATAATTTTGTAATTGTCCATTGCTGTGCATTGGATCCGTTATCTGTAGATATATCAACAGCACTATTATTAGCATTTGCTCCGCCGAGTACATTCAGAGCTTTAGAAGGAGCATGTAAAGGGTTCAGTTTGTAATTCCCATTTGGAAGCTTGGTAAGTTTCCATTTTTGATTGTTTGAATTCTTGTAGAACCACATAACACATTGTGTTCCATCAATAGATAGTTCTCCATTTACATCTAATACTTTATTTGGATCTAGCATGGTTGCGATTTTACATATATATCCAGATTCTAGACCGGTACTTCCGTACGAATTATTACGAAGCACTTTATCCCCCATAATTTTTAGAAGAGGCATTGAAGGAGACTTTCCTTGTATAAACCCCCTGGATAATTCCCAACACATCACTCCTCGATAAGCATTTGCGCTAGCATAATCGCATTTAGCAGCTATAGAAATTTCATCATCATAAGTTATCATTTGTGACGTACTCTGATTAACCAAATATGGAACCTGTGACGATGGAGACCAACGCCTTGCCCATTCTGGTTTGTTCATGTAATCCGAATAAATATTTCTGTACTGTAAGCCATCTCCGTTATTAGTAGGCTTTTGTGCATATAAGGAGGTATAATTGTTATATCTATAGCCATAAAATGGCAATCCTAATACTAATTTATCTTTAGGAACCCCCCTCT
This sequence comes from Chryseobacterium sp. RU37D, assembly GCF_900156075.1. Classification (GTDB taxonomy): domain Bacteria; phylum Bacteroidota; class Bacteroidia; order Flavobacteriales; family Weeksellaceae; genus Chryseobacterium. The sequence continues at coordinate 7,167 of NZ_FTMM01000031.1, read as the reverse complement.
GTAGATTATAATATTGCATGGAAGCGTCACAATTCTGATTAGTGAATTGCTGTGAAGCTTCTTTATAAAGAGGAGCATTAAAGCCGAAATACGACGTCCATGTTGCATCATAATCATATGTCATAATATTATAAAAATCACAATAATTATTGAGCGTGCTTAAATCTAAATATTGTCCTGCAAAAGCTCCATATCCCAATGCCATTGTAATACTGAATGGTTTATTGATATTTGCCTGTGCCGCATTATGCAGATCTATAATAAAGTTTTTAATTCCTATACCATCACTTTGTGAAGAAGGATATTCATAATCTAAATCTATTCCGTCAAAATCATGATTTTTACAGATAGTAATAAGATTATTTATAAAAGCAGCACGCAAATTTTCATTAGCAAAAATGCCACGCATTTTTGTTCCATTACTATAATCGTGCAATGCGAACATTACTTTTACACCTTTTGCATGTGCTTTCGGAACCAGCTCATTTGCATATCCAAAGAAATCCTTTTGGGATAATGGATAGTTATCAAAATCGTGAGAATCTCCGGAATAAATAATTGTGGGATCCGTTGCAGATGCTGGTGAAAGAAAGCACATTACGATATGGGTAAGATCCTCATACTGAATATCATTCCAAGTATTGGGAAACCACTTAGAGAAACTTAGATAACCTAAAGAGACTTTAGACGTTGGGCCGCCAGACTTTGACATTGATGAGCGAGCTAATGTACTTTGATTTTCTTCGTTTTTTGTTATATCTTCTCTACTGCAAGAAGTAAGCAAAAAAAGAAATAAGAAAAAATAAAAATTCAGATTTTTTTTCATTTTTTTAAATTAATTATAGTTTTTTTATAAAATTTTTTCAAAAGATAACAAAATTTTATCATTTCAAAATTTAAATATATTTTTTATTCTTTATTAATAATTATTTATTAAAATTTTCTTTTAAATAAAAATTTTAATTAAATATTTTTTTTATAATATAATAAGACACTTAATGAAAAATATTTTTTTATTATTTTTTACTTATCTTTTATATTTATAATGGATTTACACTAATATTAACCTATTTGTGAAGGAATTATGAAAGTATGGATGAGAAAGCAATTTTTATAATGCTTCCAATAAGAAGAATTAATCATTTGTAAACAAAAGTAGAAATTCTCTGAAACTCATCAACATAATGATTTAGGTGTGCTTATGTAAATAAAAGCTATACAACAAATTTTAAAAAAGAGGTATCATAGCTAAATGATTTAGATAAGAACCACATATACACAAAATCTCTCATGTCCAAGTATTGGATAATTTCATAAGAAAAGCCGTCTCACAAATTGTGAAACGGCCTCTCATATAATATTAATTCTGATTTTATTTCGGTTAAAAATTTAAATTAGAAGATTTATTTGTATTTGCAAAAGGGATAAATCAATTATTTAATTTAAATTTTAAAAAAATGTTACAACAAGATAAGTAATCCCAGCAACAACTGCTGAAATAGGAATGGTAAGAACCCAAGCCCAAAGAAGACTTACGGTAATTCCCCACCTTACGGCAGAAACCCTTTTCGTCAAACCAACTCCGATGATAGAACCTGTAATGGTGTGTGTCGTAGAAACAGGAATACCAAAGTGGTCTGTAATGAATAAAGTAATTGCACCTGCTGTTTCAGCACTTACTCCTTCCAAAGAAGTTACTTTTGTGATTTTTGTACCCATTGTTTTGATGATTTTCCAACCACCGCTCATGGTTCCCAAACCTATGGCTAAGAATGATACCAACGGAACCCAAAGATAATGCTCTGCAAAATAATCGAAACGCCCTGCAGCAGGAATATTGATATAAACCGGATCGTGAAGCATTTCAACATGATAGTAAATTAGCGCCGCACCAATAATCCCCATTACTTTCTGGGCATCATTCAAACCGTGGCCTAAGCTGAATAAAGCCGAAGAAGCCAGCTGTAACCTCTTGAAAGATTTATCTGCCTTATGCGGATTTGATCTTTTATAAAGATGAACAATAATCAATGTAATGATAATCGAGATAACCATACCTATAATTGGAGCCATAAAAATGAAAAGAAAAATAGGAATTACCTTCTCAAACTTCACTACACTCTGATGTAAAACCTGATTGAAAGCAACTTTAATAGTGTCCCAAAATCCCAAATCTGGCTGAGCAGCAACCACATTATGATAATCTATCATGAAAGCATGCATTAAAGCCGCTCCCAAAAATCCTCCGATTAAAGTATGAGAAGAAGATGAAGGAATACCAAACCACCATGTCAAAAGATTCCATGCGATGGCGGCTACAAGTCCTGAAAATATTACCTCAAGGGTGATAAAATTCTCGTTCACCGTTTTGGCAATTGTATTACCAATTTTAAATTCTCCAATGATATAAGCCGCGATAAAGAAAGCCGCAAAATTCCAAAGTGCCGCCCAAAGAACAGCCTGAAAGGGAGTTAAAACTTTTGTAGAAACAATAGTCGCAATTGAGTTGGCAGCATCATGAAAGCCGTTGATGTAATCAAAAATCAAAGCTAGTGCAATAATAACTATAAGTAAAATCGGAAATTCCATCTGTTAATTATAATTATTAATTAAGCGTATTTAATCATGATGTTCTCAATTGTATTGGCAACATCTTCCGCTTTGTCAGTTACCACTTCAAGATAATTAAGTACAGATGAAACTTTGATAATGTTGATTGCATCGTTTGTTTCAAACAGCTCTACCATTGAGTTTGATAGCAGATCGTCTGCAATATTTTCAATAGAATTTACTTTAATACAAGCTTCTTTTACCTGCTCCATATTTTTGAAACCTTTAAGATTTTTCATTGCATTCTGAATTTCAAGACATGCTTTATGGATCAGCAAAGAAAAATCTGAATACGCCTTCATTTCCGGTGACTTGTACAAGAAAATATATTTTGTGGAAGCGTAGATATAATCTGCAATATCGTCTAATCCTGTTGCTAACGTATGAATATCTTCTCTGTCAAAAGGAGTGATAAAGTTTTTTCCTAATTCTACGAAGATTTCGTGTGTAAGTTCATCATTTTTGTGCTCATAATTGCTCATCTTTTTCAACATAGAATCGTCATTCAGATCGAAGTCTTTGATTCCGTGGTTGAAATCCTCAGACATTGCCACCAGGTTTTCTGTTACTTTTTCAAAAAGTACAAAGAAGATTTTATCTTTCGGTTGAAAAGCGTGGAAAATATTACCAATTCCCATTTTAAAATTTTTATAATTCGTGTGCAAATTTCTAAAAAAAGCCCCTTACCTGAAACAATCCTACATTAAGTTTTGTTAACATTGCATTAACACCTGATTATCAATCAAAAAAAACCAGCTTTTCAGCCGGTTTCATTTATCATTTTAAGCGTTTAGTTTGCCACTTCCGCTCTCATTTCTTTTCCTTTGAATTTCATTGATCCAATATTGCTTAACACATTATCCTTAAATGATTTTTCAACTTCGAAGAAAGAAAACTTCTCTAAGATTTCAATATCTCCGATTTCCGCTCTCTTTTTACCTTTTCCGGAAGAAGTAGCCTTATTGATAATGTCTAATACATCAAGCTTTTTAAGCTGGTCTTTTTTACCTAGATTAAAGAAGAATCTTACCATATTTTCGTTTCTTCTTCTAGGTTTTCCGCCACGATCCCTTTCTCCTCTGTCTCTGTCTCTTCCTCTATCTCTGTCACGGTCTCTCCTATCTCTCCTTGATCCACCATCATCATCTCTGGTGCTCAATTTCTGCTCAGCGAGGTCATGTCTGTCTTTATAATAGAGTGCAAGATCCTTCAGTTGGAACTGAAGTAATTTATGAACAAGCTCTTCTTTTGTAAATGCAGACAAATCAGGAATTAAAGAATCATCGAACTCGAAGAAATCTTCATGAACTTCAAATAAGCTTTCGAATACACCTCCAACCTGAGCTTTGATAATATCTTCTCCTGTAGGAATTGTGCTTTCCACGATATCAATTTTAGTAGCAAATTTGATCTGCTTTAGCTTTCTGCTTTCTTCAGGCTTAATCAATGCCATTGAAATACCATCTTTCCCTGCTCTACCCGTTCTACCGCTTCTGTGAACGAATACTTCCGGATCATCAGGCAAAGAATAGTGAATAACATGTGTCAAAGAGTTCACATCCAATCCTCTTGCTGCAACATCTGTCGCTACAAGGATGTCAATGTTTTTTAATCTGAATTTCTTCATTACCGTATCCCTTTGCGCTTGAGAAAGATCACCATGAAGTGCATCTGCCGCATACCCGTTCTGCATCAGGAAATCTGCAACTTCCTGAGTTTCCATTCTGGTTCTGCAGAAAATAATTGAGTACTGATTAGGGTTTGAGTCGATCAGTCTCTTCAACGCCTCTTTTTTCTGACGGTAACCTGCTACATAATATTCATGCTTAATGTTCTTTTTAACCTCGTTAATAGAACCTACAGAAATTCTGTGCGGCTTTGTCAGATAATTTTTAGAAATTCTCTCCACCTCTTTGTTCATCGTTGCAGAGAACAAGAAAGTCTGTTTAGTTTCCGGAGTTTCGCTCAAAATTGTTTCCAATTCGTCTTTGAAACCCATTGAAAGCATCTCATCAGCTTCATCTAAAACCAACCAGTGAATGGCAGAAAAATCCAAAGCTTTTCTGTTAATCAAATCAATCACCCTTCCCGGAGTTCCCACAATAATCTGCGGTTTATCCTTCAAAGATCTCATCTGCTCCATAATACTACTTCCACCATAAACTGCTGTAGTTTTGATGTCTTTCATGTATTTGGAGTAATTTTTTATGTCTTTAGCAATCTGAAGACATAATTCCCGTGTCGGACAAAGCACCAATAGCTGGATTTTGCGACTCGTTTCGTCAATCATATCCAAAATCGGAAGCGAAAACGCTGCTGTTTTGCCTGTCCCTGTCTGCGCAAGTGCGATCAAATCGCGAATATCTGAAAGAATAAAAGGGATAGTCTGTTTTTGGATTTCTGTCGGGCTTTCGTAACCCAGTTCGCCAATTGCCTTAAGAATATCAGGACTTAAATTGGTCTCCGTAAATAAATTCATTAAATATTTTAAAATTTTTGCAAAGATACAATTATTATTTGAATTACATTTTAAGTATTATTACAGAAACGATAATTTAACATTAAAAAAAGATAATCGCTTTGCAATTTTCTCAGAAAAACTATATTTTTTTTATGTTTAACACAACAATAAATACTCTTTTTAAATTTCCATCTCCTATCCTATAGATTATAATTACAAAATAAAACATTACTAACTGAAGACACGAAACTTTTAATTAATTTTGGTTAAAAATAAATTATGTCTACAACCCTTTCTCCAAAAGTTTTTGATTTTTTAAAAAAATTAAACAAAAATAATAACCGCGAATGGTTCACAGAAAATAAAAATCTTTACACTGAATCTCAGGAAAACTTCATTCAGTTTCTTGAAGACTTGATTAAAGAAATGTCTGCATTCGATGAGGAATTAGGAAAAATCAATGCAAAGAAATCTTTATTCAGGATTTACCGTGATACAAGATTTTCCAAGGATAAAATTCCTTACAAAACCAATTTCGGAGCGTCTTTGGGAATGGGAAAGGGTAACCAAAAAGGGGGATACTATCTTCATTTAGAACCCGAAAAATCTTTCATCGCCGGAGGAATTTACATGCCTGAATCTTCTGTTCTAAAAGAACTTCGAAAAGAAATTTCGTTATACGGAAAAGATTTCCTTACAATCTTAAATAATAAGGATTTCAAAAAACATTTTCCGGAACTGGATCAGGATGATAAGTTGAAAAAAGTTCCACAAGGCTTTGAAAAAGAAGATCCAATGACTGAATATTTGAAACTGAAAAGCTTCATCGTTGTTTATAATTTGAAGAACGAAGAAATGCTGGACAACAATGCAGTAAAAAATCTGGCAAAAGTCTTTAAACTCATGAAACCCCTCAACGATTTTCTTAATGCACGATTTTTGTAATTGCATTAGGATATTTTTACCGTGAATTTTTGTTTCTATTCACGTTCTATCCTACTCCCGATTAGGATTATAATATATGAAATTACCCGTTGTGCTTTCAGGAATTATAGAATAAAAGATTGTTCACTTGATCTTTCACCAAAGTCTTTATTGTAGATTCTACGCCTGTTAAAACCTGTAAAATCAGCATCTAGATATTGTGCTGCAAAGAAAACAAGATATTTCGGGTACAAACTTCATGCGATGTGTGATAAATGAAATCTTTCACTCATCAGATTTTCCGTCTGCAAATGTCCATGATATAAATTACTTTAATGGCATTAATCAAAACCCTAAAAACTGTTTATTGATAGGGCATAGAGAATATATAAGCAAAGAATTTCAAGTAAATTTATTCAACTATTCTATAATTAATCTTTCAGTTCAAATGCGGAAAGATCAACACAATTTTGTAGGTTTTCAAGGATAAAATTCAAATCAGAAAGCGTATTGAAATTAATATCCCTTAACTATTCAGGCAATTCTCAATGAATAACAACTTTGCAAAAATCTTTAAAGGTTTAACAACAAGAATACGATCTAAAATAGCCCCTTTTATGATGATTCGATATTTGATTTTTTTTGTATTTAAAAGAAGGTTGAATAGTTAAAAATTAATCTCTGTTAAATGCACAATGGTTTCTGAATAATAAAAAGCAAGTAAAGACTTGTTAACTTAAAAAAACAAATATGACGCTTTCGATATAAAAAGTTCTACATATTTTGGATTTAAAGGGTTTTAATTTTGTTCAGCAATTTTTGAGAAGAATAACAGTATATTATCTATAAGTTACTTAAATAATGCACATTAAAGTATAAACAATTTTATGATTTACAAGGACGAATGATCATGTAATATTGCCGAATTTTCTCAGCAATATTTTTAATGTAGCACAGCGCAGTGAATGTATATTATAGCTAATAAATTATCTAACGATTTAATTAGATAACAATATAAATTTTCAAACATTAATTAAACACTTTTAAGAATGAAAAACTATTATGTAATAGCCTTTTTGGCTATTAACTCTATTGTTTATTCCCAAGTTGGAATAAATACCACCACTCCACGTGCCACACTGGATATTGTAGCTACGGCAAATAGTACAACA
>NZ_FTMM01000016.1 GCF_900156075.1 Chryseobacterium sp. RU37D | reverse complement strand
TACTGATGAGTTCCAGATTATTAGTTTTTTAAATTGCAATCCAAAATTGCTAATTTTCTTGGAACTTTTTTGTCTAAATAAGTTTAAACAACTTCTATATTAAAACTTCAATTTCATAACGGAAATTTTATCTTTTCCTGCAAAAACAACGGTATTTCTATTTACCCATTCGCAGACAAAAAAGCCTTTTTCATTCGAAATTTTTTTCCAGGTTTTACCAAAATCCGAAGAATAACTGATATGCTGGTCTCCAACGGAAATAATTTCTTTTCCTTTAGAATTTGGTTTAATTTTTACACATGTTGTATATCCCGCATTTTGTCCTGAGGCCTGAATCTGCCAAGTTCCTCCGCCGTCGTTTGTGGTAGCGATATTATTGATATTTGCATCTTGCTTTGTGTAATCCCCACCAACGGCAATCCCGAATTTATCATCTGAAAAATCAATAGAATATATTCCTTGCGAATATGCTCCCTGAACAAAAGGCATAGTGAAAATTTCGAATTTTTGATCTTTTAAATTCATTCTTAAAATTCTGGAAGCTTTTCCGCCTGTTGCCATCCATACGTATTTTTTTGATGAAGCAATATTCGTATTACTTGCAGCAAATGCAGCTTCCCCTTCATTCAATTGAATATTATTTTTCAATATACTCCATTTTTCATCTTTAAAAATGGCTAATTTCAGTTTATTGTCTTTATCAGTATCACTAAAAGTATAAGCTAATTTATCATTCACAAAATGTAAAGCATCATAAAAAGCTGTTTTTGCGGTATCTTTAAATACAACTTTATATTTCAAGCTTTTTTTATCTATTTTAAAAAAATCTGCCGGACTTTCAATATTTATAGCATAAAAGGCATTTTTATCCTGTTCCAAAGTTCTAAACTGTAGTTTTTTCTCCGATAATTTGATTTGCTTTTGATTTTTAGAATTTTTCAAATCAACAAATCCGAATTTAGAATCTGTTCCACTGTACCAAACTTTATTGTTATAAATTTCTAACGCTCGTATGCTTATTTTATCATTTAAAATGGTCTCAAAACTTTCGATCTGCTGCGAAAATGAAAATATCCCTAAGAATGAAAATAAAAATGGTAAAATCTTTTTCATAAGAATAAAAAATCCACAGAATTCTGTGGATTTAAGTTTTATATTTTTTATAAATCTATTTCTGGTTTTTCTAAAGGTTCCTGTTCTGCTTTGAAAGTTTCACCATAACCCCCGTTCTGAATTTTCGAGTGTTTTTTACTGTACAGGAAATAGATTACAAATCCGATTGCCAGCCAAGCCAAAGAATACATTTGCGCTTCTTTACTTAAATTGATAATCAAATACACGTTAATTGCAATACCTGCGCAAGCAATCACCGGTAAAGCAGGAACTTTAAAATTTCTCTGTAAATTCGGTTCTTTTACTCTCAATACCCAAACCGCTACACAAACCATCGTAAACGCAAATAGTGTTCCGAAACTTGTCATGTGAGCTAAATCATTAATAGGGGTAAGAGAAGCTATAATTGAAATTACAATTCCTAAAATGATAAGGTTTTTTGTAGGAACTCCCGTTTCAGGATTTACTTTTGCAAAAGTTTTAGGAATCAAACCGTCTTTAGACATTCCTAGGAAAATTCTTGATTGTCCCATGATCATTACCATTAATACAGAAATCAAGCCTACTGTAGCAGCAATCGTAATGATATAACCAGCCCAAGCCTGACCTGCAATATCAAATGCATAGGCTACCGGCGCCTTAATTGCATCAGGATATTTTCCTAGCGGATTGAAGTCTGTATAATGCATCATTCCTGTAAGAACAAGAGATACTAAAATATATAAAAGTGTACAGATGATCAACGATGCGATGATCGCAAAAGGGACATCCTTTTTAGGGTTAATTGCTTCTCCCGCCTGTGTGGATACCGCATCGAATCCTACATATGCAAAGAAGATCGCAGATGCTCCTGCTACAACTCCACCCAAACCGTATGCCGAGTGCGAAACACCATTCTCAGTAATTGTTGTAGCTTCCGGAATAAAAGGAGTCCAGTTTGCAGGATTGATGAAGAAAGCCCCGGCAATGATTACAAAAATAATTGCAGAAACTTTAAGCATTACGATAAAGTTGTTTGCTTTTGCAGCTCCTTTTGTACCTCTTAATAGAATGGAAATTACAAATAAAACAATAAAAAATGCCGGTAAATTCATTGAAAAACCAGAGTTTCCTGCTGCAATATATGTTTGCGGGTCTGTTGTAAGATATTCCGGCAGATGCAGCCCAAACATTTTGAGGAGTTTACTGAAATACCCGGACCAGGAAACGGCGACCGTCATTGATCCCATTGCATACTCCAAAATCAATCCCCATCCGATAATCCAAGCGAAAATTTCACCTACAGTTCCATAAGCATAAGCATAAGCGGATCCTTCAACCGGTAGAATGGAAGCAAATTCTGCATAGCATAAAGCAGCAAATACACAGGCAATACCGGCAATTACAAAAGAAAGTGCCAATGCTGGCCCTGCATTATAGTAAGCTCCCGTTCCTGTAAGTACAAAGATTCCTCCGCCAATAATAGCTCCGATCCCAATAGCAGTAAGGCTCCATTTTCCTAAAACGCGTTTCAGCTGACTCTTCTTAATGTCTGCTTCATAGGCGCTCATCGGTTTTTTAACCCAAATTTTTGACATATTTTATTATTTATTAAAGATTTACGAAAATATAAAAAATTTAGAAACATTAACGTTTATTGACAAAAATTAGGCATTAATTTTAAATATAAAAATTTAGTTTTCTGATTTTCATAATATTTAAACCTTTTTTTTGTGTATAATTTTTTGTTATTTTTGGTCACATGAATTTATACGATCTTTTCGTAAAGCCCTATGAAAGCTATACAATATCCCAAATCTTCTTAGAATCATTTGCGTCAGTCTTCGGGATTCTAAGTGTTTATTTTTCTATTAAAAAAAACATTTGGGTTTATCCTACCGGAATCATCTCTACCCTTATTTATGTGTATATTTTATTCAATTTTGGGTTGTTGGGAGACTGCATGATCAATGTATATTATACCGTAATGAGCATTTACGGCTGGATTTTGTGGGCAAAAAATTCTAATGACAACATACACGTTGAAGTTAGATGGGCTTCAAAAATAGAATGGGAATATGGAATTTTACTTTTTGCCTTAAGCTTAATCTTGGTAACTGGGGTCTATTACTATAAACCTTATATTGACAATCAGTTTTCAATGGAAGGTACAAACCTAGGCCTCTACCACCTTGACTGGGGAAACTGGATGGATGTAGCAACCACATCAATATTTTTGATTGGGATGTGGTTTATGGCGAAAAGGCGCATTGAGAACTGGGTTTTCTGGATTATAGGAGATTTTATTTGTATACCTATGATGATTTATAAAGGACTTGGAATCACTTCGGTGCAATATTTGGTATTTACTATAATGGCTATCCTCGGATACCTTAATTGGAAAAAAAGTTTTAAAGAAAAAAAAAATACAATAAAATTATGAGAAATTTTTTTCAGATAGCATTTAGTATCATTACTATGGCTAGTTTAACATCCTGCGCACTCTATACTGACACAGGATATGCAGGAGGAGGATATGGAGATCCTTATTATAATAACGGGTATTATTATGCTCCACAAGGATATTACGGAAGCGGTGGATATTGGGGAAATGACGGATATTATTATAGAAATGATATTAATTATTATTATGATAACGGCATACCATATTACTATCACAACTATAATAATTCAAGAAGAAAAGTATATATCGAAAGATCACTTCCTACAGTCTCTGCAAGGCCAAATAATGGCTTCAGAGATACTCCGAATAATGGAAATTATAATAATGGAGGTTTTAGAAACAATGGTCAGAATAGCAACCAAAGACCAAATAACGGTTTCAGAAGCAGCACTCAAAGTCCTCAGAATAACAGCGGAGGATTCAGAAATAATTCGAACTCTGGCTCAAACTCTAATTCCGAAGGGTTCAGGAATAACTCAAGCAATTCAAACAGCGGCGGATTCAGGAATGAATCTTCAAACAACAACTGGAACTCAAATAGCGGAGGGTTTAGAAACAGTTCAGGATCAAATAATTCCTCCTCTCAAGACAACAACTCAAACAGAGGTGGGCGAGGATTTAGGTAAAACGTTTATAAATAAGAGAACGAACAGCTAACACTGTTCGTTTTTTGTTTTAATTGTAGTAATTTTGCATGTTTAAATTTAAGTAAAATCGGATTTTTTAACCACAAAAGATTAACACATTAGTATTTAAGTTCATTATTAAACCTCAGATAAGAACACTTTAGTTAAAAAAAATCTTTGATTTTTATTCTTTTGAAAATTTTTGTTTGTTAATAATAAAAAAAACTCAAATATCTTTTGTCGCTTTTGTGGTTAAAAAAATTAAATATGAAACAAAATATTAGATCAAAAAATTTATGGAATTTTATAAATATCAAGGCACCGGAAATGATTTTGTAATGATCGACAACCGTGATCTTCAGTTTCCTAAAGATAAAAACATTATTGAAAAATTATGCGACAGACGCTTCGGAATCGGTGCGGATGGGCTTATTTTATTAGAAAATGATCCTGATTATGATTTTAAAATGGTATATTACAATTCCGACGGCAGAGAAAGTAGCATGTGCGGAAACGGCGGCAGATGTTTGGTCGCTTTTGCCTTTTTCCTTGATATTTTTGAAGATAAATGTAAATTCATCGCTATTGATGGAGAACATGAAGCGGAAATCCATAACGGAATTGTAAAATTAAAAATGATCGATGTGGATACAATTTCCACCGATGGGCAGGACTCTGTATTGAATACCGGCTCGCCACATTACGTAAAATACGTTGAAGATCTTGTAAACTACAATGTTTTTGCAGAAGGAAATAGTATCAGAAATTCTGAAAATTATAAAGAGAAAGGCATCAATGTCAATTTTGTGGAAAAAATTATGAATGACGAAATTTTTGTAAGAACATATGAACGAGGCGTTGAGGACGAAACTTTCAGCTGCGGAACCGGAGTTACTGCTTCGGCTTTAACTTTTCTTCAAAATAACAATCTAATTTCTGTAAAAGTTAAGACTTTAGGAGGGAATCTTAAAGTATATGCTGAAAAAAGCGGAAATTCCTTCCATAATGTTTGGTTGGAAGGCTCTGCAAAACAGGTTTTTAGAGGTAAAATTGACCTTAGTTAAAAACAAAACTTTCAATCGAAATTACATGAAAAAAGCTATTCTGATTATCATCCTTCTTGTTTTTGTAGTAGGTGGATTTTTTGGTTTGAGATTTTATAATAAATATTACGGGAACAATATCGAAAAAGATGGATATGTATTGATTCCTCACAGGGCAAGCTTCAAACAAATTCTTGATTCTGCGGCAAAATATGTTGACAGTAAAGAATCTTTCGAATCCGTAGCCAAAGAAAAGAGGTTGGATGAATATTTTAAAGCGGGCCGTTATTACTTCCAAAAAGGTATGGGAAATTCTAGCCTTGTAAATATGATCAAGGCCGGAAACCAAACAGAAAACAGCTTTAGAATAGGTGATTTTGGCGACATTTACCAAATGGTGGGCAAAGTAGTCAAAAAAACAGAGCTCGATTCTTTAAAGTTTGCGAATGATCTGAACGCTATTGCCATTAAAAAAGGCTACAGCAATGCAGAAGATCTTAAAAAATACTTCTTCATTGATACTTATAATTTTTTCTGGACAGTAACTCCGAAAGAATTCTTCAAAAAATTTGATGACCAATACAATGAATTCTGGAACAGCGAGAAAAAAGCGAAAGAACAGCAGTCTGGACTTACGAGAGATCAGATCTATGCCTTAGCTTCCATTGTTTATAAGGAATCGGGAGGAAAAAAGGATGAAATGAGAACTATTGCGGGTTTGTACTTGAATCGCTACAGAAAAGGAATGAAACTGCAGTCTGATCCTACCGTGATATATGCAATCAATAAGCAGACAAACTTCAAAGAATCCATTAAAAGGGTTTTGTATAAGCATTTAAAAACGCCTTCACCATATAATACATATGCTAATGCGGGAATTCCTCCAGGGCCGATCTGTATTGTAGACAAAAATTCTGTAGAGGCTGTTTTAAACGCTGAAAAAAACGATTACATCTTTATGTGTGCGGATCCGGCGAGATTTGGATACCACAAATTCACTGCAAGCGCAGAACAGCATGCCATCAATGCAAAAGCTTATCAGGACTGGCTGAATTCTAAAAATATAAAATAAGAAATAAATTTAACTTTATTTTAACAATTTACTAAATAACATTTAGCTTTTTAAATCGACACATACATTTACAAATAATAAACTACCTTAATATTTTGAAGTTAACTTAATTACCAATTTCATAATATTAAGAAAAATCTTTTACGATTTACATAAAAACCACCTTATGAATCAGACGGAAATCATTAATATTTTTACAAAAAAAACCTTAGGGGTTACATTTGTACTTTCTGCAGCAGCTTTGGCTTTTGCACAAGAGAAGGTAGGTATTTCCGGGTCGGTTGTCAATAAGAACAATCAGCCTATCCCCTATGCTTCGGTTACATTCAGTAATAAAGCAAATAAATTATACAGCGATGCCGCACTTACAGATGAAAAAGGGCAATATAAAGTAGATCTTGTTCCCGGAGATTACGACATTTCTTTTGAGGCAATCGATTACAAAAAAAGTGTTCTTAGTAAACAGATTACGGCAGCCGGAAATATCGGCGCTTTTTCTATTGCATCTGAATCAACTGCCACCAATGCAAAAACTACTGAAATTCAAGGGGTAACAATTACAGCACAGTCTACAAAACCCTATAAAGTAGAGTTGGATAAGAGGACGTATGATCCTTCTCAGGATATCATCAGTAAAGGTGGAAATTTACAAGATGTACTTCAAAACGTTCCTTCTGTGGAAGTAGATACAGACGGAACCGTTTCTATGAGAGGTAGCTCCAATGTAAAATTTTTGATTAACGGAAAACCTTCCGCCCTACTTGGTATTTCCGAAGGAAGCAACGCTTTGCAAAGTATTCCGGCTGATCAGATCGAAAGAATTGAAGTGATTACCAATCCTTCTTCAAAGTTTGAAGCCAGCGGAACCTCAGGGATATTAAACATTATATTAAAAAAGAGCAAAAAAGTTGGTTTTAATGGTAGTGTTGTAGGAACTCTTGGCTATCAACCCAGAACAATGCTTAACGCTAATCTTAGCTGGAGAAAAAATAAGTTCACATGGTTTCTAAATGGCGGCGGTGGTTATAATGAATCTACAAATACAAGTAGAAATAGCAATATGAATTATGACAGAAATCAACCATTTCAGCTATTAAAATCCGATCAAGAGAATAAAACAAAAAATTATTTCAAAAATTATAATGCTACTGGTGGACTTGTATTTGATCTTGATGATAATAACTCATTTAACGCCTCCGGAACAGTAAGGACTTTTAATGGAGAAGCTGATGGTACTATAAATTATTTCTATCAATATAATGCTCCTTTTACAAATCCACACACCTTGAGAACAAGCGACGGAAATAATAATAACCTTGCTTTTCAGGGAGATTTCGGTTGGGATCATAAGTTTGATAACAAAGGGCAGAATTTATCTGTTTCATTAAGCCTTCAAAGAAACAGAAGCAGAAATTATACAGACATTTTCCAAGAGGATAATTTTACCATTATAAGAGATACTAATAATCAAATCACGGATATTACCCATGATATGCAGTATGAATTGAGTAATAACTCTCAATATTCGCTTAGCAAAACCTTAATCGGTAAAATTGATTATGAACTTCCTATTGGTGAAAATTCTAAATTGGAAGCAGGATACAGAATTGATAGAAATACTAATTTCTATGATAATACTGCCAATCAGGCAGATAATTTAAATGCTCCTTTTTATACATTAAATAAATTTACAAATATTACTAACTATGATGAATTATTTAATGCATTTTATTTACAATTCCGCAGTAAAATCGGAAAATTTGGTTATCAATTAGGTCTTAGAGATGAGATATCTAATGTAAAAGTAGATTACAGAAATCTTGAAGGAACTACGATCAATAACAATAAAAATTACAATAACTTATTTCCAAGTGTGTATTTAAGTTATGATTTAGGAAAAGACAACCAATTCTTATTAAATTATTCAAGAAGAATAGACCGACCTCGTTCTTGGTTCTTAATTCCTTATTTCTCGATTACGGATAATCAAAATTTATTTTTAGGAAATGTAGATCTGAATCCTTCATATGTAGATTCATTTGAGTTTGGATATAGTGTTTCTAAAAAGAAGTATACATTAAACCCAACTCTTTTCTATAAAAAGACTACAGGTGATGATAAAGTTGTTTCTTATCAATTAGACCAAAGAACAAACATATTTTATACAACTCCTGTCAATTTAGGAACGAACGAACAATATGGTTTGGATTTTAATGGAACAGCAGATGTTTTTCCTTGGTTAAAATTAATGGGTAACTTTAGTATATTCGGGTATAAAACCACCGGAGATTATACTTACAACACCATTGATGTACATGGAAATAATATTACTGTAACCCAGCCATATGATGGTAAAGGAGTTTCTACAAGAGCCAGATTAAATGCTACATTCAAAGTAGATAAAACTTTCAGTTTTCAATTACAAGGTTTCTATAGAGGGCCTCAAAATACATCCAGTTCAGACAGAAAAGCGATGTATGCTTTAAATTTAGGAGCTTCTAAAACAATTTGGAATGGCGACGGAACAATAGCTTTCAATATGCAGGATTTATTCAATACACGTTCTATGAGAAGCACAAGCTATTTCCCAACAGGTTTCAGAGAATCTTACAATCAATGGCAGCCAAGACAGTTCTCTATTTCACTAACCTATCGATTCAAACAAGGTGAAAAAATCGAGCAGCCTAAGAAGAAAAAAGACATCAACGCTAATGATACCGGCGGAGATGAACAAGGAGGTCCAATGTAGTATATAGCATAATAAAAAAATGGAGACTATCTCAAAGTGAGACAGTCTCCATTTTTATTTTACGGTTTCTGCTCTTGAGATTTTTTCTAATTCGGCTTCATAGATCCTTTTTCTTAAATCACTGGAGGAAAACCTATGGTCTCTTTTATTATAAAAGATCTCAATTCCTTTTTCTTCACAGTATTTCTTTCCTGTGAAATCTCTTTCTAGATAATCATCTCCAATGATTCTTACATCAATCACAAAAGATTTCAAAACATCCAAAAGGTCTTCTTCGGTATAATACGGGATAATTTCATCAACCGCATTTACTGCCTTCAGCTGGATATATCTTTCCACGATGGTCTGAGTAGGCTTATTTTTATTCGGACGATCATGAGATGGATCAATCTGCAGCCCGACAATAAGGTAATCACAAACTGTTTTTGCTTCCTCAAGCATCTTGATATGACCGGCATGCAGTAAGTCAAATGACGAAAATGTGATGCCAATTCTTTGTGTTTTCATATAAATAAATCTTTTTTTAAATTAACTCTTAAACTTTTCTTGATTCCAAATATTTCTGCCATTGCCAGACAGTTCTCAAAGCTTCTTCCAGGGAAGTTTCAGACTTCCAATTCAGTTCTTTTTCGGCTTTGTACGGGTTGGCATAAGCTATAGTAATATCCCCTTCCCTTCTTTCGCAGATTTGATATGGAACTGTTACATTATTTGCCAGCTCAAAAGCTTTGATAACTTCCAAAACCGAAGAGCCTTTCCCCGTACCAAGGTTATAAATATCAATCAAAGTCTCATCAGACGGATCGTTCATTAACCTTTGCAAAGCAGCAACATGGGCCTTTGCAAGATCTACGACATAGATATAGTCACGAACAGCTGTTCCATCTTCTGTATCATAATCATTACCCCAAATGCTCAGCTTTTCGCGGATTCCTGCCGCAGTTTGCATAACGTAAGGTACTAAATTATTCGGAACTCCTATAGGCAATTCACCAATTTTTCCCGACGGATGCGCACCAATTGGATTAAAATATCTTAATAATGAAATCTTCCGGTGATATGCCTTTGCAAAATCTATAAGGATTTCCTCACCCATTTGTTTTGTTTTTCCGTATACGCTTTCGGGCATCCTAAGTGGGGTATTTTCATCAATCGGCATTGTATCAGCCTGCCCATAAACCGTACAGGATGAACTGAAAATAAAGCTTGAAAGTCTTCTTTCTTTAAATTCTTGCAAAATATTGATTAGTGAAAACAAGTTATTTTCATAATAATCAATAGGTTTCAATTGACTTTCACCAACAGCTTTAGAAGCTGCAAAATTAATACATCCGTCAATCTTATGTGCATCAAAAACCTGAGTCAGAAGTTCTTTTCTTTTTAAATCAAAAGGATAAAAAACCGGCTTCTTTTTCGTAATTTCTTCAATATTTTTTAAAATAAACTTTTCGGAGTTGGATAAGTCGTCTATGATAACAACCTCAAAACCATTATTTAAAAGCTCCACCACCGTGTGCGAACCGATATATCCCAGACCTCCCGTTACGAGTATTGCCATACATTTAGTATTTACACTTTGTCAAAGTTTAAAATCTTTGACAAAGTTTTTATTTAAATCTACATTATTAAAATTTACCTGATGACATCCAATAAAATTATTAAGATCACCAAATAGTTCTATCACTTTTTCACGTTGAATATTTGTTTCAGCATTAGAAATCACTGCAAGATAAGATGAAAATTTATATTGATGAAAATTATTTGGATTTTGATGAATGTAAATGATCAAATTTCTAAGATATTCTTCTGAATCAATCAGTATTCTTTTAAATGGTGATTCAAAAACTGGCCCGCTTCTCTGATAAACCTTGTTAAAAGACTGCGTATAGCTGCTAATTAATTTACTGATTGCTTTACTAAAAAAGCTTTCTTCCGAATGTAACCCCACTTCTTTAAAATTAACAGAAGTATCAATTTCTGATTTTGCTTTAAGAATAAAATGAAAGTGATTAGACATTAAACAATAAGCATAAATTTCAAAATAAGGTAAAATATAAGTTTTAGTTTTTCTTAGAAAAAAATTAAAATTTTCATCACTTAGAAAAGTTAATTTAGAATTCACTCCACGATTAAAAATATGATAAAATCTATCATGCTCTAAATGGCTTTCTCTTATTTTCATCTAATATGTGTTTATTATTTGTAAACTTTGTCAAAGATTTTAAACTTTGACAAAGTGTGACTGTCTGTTTTACTTCGACATAAACTCCAACACCGCATCCGTAATAAACTTCAGCTGCTCATCATCAAGTTCCGTGTGCATTGGAAGAGAAATCACCTGATCCAACAGCTTATCCGTATTTACAAAATCTATATCATTACTTTCCTGATAATAAGCTTTTTGCTTTCTCAGTGCTACAGGATAATAAATCATGGCAGGAATTTCTTTTTCTGATAAAAATTTCTGCAATTCGTTACGCTTTCCATTCAGTATTCTTAGTGTATATTGATGAAAAACATGGGTAGAGTTTCCAGCTCTTTTTGGAGTTAAAATATGTTCGTGCCCCACAAAAGCTTCATCATAATAATCCGCAGCCTTTTTTCTCGCTTCATTATAGTTATCCAGATTCGGAAGTTTTTTTCTTAAAATTGCAGCCTGAATGCTGTCTAATCTTGAGTTTACTCCTACTTCGTCATGATAATATCTTTCATACATTCCGTGATTAACGATACCTCTTAAACGGTGCGCTAACTTATCATCATTCGTAAAAATAGCACCTCCATCACCATAACATCCTAAGTTTTTTGAAGGAAAAAATGATGTCGTTCCTATGGTTCCCATTGTTCCAGCGGCTTTTACGCTTCCGTCAGAAAAAGTAAATTCTGAACCGATTGCCTGGGCATTATCTTCAATAACATATAAATTATGCTCTTTTGCAATCTTTAAAATTTCCTCCATATTTGCACACTGCCCGAAAATATGTACCGGAATAATCGCTTTTGTTTTAGGAGTAATCGCTTTTTTTATAGCTTCTGTTGAAATAGTAAACGTATCATAATCCACATCTACCAAAATAGATTTAAGTTTTAATAAATGAATAACCTCTACCGTTGCTGCAAAGGTAAAATCTGCCGTAATGATTTCATCGCCTTCCTGCAGGTCTAATGCCATTAGAGCAATCTGAAGCGCGTCAGTCCCATTTGCACAAGGGATAACGTTTTTTACGTCCAAATAAGATTCCAATTCATTCTGGAAAGACTTTACTTCCGGGCCATTGATAAAAGCCGCGGAATCCATTACATTTAAAACTGCATTATCAACTTCATTTTTTATCTTGTAATACTGACTTTGTAAGTCAACCATCTGAATTTTTTTCATAACCAAATATTTCTGTAAAAATAAGGAATTTAAAATCCTATCAAAAATTTTATTGATTTTGTTTTATCTTTATACAAAATAAATACATGAAAAAAATTTTACTCTTTTGTTTCATTGCAGGTTACTCGTCTGTTTTTTCTCAGACGTCCCTTATTTTTGTTTATTTTACGGATAAGCCGAACAAAGCTGCATTTTACGCAAATCCGTTATCGGAGCTTAGTCAAAAATCCCTCAACCGAAGGACATCACTGGGGATCGCACTTAATGATCAGGATGCACCCATTGAACAATCTTATATCCAGAATATTCAATCGCTTGGCTTTACGGTTGTAGATTACTCAAAATGGCTGAATGGAATTGCCGTGAATGCTACCCCTGCCCAGGTTGCAACAATTCAGTCGCAACCTTATGTACAGTCTGTGGAAAGTTTTGCGAAAAACTCTTCGATTCCAAAATTTAAAAATGTAAATAAATGGGATCAGCTTTCTAATTCCTCCAATAAATCATTAACCGTTTTTGATTACGGCTCAGGTTCCGCCCAGATCGACCAGGTGAATCTACGTCCGCTTCATCTTGCCGGCTACACCGGAACAGGAGTTACGATTGCAGTGATTGACACAGGCTTTCCGACAGTGGATACCGGCTCTGCTTTTTCAAGATTATGGACGAATAATCACATTAAAGGAGGCTATGATTTTGTGACAAAAACTAATAATATTTATGATCCTTCCCTTAACAATCATGGATCAGTGGTTTTGGGTGCTATAGGAGGCTTTATTCAAAATATATTTGTGGGTGCTGCACCAGACGCCGATTTTTATTTATATCGAAGTGAAAATGCCACAGTGGAAGTACCTGAAGAAGAATTATACTGGATTGAAGCTGCCGAAGAAGCCGACAGAAATGGAGTTGACATGATCACAACATCCCTTGGGTATGCGACTTTCGATGATCCGAAATATAATTATACCTACGCCAACCTTAACGGGAGTACTTCTTTCATTGCGAGAGCTGCAGAAATTGCTGTAAATAAAGGAATTTTTGTCTTAGCTGCTGCCGGAAATTCCGGGATACAGCCATGGCATTATATTTTGACTCCGGCAGATAATGCAAAGGTTTTCACGATAGGATCTGTAGATTCGGTGGGGGCCTCTTCCAATTTTTCTTCTTACGGGCCCAATTCCGCAAGTGTCATAAAGCCAGACGGAAGTACCAGGGGCTCAGCAGCTACTACCGTTTACAATACCTCAACAACAGTAGTGAATGGGACTTCTATTGCTACCCCAATCGCAGCAGGGGGAATTGCCTGCCTTATCCAGGCATTTTCTACAATGAACAGAGATCTGATGAGGGATAAGCTAAGACAGACCGCATCTCTTTATCCCAGTCACACGGATCAAATGGGTTTTGGGATTTTAAATTTCGGGAGTATGTATAATAATGTTTTAAACACTTCGGAGTTAGTTAAGAAAGAAAAACTAAGCATTTTCCCGAATCCAGTGAAAAACATCTTAAATATTGCCACGGAAAGTGAAATTATTTCTTCTGAGATTTATGATAATTTAGGAAGATTAATTACGAAGTTTAAAGATCAAAAATCATTGAAAGTCGAGGATTTTGCAAAAGGAGTTTATTACCTGAAAATCCAGACGAAAGATAAAATTTACTACGAGAAATTCATAAAAGAATAATTGGAAAAACCTCTCGATTGGAGAGGTTTTCATTTTTGGGAGGGCTTCGACAGGCTCAGCCTGACAATTCTAATACTAACTGTTTATACGGTATTTTGTAGCGATGTCAGGCTGAGCCTGTCGAAGCCTTTCAATTATCTTCTAAACTTTGATTTTCACAAAACTCTAAAACATCTTTAAAATAATGATGAAGATTTTCAAATTTATGTTCTCCAGAGTGCCAACTTGCAAATTTCCAATATCTCCATTTTTCATTTATACTGTCATTTGGAATTAATAAAAAGTATTGTTCCTGATCTTTTCCGGCAACAAGTATACATTTTTCTAAAATACAATTCATCTCAGCATCACTTTCACCCTAAATTTCAACAAGCTCAGGATCGATATTTTTCAATAAATCAATATCTTCAACTCTCATAAAAGTTGGTTCAACCGTATTGGGAGCAGAAAACCCATTGGTAATTTTCAGAAAATCTTTATAATCTTCAGGCAAAATTACATTCAGCCTTTTTCTGTTTTAATTATTTCTTCAGTCCTTGCAGGTTCAAAACCCAACCATTTGTTTTGAATCTGAAACGTTGATTCATTTTCATAAGCATCTCCCATTTTTATTGATAAAATCGAGATTGCAATAAGTATTTCTTTCATAAAAATCTATGCCGAATTTCTACTTGCATTAATATTTCCAAAAAGAGAGCGTGTTACCAGCTTTTCATACGCTTCTTTATTACCTTCCCCTTTCTGGATTTTCATTAAAGCATACTGCTGAATACTCAACAAAGGAAGGACAATTTTCTCTCTTATCTCAACAGATTTCCTGGAAATAGGATCTTCCTGCTGAAGCATCGTAAAGCCAGTCAGCTCCAGCATGATATTTTTAGAAAGCTTATACTCTTCAAATAAAATATTCCAGAAAGCACCAAATTTAGGATGATTTTTAATATAATATGTCAAAGGAAAATAGGACTTATTCATGCTCATCATTGAATTGAGAACCAGTGTTTTAAAAAAATCCGAACCTTTATACAAATCCCTCACCTCATCGAATCTTCCTTGCTCTTTCATCTGCTGCATAGCAAATCCAAAACCGAAAAACCCGGGAACATTCTGCTTAAGCTGTGACCACGAACCTACAAAAGGAATGGCCCGTAAATCCTCAAATTTCAACTCGCTTCCGCCTCCTCTTTTTGTCGGACGGCTGCCGATATTGGTTTTTCCGTAATATTCTAATGTACTCATTTCCTGAAGGTAAGGAACAAACATCGGATGTGCCTTTAAATCTGAATATTTCTGATAGCTGATATCCGCTAATTCTATAATTAATGCTCTTTCCTTTTCCGTCAGGTCTTTTTTTGAATTCTTGAAAACATCATTTTCCACCCCGGCCGTTAGAAGCTGCTCAAAATTGTATTTTGCCTGTTCTTTATTCCCGAAAATACTTGTAATGGTCTGTCCCTGAATGGTTAACTCAATTTTATTATTGGCGATTGTTTTTCCCTGTGAAGCATAAAAATCATGGGTTTTACCGCCTCCTCTTGCCGGAGGACCGCCTCTTCCATCGAAGAATACCACCTTAATTCCGTTTTGCTCAGAAAGTTTTGTTAAAACTTCTTTGGCCTTATAAATTTCCCAATTGGCTTTCAGATAACCACCGTCTTTGGTTCCGTCAGAA
The DNA here is from genome assembly GCF_900156075.1 of Chryseobacterium sp. RU37D. Lineage (GTDB taxonomy): Bacteria > Bacteroidota > Bacteroidia > Flavobacteriales > Weeksellaceae > Chryseobacterium. The sequence continues at coordinate 59,088 of NZ_FTMM01000016.1, read as the reverse complement.
AAACCGAGCATGATCGTCTGCTGGTTCCCCCTTCTCTGCAAATGTTTCTGATAAACCGGGTTCTGATACAGTTCATTCATCACATTTTCTGCATTGGTAAGGCCTTCCATGGTTTCGAAAAGCGGTACGATATCCATATTGATTTCTTCATCCCTGTACCCGCAAACCTTGAAAAATGCATACACATTCATCACATCTTTTACAGCATCGGAATTCGAAATGATGTAACGGCTCATCCCACGAAGGCCATTAAGCCCCTGAATTTCAGAAACCTGCGAAACGGTGATTAAGGTATCTCTAACAATATCTTCAAATTCATCAGCATTCACTTTATTTGAAATTTGAATTAATGTATTAAACTTTTCTTCATTTGATGCCACAATTTTTCCATACAATTTAACATACACCTCATCTATGACTTTCTGATGAATTCTGCTATCCTGGCGGATATCCAGCGTTGCAAAATGAGTCCCGAAAATCTTCACCCTGTCTTTAAAATTTATCAGCAGATCAATAAATAGCGAATTATGCTGTTCTACTAAAACTTTTTCTGCTTCGTCAGCTTTTTTGAGAATATCTTCCGACGTGATTTTTTTTCCGGTGAAGATGGCTGCGTACAATTCTTCACTTAGCGAATTCAAAGTCTCTGCAACCCCTCTGAAACTTAGTCTTCGTCTTATAAATTTCAAATGACTGTAATAAGATTTCAAAATTGCCGAATGAAGTTCCTGCGCTACACTCTTTGTAACATCAGCCGTCACAAAAGGATTTCCATCCCTATCACCACCGGGCCAGAAGCCAAGCTGGATAAGATCTTCATGGATATGAAAATTCCCGTTTTTGAATGTTTTTTTAATTTTTGTAAATAATTCACCAATGGTATCGTAATAAACATATCTTAAGTAAGAAATAATACTTAGCGCCTCATCAATCGGGGTTGGCTTTTCTTTATTAACGAATGGCGTTTTGCCGAGCTGTTGCAGCAGCATATCAATATTGGTAATAGAATCTGTGGCAATAGCGCTTCTCAGATCTTGGATTATTCTTTGCACAGAGCTTGGATAAAACTGTGTCGGATGGGCCGTGAAAACCACTTTTACCGTAAAATCTTCCAGCTTTTCACGTACTTTTTCCAGCTTATGATCCTGGACAGAACGTTCAAAAAGATTGGTTACAGTTCCGTTGTCGCTTTCAGAATGAAGGCTCGGAAAAGCTGCATCTTCAATACTATCAAACAAAACAACCTGTCTTTCAATATACTGTATTATTTTAAAAAGCAATTCAAGCTTTTGTTCTTCGGTCTGGAGATCGATATGATTTTTAAAAAAATCCTCAACAATATCTTCAGGGGTTTTCCCGGCTTCGTAACCGTTTTTACTTTCTTCCCCAAGAAACGGGAGCAGCATCCCGATATTCGTCATTTTATCATAAGGCAGGCTCATAAACAATGAATTGTAGATCTGGAATTTATTCTCCACGATCTGCCTGAATTTTTCTGCGCGTTGGTCGTGTATCATATAACAAATGTAGGGGATTTTTTATTTAACTGAAATTAATTTTAATTGTTAAAACTGATAATAATCATGATTTCTCAATCATCAATTGGCATTTATAGATAATAATTTTGAATAAAACTATTGATTCATTACTTTTACATTAACAGAAATTAATGATTATGAAAAAAATACTTCTATTCCTTATACTGACTTTAGTTTTGACCGCCTGCGGCGACGACTGCTATAACAAGCCCCAAACCATAGCTTTTGAGTTCGTTAATACTGACAACGAAAACCTACTTGCCAACGGGGAACTTACGACCTTTTCCATCAGAGACGAAAACCAATCCAGCATACAGCTCACTAAAACATCTGATAATAAGGTAATTCTTGAAGGCGTGGGCGAATATGACGGAACGAAAAATTATACCTTTTATTCCAACATCAAAGTTTTTGATTTTTCTATTCAGTCATCCGAATTTACAGCGGGATGTAATGGTTATCAGATCAACAAATTAACCTTTCACGGCGTAGAAGTCACAGATCAGCAGGGATATTATAGAATTGTATTGGAATGAAAATGGCTGGTATAGAATTTTATTGTAAACTTTTATGAAAATTTTTCCGATCATTTCTTTTTTACTGCCCGGCTTATTCCTTTCCCAGAATATTCCCTCCGATTTAAAAAAAATTCCGGAGATCATGGATAATACTGAGCTGCTCTACCCTTTTATCGTTCCCGATAAAAAATATACCTATTGGTCTGTTTTCCGAAACAATCTCGATCCTGACAAAGCCATCATTTATGAAAGCCAGATGCCGGATTTTATGACCATTAATGATCCTGCTCCGGAAAAAGGTTTCTTTCAGAAATGTTTGGGTGAAGACTGCTTTTCTTATCTCATTACCTGTGAAAACGGCCGTTCAAAGTATTTTTCTACCGAACAGCAGTTGAGGGACTTTATAGGAACTGTTGACAACCTTCCTGAAGCCATTTTAATAGCAAATACGTATGGCTATACGGTAGATTCATCCGATAAATTAGGCAGCTCTTACAAAATGGATGATGCATTTTTTTACCTGTATTTATCAAAAAATGATCTTGGAAAACGGGAATTTTCTTTCATTACAATCAACAGGAAGAACGGAAAATTAAGTAAATTTTAAATAAGTTTTTGAGGCTAGAAAATTCGAAGGCTTATCTTTCGAATTGATTTCAATATTAAAATTTCCTCCAAATTTGTTATTTCGTAGGAGTCTAGACATATTTGCATAGATTAATTATAAAATTATAGCTTAGAAAGATAAACTGTGTATATTATTCATTCTAATTTAAAGATATTGCTTCGTCACTTCGTTTCTCGCAATGACATGATATTCAATCACAAATCAAACATTATAATTTTAAAACTTTATTAACTCGATTTCCGTGGAGTAATGCGTAAATTTGGGATATAATAAATTAAAAACAATGCTAAATTTCGAGTTTAAAAATCCAACAAAAATACTTTTCGGGAAAGGTGAAATTGCAAAAATTTCAAAAGAAATCCCTCAAGATGCCAAAGTTTTAATGATTTACGGTGGCGGAAGTATCAAAAATAATGGTGTTTACGACCAAGTAAGAGGGGCTTTAAAAAATCATGAAGTTCATGAATTCGGAGGTATTCCTGCGAATCCTGAGTATGAGGTTTTGATCAGCACTTTAAGTTTTATCAAAGAAAAAGAAATCACTTTCCTTCTGGCTGTTGGCGGCGGTTCTGTAATCGATGGAACAAAATTCCTTTCTGCAGCTGCTAATTATGACGGTGAGCCTTGGGAAATCCTTAAGAAACCTGTGAGAACTTTTGAAGGGGAAGGAATGCCTTTCGGGAGTGTTTTAACGCTTCCTGCAACAGGTTCTGAAATGAATTCCGGGTACGTGATCTCAAGAAGAGAAACTAATGAAAAGCTTTCTTCGGGTGGCCCGGGGCTCTTTCCGCAATTTTCGGTTTTAGATCCGGAAGTGGTAAGATCAATCCCGCCAAGACAAATTGTAAACGGAATTACCGATGCTTACACCCATGTTCTGGAACAATACATGACCGCACCTTCTTCTGCAGACCTGCAGGAAAGAATTGCAGAAAGTATTTTGATCAGCCTGCAGGAAACGGCCCCAAAAGTGCTGGCAGATGAATTTAATTATGACGCGGCAGGAAACTTCATGTGGTGCTGCACAATGGCCCTGAACGGATTAATACAGAAAGGAGTAATCACAGACTGGGCAGTTCATGCCATGGGACATGAACTGACGGCTTATTTCGGGATTGATCATGCAAGAACATTAGCCATTATTGCACCTTCTCATTACCGCTATAATTTTGAATCTAAAAAAGAAAAATTAGCACAATACGCAGAAAGAGTTTGGGGTATAAAAGAAGGAAGCATCGAGGAAAAAGCAAAATTGGGAATCAGGAAATTGGAAGAGTTTTTCCACAGCCTGCATATCCAGACCAGGCTTTCAGAATACACAGAAGACTACAACGGAACTGCTGAAAGAGTGGAAAAAGCTTTCACAGAAAGGAATTGGCTTGGCCTCGGAGAATATAAAAAACTGACCCCGCAAGACGCTTACAAGATTGTGGAAATGAGTTATTAAAAAACTAGAAGCCTGAAGCAGAGTGATGGAAGTTTATTTTCGGAATGTAAGAAATTAATCTGTATTGATTGTAAACTTCCAGTCCTTCACCTTTTAGCTTCCATTCTCAAATTATTTTATTTACAAACATTCGTTTAAAAAACCTTGATTTCATTATAAATATTTCAAATTTATTTATATTTTAGCATATTCTTAAATTTGCGAAAATGAAAAAACAGTTACTTTTATTTGCCTTTTCAGCGTTAGCGCTTACTTCTTGTGACGATGATGATATCCAGGGATATGAAATGGATATGATGAAAGGTGAATGGAAAACCAGTAAAATAGAAGTTATTTCAGGAAAAGACGATAAAACAGTAATTTCTACAGACACTCCTACAGGATGTTCTGCTAAAAACATTACAGAATACAGAACGGATTATTATACATCTTATACTGCTTACACAGGAGTGGGTGCAGACTGCCAGATGAACTCTAAAACTGAAGGTACCTATGAATATAATACTGACACAAAGGATTTAGTCATCAAATACAATAACGGCAGCCCTAGAAAGTACAAAGTGGTTGTTCTTACAAGTTCAGAAATGAAACTGAAACAGATGTACGACAATATTGATCAAAATGGAGATTTAATCATTGATTACACTTACATCTCTTTCAAAAGATAAAAGTATAGCTCCCGAACTTTCAGGAGTTTTTTAATGAATTCAGAACACTTCATTGTAGATGACTGGGGATTATTCAACCCTTCCGGAATATCACAAGATTATATATTCAGCAAGATGACTAATTGAACTTCCTGTATGAAGATGATGATGAATAAAATTACTATTTTTTGCATTAATGAACTTTACATCTTTGACAAGGTTCAGAACCACCTTGTCAAGGATTAATAATCAAATAAAAAACGATTCCAAAATGGAATCGTTTTCGTTTATTTTTTTCTCTTAGATTTTGAAATTGCTTTTTGCTGTGACCTGTTGGCTCCGAATTTTTTTGGTGCTTTTCTTTTCGAAGGTCCTCCCCAATTTTCTTTGGTATTTTTTGCTTTCTTTTCATGGAATGCCCCGCCTCCGTCATTTAGTTTTACCTGAGCAGGGTTTTTCATTACGATCTGCTCTTCTTCAGAAGCAATTTTTTTAGGATTGATTTTTACTTCTTCAGGGAAATCGATGTATTTCAACTCCTTATCCATCAACAACTCAATGTCGAGAGCTAAAGATTCTTCTTTTTTGGTTACAAAAGTAATTGCCTTACCATCCTTATCTGCCCTACCCGTTCTACCAATCCTGTGGATGTATTGTTCCGGAATATCAGGCATTTCAAAATTGATAACGTGCGTCACATCAGAAATATCCAGACCTCTCGCCATTACATCCGTTGTAATCAAGCCTCTTATTTCCTCATTTTCAAAACGCTTCATCGCTTTAAGCCTATAGTTTTGGGATTTATTAGAGTGAATTACATCAAACTGCTCAGGAAAAAGCTCCTCAATTTTAGTAAATAATAAATCTGCATTCTTTTTATTATTATTGAAAATCAATACTTTAGAAATATCTTTATCTGTCTTCAATAAATGTTCGAGAAGGTTAATCTTAGTATTAAAATTTTCTACTTTATAGGCAGTCTGTTCAATTTTTTCAAGTGGAGTTCCAGATTTTGCTAAAGAAATTTCAACCGGACTTGCAAAATATTCATCCAGCATTTCATCTACGGCTTCCGTCATGGTTGCTGAGAAAAGAATATTTTGTCTCTTCTCCTTCATCATCTCAAAAATATGTGTTAGCTGCGGCCTGAAACCGAGATTCAGCATTTCATCAAACTCATCAATGATCAGCTTCTGTACTTCTTTAAGGGAAATCGCATTGTCAATCGCCAGATCCATCACCCTCCCCGGAGTTCCTACCAAAATATCACAGCCCTTATCAAACAGCAATTTTTGAGTGTTAATATTTTTCCCACCATAAATTCCGATTACCCTTGCAGTAATATTTTCTGTTAATTTCTCAATAATTTCCGTAACCTGCACTACCAATTCTCTTGTAGGAACCAATACCAAAACCGTCGGATTCCCGGATTTATTGTACTTCCAGGTCTTTAAAACAGGAAGAAGGTAAGCTAAAGTTTTTCCGGTTCCGGTTTGTGCAATTCCCATCACATCACGTCCGGAAAGGATCGGCTTTAAGCTTTTTTCCTGAATAGGCGTGGGTTCAAATAATTCCAGATCTGCCAAAACATCAAGAATTTTAACCGGAAGGTCAAAATCTGCAAAAGTGAGTTTCTCCATTTTGCAAAGATAGGCAATTAATTTTTTAAACTTTGGCGGGAGCCTGAAGATGGATAATGGAAGTTTTGCGTTTGAAAACTGAACTATTTAATAAATTACTTTCTCGTAACCCTCAGCAAAATAATAATCACCAAAAAAATCGAAAAAACAAAGCCAAGAATTGCAACCAAAGACATTTCACCAATTCTCGGGCCGGTTTCGGAAACAAAAACAATGGCTGTTGCAATAATATTTGCTCCTAAAATCATGGCTAAAATTAAATTAACAATGCTTGATTTTATTAATTGATTTGTCTTTTCAAGATTCTTGATTTCGCTGGAAACAGTGAATTTATTTTCGTCTAATTTCTGTAAAACAGAACGCAGCTCTTTAGGAATTTCATCAACATTATCAGTGAAAGTAAGCATTCTATCCATTCCGGTTTTTAAAATATTCTTCGGACTTATTTTTTTTGTGAATATTTTTTTTGTGTATGGATTCAAGCTTTTTACAATATCCAAATCTGGATTGATGGTCCTTCCAACACCTTCTATTAAACTGATTCCTTTAAATAAAAGATAAAAATAATCCGGCATATACAAACGATTATCCTTTAAAACATCCTTCATTTTATTGATAATGGCTTGAGGATTTATTTCTTTTAAAGAAGTACTGTGAACAAAATCCAGAATATCTTCAACATCGCTTTCAAACCTTCTTTCATCTGGAATCTGATAACTTACAGCCATTTTTTTCAGATATCGAACAATTTTATGTGGATTCTTAGCAACAAAACTTACAATTAAATTTTCAAGTATCTCTTTATCATTTGGCGGAATTTTCCCCACTGCTCCAAAATCAATAAAAACAACTTTTCCGTCTTTTTTAACTAAAATATTTCCTGCATGAGGATCTGCATGAAAGAAACCATAATCTAAAATTTGTGTAACAAAAAGCCTTAAACCAACTTCAGAAATATTAACAGGATCAATATTATTTTCTAAAAGCGTCAATTTATCAGTTACCTTAATTCCATCAATAAATTCCATACAAAGAACATTATTGTTAGAAAATTCTTCGTATACTTTCGGAACATAGGTTTCTTTATAATTTTTAAAATTTCTTCTGAATTGTAGAATATTTTCCTTTTCGTTAATTAATGAAACTTCTTCAAGTAAAGACCTCTCAAAAGTCGAAATGGCCTGTTTCAGGTTCAGCTTATCGCCAATTTCAGAATATGATGAAACAAGCTTTTCAATATCTTTTATCAACAACAGATCATCTTCAATAACAGCCTGAACATCAGGTTTTTTAATCTTTAAAATCACTTTTGTCCCGTCCGCCAGGATTGCTTTATAGACCTGTGCTATAGATGCCGTTGCCAGTGGTTCTTTCTGAATATTGATAAAATGTTCATTTGTAGATATGTTAAATTCATTTTCAAGAATTTCCTCAACATTCATTTCAACTCTTTCTACCTTATCCTGAAGCTTTTGCAGCTCCAGGGTAAGTTCCGGCGGGAAAAGATCTTCCCTGTTGCTGAATGTCTGTCCGAGCTTCACAAAGGTAGGTCCCAGTTCTTCCAAGGCGAGTCTTATTCTTTCATAAACTGTGCCTTTTGAAACTATTTCGTCTGCATTATTGGGAATTTCTATTTGTTTATTTCCGCTTTTCATTCGCGCCAAAACATCTCTAAAGCCGTATTTACTTAACACGGAAATCAGTTTAGCGGATCTTTTCAATTTTCTTTGCTGCTTATCGAACATATGTTGAAATGTTGATGCAATTTAGTTCAAAAATTATTCCTTTTGAAGATTTTAGTTTTCTATTTTAAAATCGTTCCCTTTCTGTAATTTCATTTCAGTTTGTCATCTCTGAAAGAAGCGCAACGGATTGAAGAATCTATTTTAAACGCAAAGATTTTCTTTAAAATTATTGAAAATATTTTCCGCTCGCAAAGGCGTTTGACTACATCGAATCTTCGATTTCATTCAACAAATGAGAACAAAGTTTAAACTTGATGGATATCTCTCACGTGAAAGATGTCTGCAATCATAGCCCCGATAGGACTATAACATATGAAATTGTATTTATTCAATTGAAATGAAATAGTATATAAAATATTTATTTTCAATAACTTGTTATTTTATTTGATTTCATTCTTTTTCATTACACCACTCAAAATAATACATAATAATACAAGTTTATACAAATTAGTATTACATTTGAATTCTTAAAAATACAGTATTCATGGCTTCAATTAACTTTTTATTACGCTCTATCAAGAAAAATGATCCTTTTACGGTTCGGCTACAGTTCAATAATCAGGAGAAAGTTTCAGATAAAAATCCTTTTGGTTTAGATTTCGTAGAAACTAAAACAGAAATCTATGTTTTTACGCCGGATGAAGTTTTAGAGAGTCCTTTGTCTGACGGTAAAAGATTCTGGAGCAAATACAAAAAATACAAAGGGAAAGATTTAGAGATTATGAATATTATTATAAGAGCCTTGAATCATCAGAATGAACTCAGGGAATATATTCTTTCAAAGTATGATAAAGATTTTAAACATGAAGAAAATCCTGATAAAATATGGTTGAGTTCTACGGTAAAGAAATATTATGATGAATTAAAGAAAAAAGCAGATCAGGACAGTCTTTCAAAGGCTCCTACTACTATCATCTGGCATTTTGATAATTATATCCGCTTAAAGAAAAATGAATTGGCAGAAAATACAATACTGAAAATGGAGAACATTAAAAATATATTGTCTGAATTTCAGGAATATCAATCTTCTTTGAAAGGATATAATGTTGATTATTCCGTATCAGAAGTCAATGCAGAGTTCAAGTATCTATTAGAGAGTTATTTAAGAGATATAGCATTATATTCCTATAACACCATTACAAAAATTATCCGAATCACCAGGACTGTCTGTAATTTTTCCAAAAATTACGGAATTGTACTGCATCCTATGTATAATCTTTTTAAAAAATCATATGAAGAAATAGATGATATTATTTATCTTTCATTTTCAGAATTGAAAACTATTAAAAATTCTGATAAAATTACTGCTGATCTTGAAGATGCTAGAGACTGGCTCTACATCAGCTGTTTTTTAGGGCAACGGATTTCTGATTTTATGAAATTTACCAAAAATATGATCCGTAAGAATGGAGATGATTTATATATTGACTTTACCCAAATTAAAACAGGCAAGAAGATTTCTCTTTTACTGCATTCTGAAGTTGTATCTGTTCTGGAAAAAAGAGATATGAATTTTCCTGAACCCTTATCTGAACATAGTTACAATAAAAAAATAAAGGAGGTTTGTAAATTAGCCGGTCTTACCGAAATGACCGAAGGTTCTGTTCAAAAAAAGATAAAGGACGGGGTTTGGAGAAATGTAAAGGGTACCTATGAAAAATGGGAATTGGTAGTATCTCATATCGGGAGAAAATCGTTTTGTACTAATTTTTATTCCAGGATGCCTACTTCTTTAATTTTAGAGGTTTCAGGTCATACCGCAGAAAGGACTTTACTGGAATACATCGGAAAGAAAGATAATACCAACTCCCAGCTTATAAAAAATTATTATGCCAATATTGATATTACCCAGGATTGATAAATTCAATTTATTGATGAATATTTTTATAGGTGATAATATTGGCATTTCTGGCACTTTCTTTTATTCATCATACTTTCAGATCTTTTATCTTGGCATTTTCGTGGCAATTTCTATTTTCCAATTAAAAATAGAATCTCAGAAAGAATCCCGAATAATGAATTTGAATGATTTAAAATTATAGATGATGAAATTGACAATTTTGATAATTTCCTTTATCCATAATCCTTTCGGGTATTTTCACATGATAATTTGTAATAATTTGAGACAATTCCAATTAAGATAGTATATTGAAGAATATCAGATTTATACATTTGAATATCTATAATTATAGATGGAATTTTGGAGATTTTGGGAACTATCCTTTATCCATAGCACTTTCGGGCGTTTTTTCAAGGAATTTTGTGGGGTTTTTGGGAATTTTGTGTAATTTTCCATAAATATATTGTGATGAATGATTTCGATATTGATGTGTTTTTAAAGATGCACAGAGACGCTGCTTTTGCATTGGACTTAGAAGAGTTCCAAACTGTAACCAGTGTACTAAAGAAACAGAAACGGCTCTTAAATCGTAAGAATAACCCCGATTATTCCGGTGTTAAAGAATTTTGTGTAAAGGCTTTAGCAGAAATAGAAAACCGAATTTTATTGCTTGCTGATAATGGTAACATAGATTTAAAAAGATCTGAAATTCTGGATGTCTATCTTTTAAAGGTAAGAATGTATTACGAATATGAAAGTCTTTATAAAGAAGTAACTGCTGCTACCTTAAAACCAACTGTTAAAAAGGAGGATGCAGAAATAGTAACCGATGAAGAAAAAAAGAAAAGATGCTTGGACGCGTTCAAAGTCTATTTTCCAAACCAAAAGGTACATGGAGACGACGGTATTGCTGCAAAACTAAAAAAAATGCGTGAAATGTATTTTGGTACTCCAATGATGAAAAAAACTTTAGGAATCCTTATTGCTGATATGGAATACCAAGAAGAAATTGTACCAATACATGATCTGGCAGCTTTCATAAGATCATTCTTAGAAAATCCAGAAACAGAATTCAAAAAATCCGGCTTTTATAACCCTATTCAAAAAGCATATTCTGAAAAAAGAAAAATTCATAAAGAATCACAAAATCATAATAATCAGTAAATTAAATATGAATTAGAATGCTGGGGAATGCCAGAAAATGCTGGCATTCTGTAAAAAAACATGAACATTATACATTTGTAATGTGAAAATTAAGAACCACTATATCTAAGGTGGTAATGTATAATATAAACACATGACAAATGGAAAATCCATTTACCTATATCGAAATCCAGCTATCCAATATCAATGCTAAATTGGATAAAGTTCTGGCAGAAAATAATTCCGAACCTGATTCGGAGCTTCTAACGCTTAAAGAATATGCAAAACTTATTAAAAAGTCTCTTCCTACCATCTGGAGATACGAAAAAGACGGAAAAATAAAACCTGTGATCATTGCGGGGAAAAAATACTATAAAAAGGTAAAATAAAATAGTATGGAAAATATCCCCGCATTTGATCCTGTAATCTCTGTATGTGAAAACATTCGATTACCAAAAAACATAAAGCAAGTATCCCTATCTTCTGTGTTGGAAAGAATTAAAAACCCTGAACAAAGGATCATTGATCTTCAAACAAAATTTAAGGAAACTAAAGACGATAAATACAAACGAGGACTTCCCGGCTTTACTACTTCCGGTATTTTCTCTGAAAGAAAAGCTTCCGGCCTTACATCCGCCAGTGGTTTAATGATGCTGGACTTTGATAAATTACCTGATCCTGAAACTTTGCAGCGTGAAAAAGAGAAGTTGATCGGTTGCCCTTTTGTTGTAGCGACCTTTATCAGTCCGAGTGGTAAAGGATTAAAAGCCATTATCAGGATAAGAGACTGGCAGAACCAGAGTGATTATAAAAGCATTTTTATGGAAGCCGGAGCGTATTTTAATTCTGAATATTTTGATTCGGGAACCTCCGATATTGCAAGATTAGCGTTCTTCGCCCATGATCAGGACATTTACATCAATTGGGATGCAGAAATATTTGATCCAGAACATCATTTAGATCGCGATAGGGACACTTTTGAGAAAATCGTGGTGAAGTGGATGGAAAATCAAAATGAATCCTTTATTGATGGTAATAGGAACAAATATGTTTTTAAAATTGCAGGCGCCTGCTGTCGCTTCGGGATAGAGAAAGAGAATGCATTAATCCTGATTGAAGAACATATAACAATTACCCCTGAGTTTGATCTTTCCGAAGTAGTGGATGCCATAAATTCAGCATATAAAACGAATGAATTTGGGGCTGCTCATAATGATTTTGAATTTTGGGATGTTGAAAATGAAGGCAAATCGCCTGAAAACTTTCAGACTACTAAAGAAAATCCTTTTCCAATTGAGGTTTTTCCTGAGAAGGTTCGGGATATTATTACAGAACTTAAAAATACGATGACTTATCCTGTTGATTATACGGCAGCAGGTATGATGTATGCTGTTTCTATCGCAACGGGGCGTGCTTGCAGAGTGAAGTTTAAAGAAGAATGGATTGACAACGCTGTTTTCTATCTTGCCATTGTTGGAAAAGCAGGAGCTAATAAAACACACCCTTTAAGGTTCGCAGTAAAACCGCTTAGGAAAATTGATGAAGAATCTTATAAAAAATATATTGATGAAAAAGATAAATATGAGTTTTTTGAAAAATTAAGCAAAAAAGAAAAAGCTGAAAAACAATCAGAACTACCACAAAAGCCTTTTCGAAAGCAGTTTCTTGTTTCAGATTTTACTTTTGAAGCTCTCGTAGATGTGCTCAGCAAAAATAAAAATACTGTTGGAGTATGCGTTGATGAGCTGGCTTCATGGTTTCTAAACTTTAATAAATATAACAATGGAAGTGAAGAACAAAACTGGCTGTCAGTATGGAATGGAGAATCAATATCCGTAAACCGTAAAGGTACAGACGATTACCTTATTCCAAATCCTTTTATTTCAGTAATAGGGACTATTCAGAATAGTGTGTTGGCGGATTTAGCGAAAGGCAGCAGGGTTGGAAATGGTTTTTTACACCGGTTTTTATTTGCATTCCCTGACGATCAGGATAAGAAAAAATGGAGTAGAAACAAGCTCGATAAGAAATATCGCGAAAAATGGGAGAATATTATAACTGAAGTTTTAGAGCTGCATAACAATAAAGGGTTCATTTTAGAATGTAGTCCTGAGGCAGAAAACTGTTTGATGGACTGGCAACACCGATCAACAGACTACCTGAATAAGATTGATGATGAAATTTTAACAAGTATTTATAATAAGTTTGATACCTATGTTGTAAGACTTTCTTTACTGATGGAAGTATTTTATTATGCCTGCGGAGAAAGTGAGCTGATGGAAATTTCTCTGAGATCAGCAGAAGCAGCAATTACATTGGTAAAATATTTTTCTCAAACGGCTTTAAAAGTCAACTCGATAATTTCAAAGTCCGGTAATAAACCTGTTGAGAAGCTGCCACCAATCAAACAGCATGTTTTCAATGCACTACCTGAAGAATTTACATCTGCTGAAGGGACGGTTATAGCCGCAGAAAAAGGAATGAGCAGCTCGACTTTCCGACGTTTTATCAAAGAAGACCAAGGAAAAGGAAAGAAAAACATATTCTTTGAAACGGTTAAGCATGGGGTGTACAGGAAAAAATATAATAGTACGCACGCGTAGCACATCCTGATATTCATTCATTTTCTTTCAGAAACAGCTTTGGAGAAAGCAATTTGGAGTGATTGGCTGGAAAATTGGAAAAAAATCACCTCATCTTTTTTACAGCCAATCATCCATAAATTGGAATTTTACTTTATGTCTCTTAGCAGAGTTTTTAAATTGTTTGATCAGCAGTTTTATTGTTTCTTCCAATCTATTATTTTCGATTTTTGAGCTATGATATAATGTACTGTTTCCAAAAAGAATGAAAAAATTGATGTGGGAAAAATGAGAGGTCGGAATCAGGAAAAATTCATAATGACTATCAGTTTTTTTCTGATTAGGGTCTACACCTATGCATAATACATAATCATACTTCCGTAACTTTTCGGGAATATTAAAGCACCAGCAAAAAGTATTATGATATTCATGCTTAATACTAAAGGCAATACCAAGCTCTGAAATGATGTAATCGCTGTCCCACTCTGCTACTCCTTTATTCAGAAGCCATTTAAAAATAACATGATGAATATTTTTCTTAGCTCGTTTAATAGTATTAATTCCTTTTCGCCAATTGCTGGGAAAAATCCAATATAATCTTTCCTGTGCCTGTCTGAAAAGCTCTTTATCAATAACAGCCTTAAATGTATCAGGAACGATTACCCACTCTGAGCGGGGATTTCTGCGTGATTTTTGTTTTAGCCGTCTCCAAGTTCTGTTATATATATGTGTTCCAATATAAATTTCGTTCAACAGAATTCTTATTATTTTTGATTTATCCCATAATTTGCAATTGGCAGAAGGAATATTTTGTTTATTAAGATGATCTGCGATTTTTAAAATTGAATACCGCTCCGCTGCAAATAAATGAAATATGTTTCTTACTGTTTCTGTCGTTGCATCATTTTTCGGGGCAAAAACTACTCTTTCATTTGAAATTTGCTTATGCTCACCTATATCGAGAAAACGGACATGATCCTTATTTATATCTAATAATTCCCGAATCATACCATAAACTGCCGTTCCTCCGGCTGAAAAGCCCTGTTGCGATACTTTTACGCTCCCATGAAATACCTTAGAGCTCAACTGACGGCTGTATTCCGAAGCCATATAGCGCTCAACCATGAGTCCAAAACCAGAAATGAGCGAGTTTTCGTCATTCGGAAAACCTAACGAAACATAAATTATTTTTTTACCAAATTGGGTGCATATACGGCTAAAATAGGCTGCCTCATCCTGATCCTGAAAACGCCCCCAGCGTGAAACATCATATACAAGGATATAATCAAAAGCCGGAGCTTCGGGGTTTTTAATCCAATTTGAAAAAAGACGTTCAAACCCCGGCCGATTGGCTACTAATCCGCTTTTTCCTTCATCCATTTCTTCATGAATAATTTCAATCTGATGCTCAAGAGCAAATTTTTGGGTATGCCCCCGTTGAATAGCAATTGAATTTTCCTGTTTATCTTCCGCCGAATGACGGTAATAAGCAACTGCCTTTTTATGTTTTTCCTGTAAAATATTCAGCATTGCTTACAAAAAGATTTTCATAAGTTGATGCAATTCGTCAAAAAGTTGTTGTTCTTTCTCCGTTAATTTGACATTAATGCTTTTCTTTATGCTAAGTTCTTGGATCAGATTTTTGATCTGCTCCGAAATTCCTGATAGTTGTGTCATTTCGCATAGTTCAGGTACGGTTGCTTTGGACTCTGTGAGGAAGTATAATATTTCCTCTTCATACATAGATGCTGCGGTAAAAACTTTAGTAAGTGCTATAAAATCACCTCTTAAGAAAAGTACACTATTACTGATTTTTTCAAAGAGAATTTTTATAATGTCATCAACTTCAAACTGTTTTATTTTTCTCAATCTGGGTAATAACTGCATGAATACGATCATTTGATACTCTTTCATATCATGACCTGCCATGAAAATATAAGGATGTTCCTTGTACTGCTTTTGGTTTTTCCTCATGGGAATTTCAAGTTTCAAACGATGATAATTGAACAAGTCTATCTGCAATTCCTTACTGAGATAGCCTTTGTCGCCTAGCAAAACGGTATTTTCATATTGAGATTTTACATCATTTAAATAATGAATGTCATGAACTGATGCTTTACTCAGGTCAAAACTTCTGAAAAGACCTTGTATGGTGCATACAGCATGAAGCTTATATCCATAATACCGGGTTTGTTGTGAGGCACAAAACCCTTCGTTAGGCGCTGTATGATAATTTTCCTTACAAATTTTTATCCTGTTTTTTCTGGATATTTTGCAAATTTCCAAAGGCATACTGTCAATAATATGATATTCTTCATCAGAGATAATCGCCCTTGATATTTTCTTTCGGATGGCTTCTATAAAAGGAAATAGCTGCCTCTTTCTACGGTTATAAACACTTCTTTCTATCAATAATGATAAAGACTTAGGGATTCTGCGAAAAAGTTCGTATTCACTGTCAATTCCCAAATATTCTGCAACCAAAACCAAGGAAACAACTTCTTTGTCATTAAGTTTAGGTTTTCTAATCTGAACTAGAAAGTTGTCTTTTTCTTCTATAAAATTTATGGTTTTCAATATTTTGTCGTAACTTGCTTTCAGGTTGTTCATCGTATTTAACTAACTGGTAATTAATTAAATATACAAAATATTGCTTTTTGGAGCAACCTTTATTTTTTTACTTTACAAATGCACTACGGGTTAAGAAGATATATAAGTTCCATCTTTTCTGAATGTGTAAGATTTCCTGCAACAATATTAGTAGCCTGACGAATCTTTTTCATTTGATTTTCAAGAACCTGTAGACCTCTTTCAGTAATACGGATTAGTTTACTCCTTTTATCCAAATCAGAACTAGTTTGCCCAATCAGTCCCTGACGAAGAAGCCTGGCAGTGATTAACATACCTACAGGTTTATCATGAATATTCTTCTTAATAAGTGCCATCTTAGTCATCTCACCAAAAGCTTTTAAGTTAATTAGATAAATAAAGTCTTCTTGGGTAGAGAATTCAGAATCTAGGATGGCAGACTTTGAATAGGTCTTAGAATATCGATTCAAATGAACGAGCAAGCTACTTATGGCACTTTCCGCCGTTCTTCCATTTTCCTTCCCTTCCCAATAAGGTTCTTCAGAATGATTTTGTTGCTTATTGTTACCCTTATCACTAATCCAAGTTTTAAAAACCTGAATGGTCTCGGGATACAAATCAGGAAAAGCTTGGGTTTCGGTTTCAAAATCCTGCAATAAGTCCATAAAATCTTTAATAAGTGTATAATTCATATCCGTTATACAGTGTTGCTCTGCTAATACCATAGCTGCGTACAAGCTCTTCTATACTTCTATCATTATCGAATTCCTTCAAAATACTGGAAATCTGATTCGCGCTGAATTGTTTCTTTTTCATAATATATACTCCTAAATTTAAACTTTTGTCTAAATTATATTCGTACTATTTACGGGGAGCTTACACTATACCAGATAATAGTACTACTATTACAATTGTAATATTTCATACAATGGTATAAGTTTTGCTTACTTTTATTATAGTTTTATATTTTTTTCATAATAATTACTACAATGGAATTTCAGTTAAAATTTAAAGTCAACGAAAATCTTTATCTTAAAGATCCTGAAAATAGCGAAATAGGCAAAGCTATTGTAAAAAATGCTATTGAGCTGATTTATGAAACAGGATTTGAGAACTTCACATTTAAAAAACTGGCACAGAAAATCAATTCTACAGAAGCTACCGTTTATCGGTATTTTTCATCAAAACATAAACTTCTTACCTATATTCTCAACTGGTATTGGTCTTACCTGGAGCTGATATCCAAGTTTCGCTTGCTAGAAATAAAAGATCCTAAAGAAAAAATAGATAAACTGTTAAACATTATTACACACCAGGATCACCCCAATACAATGATAGAAGATTATGACCTGGTAAAACTGCATACAATAGTTATTGCAGAAAGCAGCAAAGCCTATTTGGTAAAAGAAGTAGATGAAATTAATAAGGAAATGGTTTTCAGTCCTTTGAAAAGTCTTTGTGCTTTTTTTGGTGAAGTCATTTCTGAAGCCAAACCGGATTTTCCTTATCCCAGATCATTTGCAAGTACACTTTTAGAAACAGCTCATGATCAGCATTTCTTTAGTGAACATCTTCCAAAGCTTACAGATAATCATACCCCCAAAAAGGATCATAAAAATTTTGTGCTGGATTATCTGCGTTTCATAACCACCAATCTTTTAAAATAAACCGATCGATGGAAACTCTCCAAAAAAAATACAGCAGACAACTGTTTCAGTACATTACCAAGGACAAAAAAGATGTTACCAATATCTATTTTTACGCTATCCTCAATGGTTTGGTGATGCTGAGCATACCTTTGGGCATACAATCTATTGTCAGTTTTGTGATGGGAGCAACGATGGCTACTTCTATCTATATTCTGATCGCTTTTGTAGTTTTAGGAACTTGGCTGAGTGGTTTTTTCCGGCTGAAAGTAATGCAGATCATTGAGAAGATACAGCAGAAAATTTTTGTTGAATTTTCTCTTGCCTTTGCTGAAAAACTTCCTAAAGTAGATTTATCACAAACGAGAAAATATTATTTACCAGAACTTGTGAACCGTTTTTTTGATACCCAGAATCTACAGAAGGGAATTTCAAAAATCTTACTGGAAATTCCGACAGCTTTGATCCAGATTTTATTTGGAATTTTGCTGCTCTCATTTTACCATCCCTGGTTTTTGGTTTTTGGGGCTTTAGTAGTGATCTGTGTGGTCATTATTTTCAGATTTACAATGGAAAGCGGGATTAAATCAAGTATTGAAGAAAGTGATAAAAAATATGAAGTGGCTTCCTGGATTGAAGATATTGCTGCATCTGTAAAAACATTCAAATTCAATTCTAAGAAGCAGATTCATCTTGCAGAAACTGATAATAGAGTAGTACAGTATCTTGATAATCGTACGGAGCATTTCAAGGTATTGGTTTTCCAATATAAAACGATCATTGCATTTAAAGTAATCATTACATTGGTAATGCTGGTGATTGGAACTTATCTTTTAGTAAACCAGCAATTGAACATTGGTGCATTCATTGCCACCGAAATTGTAGTGTTAAGTATTATGACAGCTGTCGGAAAACTGATCAAAAGTCTTGAAAGTTATTATGATGTAATCGCTGCGTTGGCAAAACTGAATAAAATTACCAATCTGCCCGAAGAAAAATTGGGCACTATAGATTTTGAATCTCAAAAAGGAGGTTTTGAAATAGAATGCAAAGAAGTACATTTTTCTTTTAACGATTATCAGAAAATTTTTGAAGATGTCAATTTTAAAATTAAAAAAAATTCGCTTACCGTTATTTCAGGTAAGTTGGGAGCAGGAAAATCTATGCTTCTGAATATGATCAGCGGTTTTTATGAACCCACTTCAGGGAGTATTCTTTTTGATAAAATACCGCTTAAAAATATCGATAAATCTTCACTCAGAAACCTGATTGGTCTGTATCTAAAAGATATGACGATAATAAAAGAAACCGTTTATGAAAATATAGTTCTGGGTCACAATGAAACAACAGTTGAGCAAATTCTGAAATTATCTGAAGAAATAGGGGTTGAATACCTGTCCAGCCAGTTCAGCAACGGTCTTTTAACCAGGATTAGCGAAACGGATACTGAAGTATCCTTTAGCATCAAAAAGAAAATATTGCTGCTCAGAACATTAGTGGGCGCCAAAAAATTATTGATACTGGAAGACCCGTTTGAAGGAATGGATGATACTTTTAAAACTAAAATGAAAGAGTATCTTATAAAACTGAAACAGGTTTCTACAATCATTGTAGTATCAGAAAATGAAAACCTAATCAACGATGCAGATCAAAGGCTGCTGGTAGAAGACGGAACAGTGAAAACTTTATTTAACAAAAACTAAAAAAGATGGAATTGCAGTCAGTTAATAAAATATATCACATCCACAAAAAATCAAGGGTTAAAATATGGTTTCTTTTCATATTGATTGGAGGCATCATTATATTGTTTTTGCCGTGGACCCAAAACATCAAGGTAATGGGAAATGTAAGTACGCTTTATCAGGAACAGCGTCCGCAGCAACTCAATTCACCAATTCCGGGCAGAATCATTAAATGGTATGTGAAAAACGGTGATTATGTAAAAAAAGGCGACACTCTTCTTCAGCTTTCTGAAATAAAAGAAGATTACCTGGATCCGCTTTTGGTAAAAAGAACCGAAATGCAGGTGGAAGCCAAAAAGGGCGTGAGAGATTATTACGAAGCCAAAGTTGGAACCACCAACAGCCAGATCCGGGCTATGAATTCCGCAAGAGATTTAAAACTGAATCAGCTTACAGTAAAAATCAGTCAGCTCAACAATAAATTGGCAGGAGAAGAAGCAGAACTGGAAGCAGCTAAAAACGAACTGAGAATGACTTCTGACCAATACGAAAGACAGAAGAAAATGTATGATGAAGGTTTGGTTTCGTTAACCCAATTTCAGCAGAGAAGTGTTTCTTACCAAAATGCTTTGGCTAAAAAAACAGCAACCGAAAATAAATTAGCCCAAACCAGACAGGAAATTGTGAATGTAAGCATCGAACAGAATGCAGTTATTCAGGATTATAATGAAAAACTGAGCAAAACCGAGGGCGACCGTTTCCAGAGTATGGGACAGATTGAAGGAAGTGACGGCGATATTGCCAAACTCGAAAATCAGGTTGCCAATTACAAAGCAAGACAAGGTTTGTATTTCGTGATTGCTTCTCAGGACGGACAGGTTGTACAGATTAATAAAGCCGGAATTGGAGAAATTCTGAAAGATGGTGAAAGTATCGGAATCATTGTTCCTGAGAAAGTAGATTACGCCGTAGAAGTTTACATTAAACCTGTCGATTTGCCTTTGGTAAAAGAAGGACAGCGCGTGATGTGTATTTTCGATGGTTTTCCGGCGATTGTTTTTTCAGGATGGCCGAATTCCAGCTACGGAACTTTTGCAGGAAAAGTGATTGCGGTAGAAAACAACATCAGTGCAAACGGAATGTTCAAAGCATTGGTGATTCAGTATAAAAATGAAAAACAATGGCCTCCGAAGATCAAAATGGGAACCGGAGTTCAGGGAATTGCGATTCTTAATGATGTTCCGATATGGTACGAATTGTGGCGAAATATCAACGGATTCCCACCGGATTATTATGAAGTAAAAACCGAAAAATCTTCAAAAGATGAAAAGTATAAAAAATAAATTTTCAGCGCTTCTCGTTCTGGTTTGTATTCAGTTTTCTTTTGCGCAGGATTCTCTGAAACTCTCTCATCAGGAATTTCTGAATATTGTGAAAAATTATCATCCGCTGGCTTTCAGATATCAGCTTCAGAATAAAATTGCCAATGCAGAAATTACCAAAGCAAGAGGAAATTTTGATCCGGTGATTGCAGGAAAACTGGGAGAAAAAAATATTGACGGAACAAAATATTACGAACAGAAAAATGTAGAACTCGGAATTCCTACTTGGTACGGAATCGACATTACCGGAAGTTACAATTATCTGGATGGAGAAAAACTGAACAGCAGCGAAACAAAAGGAGGTTTGTATCAGTTTGGGGTTACGGTGCCTTTGGCAAAAAACCTTTTGTATGATAAAAGAAGAGCAATGCTTGACCAGGCAAAATTCGGATTGAAAATGACGGAAGCAGAGCAGACCGTTCTTACCAACGAGCTTCTTCTTGATGCAGAAAATACATATTGGGAATGGGTGAAAACCTATGAAATCTACAAATTACAGAAATCGGCTGTTGAAATTAACAGACAACGCCTTGAGCTTACAAAAAAAACATATCAGTACGGTGAAAGACCAGCAATTGATACGGTGGAAGCTGCTTCTCAATTACAAAGTTTTGAGCTTCAGGAAAGAGATGCTTATCTTGGTTTTGTAAAGAGTACGCAGGAAATGCAGATATATCTTTGGAGAGACAATCAAGAGTTTTTTGAAATTTCGCAGCTTATTTTTCCGTCTTCAGATCTAGATGAACATTCCGGCTACAAGGACTATGAATTTTTAATTGAAAGTATACAAGCAATGCAATTGCAAAACCATGCTTCTCTTGAATATTATTTTCAAAAGCAGAATATTTTGGAAAGTGAAAGAAGATTGAAATGGCAGAGTTTTCTTCCGAAACTGGATTTTACGTATAATTTTTTCAATAAAGAAAATTACAAATCTGAATTTCTGCCTTTATTTGATAATAATTTCCAATACGGACTAAAACTAGAGATCCCGGTTTTCCAAAGACAGGCAAGAGCCGATTATGAAATTGCCAAGCTGAAAATTTCACAAAACCAGCAGGATTCTCAGGTCAAATTGCGTGAAATACAGACAAAAATTGAAATATATAAAAATGAAATCAGCAATTATTTCACACAGATTGATATTTCAACAAAAAACCTAATCAATTATCAGCGACTTCTAAATGCTGAAGAAATGAGATTCAGTAATGGGGAAAGCTCTTTATTTCTGATCAATTCTAGAGAAACTAAATTATTGGAAGCAACTGAAAAAAATATTGAACTGAAAGCTAAATTCCTGAAAAGCTACAATAAACTGAAATGGCTGAATGAGAATTTTTTGAGATAAAAAACATTTAAATTATTAATAGTTTTAAATCAAATTATTGAAAATCAACATTTTAAATTCCGTAATGAACATTTTGTCCCATTTTTGATTCGAAGCCAATGGTGGAGTTGCTAACTTTGTTAGGACACGATTCCCACAATCTCAAACCCCAATCTGTGTGGTTCACCAGATCAGAAATGCCTGTAAATATGTGGTCTGGAAGGATAGAAAAGAGTTCTCTGCAGACATGAAGCTTATTTACACCGCTCCTACAAAACAAGCAGCAGAAGCTGCTCTAAGGGATTTTGCAGAAAAATGGGAATCCAAATATTCCTACGCCATCAAATCCTGGAGGGATAATTGGGATGAATTGACCGTATTTTTTGAATTTCCTTTAGAAATCCGTAAAATCATTTACACCACCAATTTAATCGAGAATCTCAACGGCAAAATCCGAAAATACACCAAAAACAAAATGTCTTTTCCTACGGATGATGCGGTCTTGAAATCTGTTTATCTTGCTTTAAAAGAAGCCACAAAAAAATGGTAGATGCCTATCCAGAATTGGGGTATTGTTCTCAACCAATTTATGCTTATTTTTGAACAAAGGCTCAGATTATAAAATCCAAGCCATAACTTTTTAACTTACACACTTTATGGGATAATGTCAAATACTTAGCATTAATTTGAATTATTCAATTTTGAAATCCTCAATTGAAGCTGCAAACCGATTCAATTTACATTTGAATGTTGCGCTTTTTCTAATTTCCCTACCAACTATATTTCCCTCTGCCTTAAATTCTCGTACTATTTCAAATATTCCATTTTCATAGCTGATTATGGTTGCATCACCTTGTATATTGGTATATACTTCATAATCTTTATGGTATTCATTATCAAACCCTTTTATTTGTAACGTTTCCGGAAATTTTAAAGATTTTGAAATAGCATCATTGATATTTTGATTCAATAGGAAATTTTTGTCTTTAAACTGAAACTCTCCTCGGATGAAATAATTTAAGACTTCTTTTTTCTCTTTCAGATTTAATGACGGATAGCCCACTTTTTCTAATTTTTCGATAAGAGGACTATTGTCAGCCTTTTTTGAATCAGCTTCCAGTTTATCAAGATTTATTAATTTTCCTATAATTCCTAAAAAGAAGCATACACCAAAAAAAATTAAAATTATTTTCAGACATCCATTCTTTTTTTTAAGTTTCGGATTTTCATTTTGAGCCATCATATTTCTTACTTTCCTACTTTGATAATGGATCCCAATTTGTCCTTTAGGATCTCAAATTCCTCTTTAGTGATGATTCCTAGATCCATCTCTTCCTTTTTCTTTTTAAGGAGTTCTACTGCCTCATCACGATTTAAAGGACGATTACTTTTTAAAGGTTTGATTTCTCCTTTTGTAATAGCATTATCAACCATAGTCACCGTGATAAATTCGTCGAGCAAAGTGAATTTTGAATTCGGCAAAGGCTTTACATAAAAGAAAACGTAATTTTCTATTCCCATAGAGCCTTTATTGAATTGTATTTTTTCGATGGTTACTTTATAATCCTGATACTGTGCTTCAACATACCTCATTCCTTTCAATAGTGTTGCTGCCGGTTTTCCGTAAAATAGATAACGAAATACCGGTTTGGAAGAAAATCCTGATTGTTCTGTGCCTGTCGGATTGCCTAATACGAGTGTATCACCCTGTTTATAGGTGTTTTTATCCGATGCGGTATAGGTTTTAATATCCATTCCTGTTTTAAATTTTTTCCCTTCCTCTTTGTCAATCATCTTAGAGTAAGTCAAAGTTTCGATTTCGGATAATTTTTGTGCATAGGATGAGGTAAAGGCCATACATAATAAGCCTATCGCATAAATTTTTGTGTTCATAATATTTTTTTATAAATTTTCGAATGGATTTAAATTTTACTTTAATTAAAGTGATTTTTTTGAGTTTTTGCTAGTGAATTTAGCACGCAAGTAAATTGTAAATATTGAGGATTCCTTACGGAATTCCGTATAGCCATGCAAGAAAGTCGAGTAAAATACTTTTTCTCATTATTAAAAAGTTATTCTACCAGTCCCGAAGTAGAGGGTTACCACAATGCAAAAGGCGCGGAACTGAAGCCAATCTGATAAAGAGGTACCGCGAAGAACCCGACATCCCAGAAAGACTCAGCCCTTTAGTTTTGTAATGTATATTATTCATATCAAAATTTTATTCAAATATAAAATATTTCCTTTAAAAAAGACACTAATAAGATACATCTTTTTAAGGGTAACACAAGAAGGGGTTATTTATAAGATTTGTAGTCTACTAATAAGACTAAAATGAGTAAAGATTTTTCTAAAGAAGAAGTATTAAAAAAACTGGGTGAGAGAATAAAATCCTTGAGAATTAGTAAAGGATATTCCAGCTATGAATATTTTGCTTACGAACATAATATTTCACGGGCACAGTTTGGAAGATATGAGAGAGGGGAAGATTTAAGATTCAGTACTCTTGTTAAAATAATTAAAGCTTTTGATATGACTT
Source organism: Chryseobacterium sp. RU37D (assembly GCF_900156075.1). Classification (GTDB taxonomy): domain Bacteria; phylum Bacteroidota; class Bacteroidia; order Flavobacteriales; family Weeksellaceae; genus Chryseobacterium. Next base: position 34,195 of record NZ_FTMM01000016.1, on the reverse strand, counting down.
TAGAAGAGTTTTTTTCGGAAGGATTTGATGGAAAGGAATAGAGATTAACTGCTTTTGGTTTTACATGGTTATTGTGATTGAATGAAAATAATATTGTCTAATATAAGTTAACAGATCAGCAGAGGCGCATTATAAGACTCGCTAAATTAAAGATTTAGGCGCGGGTTTAATCCTTTGCTGATTCTTTGAGTGGGTTTCATATAGAAAATTAGGGTTAAAAAGACCTATTATAAGGGCATGAAGTATGCTCAAGGGTTGTTAACGAAATAACATGAAATATATGGAAATCAATCATTTTATCGGAGTAGATGTATCTAAAGGAACATTAGATTTTTCTTTAGCTTATCAGGGAAAAGTTATTTACCATCTAAGAGTTTCAAACAGTAACTCAGGAATTGAATCTTTCATTAAGGAAATTAAAAAGAATTTTGCTGTTAACCTTTCTAATACTATTTTTTGTATGGAGCATAATGGGATCTATAACAATATTCTGTTATTATACTTGGGGAAGCTGAATACAAATGTGTGGGTAGAATCTGCGTTGCAAATTAAGCAGTCTCAAGGAATGTTGAGAGGGAAAAATGATAAGGTAGATTCTGCCAGAATTGCAATATATGCCTATCGATATTTAGAAAACTATACCCCATGGAATCCACCTAGGGAAATTATTATACAGATGAAACAATTACTGGTGATTCGGGCAAGAATAGTGGAAGCTGTTAAGCAACTTAGTTCTCCTATTGGCAAAGATGCAGAAATATTTTTCACAAAAACACATTTAAGATTATCAAAAAAATGTTGCGAATCATCAATTAAAGCCCTGCAAAAAGATGTTAAGGCTATTGAGAAACAGATAAAAGATTTAATACGAAGTGATGAATCTCTCAATCGTCTTTTTAAAATAGTTATGTCTGTAGACGGAGTTGGTTTATTGATTGCTGCAACAATAATAACGACTACCAATGAGTTTAAAAATTTTTCCTGTGCAAAGAAATTTGCTTGTTACTCGGGCGTAGTTCCTTTTGAGCATAGTTCGGGATCATCCATTAAAGGACGCCCAAAAGTGTCACACTTAGCCAATAAAAATGTAAAAAAGATGCTTCATCTTGCAGCTCTTACGGGAATAAGGAAAGGAGGTGAGTTCAGGGAATTTTACGAAAGAAAGGTTGCTGAAGGTAAGCACAAAATGTCAGTAATAAACTCTATAAGGAATAAACTGGTTCTGAGAATTTTTGCCTGTGTAAGAGAAAATAGATTATTTGTAAAAAAACCTCAAGTTTTACTTGCATAAAACATAGAAACCCACGCCCATATAGAGCACGGGCGTAAGTCTATCATTTTAGGGATGCTAAAGAAGATTCGCGGTTTTCTTTATCTCTAATGATAGCTCACGCTTGTGTTATCGTAAAAATTATCTCCAAATGTAGCACTTTTCGGAGACTCGTAGAAAATTATTATTTATATTTGTTAGCAGTAATGATGATTTTTTTCTCAATATTAGATCCTCTTGAATTGAAAATGTCATCAAATGGTCATGAAATTGTCACAGAAAAAAATCTCGAAAGTATTATGAACAAAGGAAAGTGTCAAAAATGTCAATATTATCATATATAATTTTGAAAAATTGAATTTCTTAATCTCTATATCATTCAATGATTTATACTTTTTAGAAGAAATTAAAGATTTCATCCCAAATTACCACTAAATTGCCATGAAAATGCCATCAAAAAAGATCTGAAAGTATTATGGATAAAGGATAATGCCAAAAATGCCAATATTACCATATATAAAATTGAAAATATTCTATTTTTAAATTTATAAGGTAGATACAATACGAACAGGGTGAATAAAATTACAGCAAAGAAATAATCGTTCTAAAAATAAGGCATTTAAAATAATACATTATAATACAAAAATACAATTATTTAAAAACAAATATATCTGATTATCAATAAATTAATACAAATACACATAGTCCCGATAGGAACGACATCCTTTTTCGTTGCGGCTGGAGCGAAGCGGAAGCCGTAACGAAAAAGATATAGTGGATAGCGGGAAATAGCTTTAAAAAAAATTAATTAAAATATCAATTTCAAAGAATTAAAACTAAACTCTAAAAAATATTGTAATGAAAAATTTAAAGAAAATCTCAAGAGAACAATTAAAAAGTATTGCAGGAAGCGGTGTAATCATTGGAAACTGCTCAAACGAATGCTGCACCCGACAGACGGAAAACCAAGATGCCCAAGATTGATTTGCCTAGCCGTTGTTTATCCTCAAAATGCTTAATATTAAATTGTTGTTAGATACAAAATTAAGAAGACTGTAATGTGCAATCTTCTTTTCATTTAAGATAGGTTTCATATAGATCTTTTCTTCGGTCTTTCATGACCTGAACTGAGCCATGATGATGAAGATCTTTTAATAAATTCAGATCTACATCGACGATCAGGGTCATTTCTGTGTTTGGGGTTGCTTCTCCTTTAATGGCATTCGATGGAAAAGCAAAATCCGAAGGTGTGAAAACCGCAGCCTGCCCAAACTGAATATCCATATTGTTGACCCCCGGAAGGTTTCCAACACAACCTGCAATCGCAACATAGCATTCGTTTTCAATAGCTCTTGCAGCCGCACAATGACGAACACGCATATAAGCATTCTGTGTATCAGTAAGATAAGGAACAAAAAGAATTTTCATTCCTTGATCTGCTAAAATTCTTGGAAGCTCCGGAAATTCAACATCGTAGCAAATTACCAAACCAATTTTTCCACAATCGGTATCGAAAACTTTAATTTCGCTACCTCCTTTCATTCCGTAGTATTTTCTTTCGTTTGGGGTAATGTGGATTTTTCTGTATTCATCAATCCTTCCATCACGATGTAAAAGGTAACTTATATTGTACAGTTCATTATTTTCGAAAACAGGCATACTTCCAGAGATAATATTTACATTGTAGCTGATCGCCAGATCGGAGATTTTCATTTTAATTTCTTCCGTTAATTTAGCCAGCTCAATCATACTGTCTCTTTCGGAAAGCTTGTTGAATGGTGCCAGCAATGGTGTATTGAACAATTCCGGAAACAGCACAAAATCTGCTTTATAATCTCCCATTACATCCACAAAAAACTCGACCTGCTCATAAAATGCATCGATATCTTTAAAATGTCTCATCTGCCATTGCACCAATCCCAAACGGATGATGCTATCCTGCATTGTATTGGGCTTTTTGCTGTAATAAATATTGTTCCATTGAAGCAGAACAGCATTTTCTTTTGATGATTCGTCTTCAGGCAAATATTTTTTTAAAACTCTGATTGGCAAAAAGTTATTGGATAATTGAAAAGATAAAACAGGATCATAAATTTCTTTATCTCTTACTCTTCTGATGTACTCTCTGGGTGACAGATCACTGTGTTTATGGTAATTAGGAATTCTCCCGCCTAAAATTATTGATCTTAAATTCAATAGCTCACACAATTCTTTTCTGGCATCGTATAGTCTTCTTCCCAATCTCAGTTCACGATATTCCGGATCGACAAAAACTTCTATTCCGTACAAAACATTTCCTGTGGAAGTATGCGTATTGAAGGTATAATTCCCTGTAATATCGCTGTAGGTATGATCATCCCCAAACTCATCATAATTCACAATAATGGATAATGCCACGGCCGCCAATTTTCCATCAACTGTAATGCATATTTGGCCTTTAGGAAATGTTTTCGTTAATTTTTCGATGCTTTTTTTAGACCACACATACTCCGACATTTGTGGATAAGCCCGCTTCATTGTCTCTACCAGCTCGGGATAATCCTGAACGGTGAGGGTTCTTGTTTCTATTTGCATTTGATGTAATTTTACTTAAATTTAGGGAAAATTAGGCAAATACAGTTTAAAATTTTAAAAGATATTCTAAAAAGCCAATGAAAATTTACCTAATAATTCAATACATCCTTTACTAATTATTTTTGCTCTAAGAATCTTTTATTCTAATTCAATAATTAATGTAGCGCATTATTTTAATTTACTGTCTGTGTCAAAAATCAATGTTCATGAGATCAAAACTTTTACTTATATTTATTTAATAGGATCGATGGGAATAAGCTATCTTCTTGAACTTTATTTTTTACACAATGTTTAAATTCCTTCGGAATGACAAATATTATGGATATTTTCAACATTTAAATCACAGACTACGACCCTAGCCCTGATTGCAGCGGCATCCTTTTTGGTTGCGGCCGGAGCGAAGCGCAGGCCGTAACCAAAAAGATATAGCGAAAAGCAGGAAATAGCTTCAAATAAAAATTTTAAGTTCACAAAACAAAAAAATCCCGCCCAAAGGCAGGATTTATATCTAAAATTCAAGTCAAAATTATTCCCACTCGATGGTTGCAGGCGGTTTGCTTGAAATATCGTAAGCTACTCTGTTAATACCTCTTACTTCGTTGATGATTCTGCTCGAAACAGTATCTAAAAACTCGTAAGGAAGTCTGCTCCAAGTTGCCGTCATGAAATCGATGGTGTTTGCAGAACGAACTACCGCTGTGTATTCGTAAGTTCTTTCATCACCCATTACTCCGACAGATTTTACCGGAAGAAGCACCACGAAAGCCTGAGAAACTTTTTCATACAAATCGTTTTTGTACAATTCTTCGATAAAAATATCGTCAGCTTCTTGCAAAATTCTCACTTTTTCAGCGTCAACAGCTCCCAACACTCTGATTCCTAAACCAGGACCAGGGAAAGGATGTCTGTGTACCAAATGATGAGGAATTCCTAGTTCTTCACCCACTTTTCTTACCTCGTCTTTGAATAATTCTCTTAAAGGCTCCAGCAATTCAAATTCCATTTCTTCTGGAAGCCCGCCAACGTTATGGTGGGATTTGATCACGGCAGAAGGTCCATTTACCGACTGGCTTTCAATTACATCAGGGTAAATGGTTCCCTGAGCTAAGAATTTAGCGCCTTCAATTTTATGAGATTCTTCATCAAAAACGTGGATAAATTCATTTCCGATGATTTTTCTTTTTGCTTCCGGATCGTCAACTCCTGCTAATTTTGATAAAAATCTTTCAGAAGCATCAACCAATTTAATGTTCATATGGAAATGCTCTCCATAATTGTCCATTACTTTTTTGCCTTCGTCTTTTCTCAATAGACCTGTGTCTACGAAAATACAATTCAATTGATCGCCGATAGCTCTGTGAATCAAAACCGCTGCAACAGAAGAATCTACCCCTCCGGAAAGTCCAAGAATAACCTTTTGGTCACCTACTCTTTCACGAATTTCTGCAACTGTTTTATCAATATAGTTTGTCAGTTTCCAGTTTTTTTCTGCATTACAGATTCCGAAAACGAAATTCTCTAAAATTTTTCCACCTTCTTCTGTGTGAGAAACTTCCGGGTGGAACTGTACGCAGAAGATTTTCTTCTCTTCATTTGACATTGAAGCGATAACTCCAGATGTTGCATTTAATTCAAAACCTGCAGGCAATTGTCCAACTTCATCAAAGTGGCTCATCCAAACAACAGAATTGTTGGTAACCCCTTTTAATAAAGAAGATTCTTTTACGATTTCCAGGTGCGCTTTTCCGTATTCTCCTTTTACGCCTTTATGAACTTTTCCGCCCAAAAGGTGTGCTGTTAATTGCATCCCATAGCAAATTCCTAATACAGGAATTCCTTGTTCGTACAATTCTTTTTCAACCAAATGAGCGTTCTCTGCGTTTACAGAACTTGGCCCACCTGAAAGGATAATTCCTCTCGGTTGCTTCTCTAAAATTGTTTCTAATGGTGTATTGAAGGGCAAAATTTCAGAATATACACCCATCTCACGGATTCTTCTTCCGATAAGCTGGTTGTACTGTGATCCGAAATCTAATATGATAATACCGTTATTCATTTTTATAATTGATAAATGATGATTGATAAATGATGAATGTGATTGATTAATATTCAATTACATTATTTTCGGTTACCCGGGTTGCACCCGGAGCTATTATTGTTTCGCCTTTCAGGGCTCAATCTAAGTTTTGGCTAAAGCCAAATTTCTTAATCTACTTTTGAAATCGGGCTAAAGCCCGATCCTATTGATAAAATCTTTACAAAAAAAGACCTGGATTTCTCCAAATCTTTTTCGTGATTTATTTTAAAACTTTCCGATGTCTTCTCTGTAGAAGCCGTAATCGAAATGTACGTGACTTGCATCTTCGTAAACTTTCTTGCGGGCATCTTCGTAAGTTGCTCCGGTAGCTACAATGTTTAGCACTCTACCACCATTAGAAACCACTTTGTCTCCTTTTGCTATTGCTCCTGCATATAAAAGCTTGCTGTACTTCAACTTATCCTCTCCTACGATCTCAAAACCGGTTTCAATGTTTCTTGGATAGCCTCCTGAACACATCACCAGACAAACCGCTTTTTCATCTTTAAACTTAAGCTCGATGTCTTTTCCTTCCATACAATCATTAATTACATCAAGAAGATTATTTTCCATCAAAGCCATCAAAACCTGAGTTTCAGGATCTCCAAATCTCATGTTGTATTCAAGAAGGTAAGTTCCGTTCTTAGTGACCATTAATCCGAAGAAAATAATTCCTTTAAAACTGAAGCCTTCACCTTTAAGTCCCTTAATAGTAGGTTCTAAGATATTTTTCTCAAAATCTGCATAGTGCTCCTGAGTAAATTCCGGGCTTGGAGCCACTGAACCCATACCTCCTGTATTAGGTCCCGTATCACCGTTTCCTGCTTTTTTATAATCTTTTGCAGCAATACAAGGGAATAATTTTTCACCGTTTGAGAAAGCAATGATTGAAGCTTCAAAACCTTGTAAATATTCTTCAATAACTAAACGAATTCCAGCATCTCCGTAGATTCTTCTGATCATGAAATCATGGATTGTAGCCTCAGCTTCTTCCAAAGTATCGCAGATAACAACACCTTTTCCACCAGCTAAACCACTCGCCTTTACCACTAAAGGAAATTTTTGTGTTTTAACATATTCCTTAGCTTCGTTATATGAATCAAATACCACAGCTTTTGCCGTTTTGATATCATAGGTCTGCATAAACTTCTTAGAGAAAGCTTTACTTCCCTCCAAGCTGGCTACTTTTTGATTCGGACCAAAAACTTTAAGGTCGTGCTTCTTAAATTCATCCTTCAAACCAGCTACAAGCGGCGCTTCAGGACCAACGATCGTTAGATCTACCTTTTCTTTGATCGCAAAGTCTCTAAGTTCTTTAATCTCTGATAAATGAACATTTTTTCCTATTACATCAGTGGTAGCGTTTCCGTTAGCGAAAAACATTTTAGAAATTCTTGGGTCATTCTGAAGTTTTGCTGCCAAAGCGGATTCTCTTCCACCTTCACCTATGATTAATATTCTCATATTTTATTTAATTAACAAGTCTATTTTACAAATATATAATTTAAAATTAAAAATTGAGAGATTAAGGAATTAAGAAATCATCATGTGCAGTTTCTTAATTACAAAGTTTATGAATCTCTTAATCTTTTAGTGGAAAAAATGTCTAACTCCTGTAAACATCATTGGAATTTTATGCTCATTTGCCGCTTCGATGCTGTCCTGATCTTTTACACTTCCTCCCGGCTGAATAATAGCTGTAATTCCTTCCTGAGCGCAGAAATCTACCACATCACGGAAAGGGAAAAACGCATCAGAAGCCAAAACTAATTCGCCTGTGAATTTTTCTTTAGCTCTTTCAATCGCCTGTTGAGTTGCCCAGATTCTGTTCACCTGTCCACCTCCGATTCCGAAAGCCTGAATTCCGTTGGAAACTACAATTGCGTTAGATTTTACATATTTTACTACTCTCTGAGAGAATAATAATGCTTTTTTCTGCTCTTCTGTAGGCTGAGTTTCAGTTACAACCTTAATATCATCCGAGAAGATACTGTCGTTGTCCTGAACCAAGATTCCACCGTCTATTTTCACCCAAGTCTGTTTGTCAGAAACAGGGTTTACGACTTTTATAATTCTTAAATTTTTCTTCTTCCTTAAAACTTCCAAAGCTTCTTCATCAAATTCAGGAGCCATAACGATTTCAAGGAAAGTTTTGTTTAATTCTTCTGCTGTTGCTACGTCGATTTTGTAGTTCATTGCAACAATTCCGCCAAAGATTGAAACCGGGTCACATTCGAAAGTTTTTTGGTATGTTTCCAATGCTGAAGCTCCGATCGCAACTCCACAAGGTGTTGAGTGTTTTACTGCACAACAAGCCATTTCTTCTTTGAATTCCGTTACTACTTTCCAGCAAAGATCCATATCACGAAGGTTATTGAAAGATAATTCTTTACCTCCTAATTGTTCGAAATCTTTCATTGCTCCGTTTTCGAAAGTAGAAACGTAGTAAGCTGCCGTTTGATGAGGGTTTTCACCATATCTCAAATCAGAAACTTTTTTATAAGAAGCATTAAGATACGTCGGAAATTCTTCATCTAAAAGCATTCTTGAAATCGCCGCATCATAAGCAGAAGTAAGGTTGAATACCTTTCCTGCCAGCTTTTTACGAGTTTCGATGTAGGTGTCACCGTTTTGCTCCATTTCGATTTTTACCGTTGAATAATCTTCAACATCCGTAATTACCGTTACAGAATCAAAGTTTTTCGCTGCAGAACGAAGCATTGAAGGACCTCCGATATCAATGAACTCTACCTTTTCATGAAGAGAAATGTCTTTGTTTACATTTTCGAAGAAAGGATAAAGATTCACGATTACCATGTCAATCAGACCAATTTCGTGCTCCTGAACTGTTTTCATATGTTCTTTGTTCGAACGAACGGCCAACAATCCACCGTGAACTTTCGGGTGTAATGTTTTCACTCTTCCGTCCAACATCTCAGGGAAATTGGTAACCTCATCAATCTGAATTGGATTTAAACCAGCGTCTTTCAAATGTTTGAATGTCCCTCCTGTAGAAATCAATTCATAATTTTGGGCTTCCAAAAACTGTGCGAATTCGATTAATCCGCTCTTGTCTGAAACACTGATTAAAACTCTTTTTTTGCTCATTTTACTTTCGATTTTTTACTTTTTACAGCTATTTCAAACTGTAGACCGGGTCTTTCACCTCCGACCTTACTTTATTTTTACTTAGATTTTTCTTGTTTTTCGAAATAATTAAAATCTAAATGTGTGTTTTTTGTTTTAGCGCAAAGAGCACTAAGTTTTTCTTAAATTTTTGCGGAATATTTTTCGTTCGCAAAGGCGTTTCACTCAGCAAAGATTTTTGTATTGCTAATAATTGTTTTAATTATTATTATTCAATACTTTATTTATTGCGATCGGGAAAATTTCATATTCGATTAGATGAACTTTTTCCGCAACGGTTTCGGGAGTGTCGTTTTCTGTAACTTCGAATGATTTTTGAAGAATCGGCTCTCCTTCATCGATTCCGGGAGTTACAAAATGTACGGTTGCTCCGCTTTCCTTTTCTTTTGCTTCAATTACCGCGTTGTGAACGTGATGTCCCCACATTCCTTTTCCTCCAAATTTCGGAAGCAACGCCGGATGAATGTTGATTATTTTTCCAACCCAATTTTCACAAAACTCAGGTTTTAGAATGGATAAAAATCCTGCTAATACAATTAAATCTGTATTTTCTGGGATGATTTTAGCCAATTCGCTGCTGAAGTTTTTTCCTCTCGGAATCAGAACGTTGTCTATGTTATGATTTTTTGCTCTTTCCAGTCCGTAACATTCTCTGTCGGCAACCACTAAAGATACTTTTGCATTCTGGATTTCTCCATTATCAATGGTATCGATGATTCTCTGAAGGTTTGTTCCTGAACCTGAAACGAGTATAACTAAGTTTTTCATTAATTTAGATGTTAGATATCAGATACTAGATTTTAGACTAAAAGTCTGGCGTCTGATATCTTAAATCTGATTTCTTTTAGAATTTTAAATCAATCTTTTCAGTTCCTTCTGTAATTTCTCCGATTTCGTAAGCATCGTCCAAAAGGTGCAATACTTTTTCTGCGTGTTCTGCATCTACAACTACAATCATTCCGACACCCATGTTGAATGTTCCAAACATCTCTTCACGAGCTACTCCACCTCTTTTTTCTAATTCCAACATAATGCTTGGAATCTGGATTTTTGAAGCATCAATAGTTGCACATAAATCTTCTGGAATAATTCTCGGAACATTTTCGTACAATCCGCCTCCCGTGATATGAGCGATACCACAAACTTTAATTTCTTCAAGAACTTTATGAATATCTTTATAATATAGTCTTGTCGGAACCAAAAGTGTTTCGTACAAAGGTTTTCCTTCAAATTCTTCGTTGAAATCCGGGAAAACTTTTCTTACCAAAGAGAATCCGTTTGAGTGGAAACCTGAACTTGGCAATGCAATGATTTTATTACCCGCTTTAATTCCAGAACCGTCAATAATTTGGTCTTTTTCTACGATTCCTACACAGAATCCGGCAACATCATAATCTCCAGGCTGGTACATTCCCGGCATTTCAGCGGTTTCTCCACCGATTAATGCGCAGTTGTTGTCTTTACAAGCTTCCACCATTCCTAAAACGATTTCTGCAGCGATTTCAGAATCTAATTTTCCACAAGCTAAATAATCAAGGAAAAATAATGGTTTTGCACCGTGGCAAAGAATATCGTTTGCACACATTGCGAAACAGTCTACCCCGATAGAATCGTATTTTTTTGAGTCTAAAGCTACTTTAAGCTTTGTTCCCACACCATCTGTTCCGGAAACCAAAACAGGATTTTTATAGCCTCCGATTTCGTAGAAAGCTCCAAAACTTCCCAAATGATTCAATACATTGGAGTTGTGTGTTTCGCCAACCGCTTTCTTGATCTTGTCAACGGTTTTGTATCCTTCTTCTTTATCTACTCCTGCTGATTTGTAAGTGTTGCTCATGTTTTATTTAGATTTTTAGATATTAGATTTCAGATTACAGACTATTTGTCAATCTAATATCTGGTATCTGATGTCTCTTATCTTTATATTACTTTTATTCAAATTTCGAAAACAAAAAAGCCGACAATCTTGGTAGATTATCGGCTGTTATTTTATCTCAGAATTTCAGAGTCCACAATATTCCCTTTCTTGGAGAAACATTCTTTAAAAGTGGTCTGAATTTTCATCTTTTTTCTTTTTGCAAAGATATTAATTTTATGTTAATATTCAAATCTATTTTTCAAGGATAGATTCGATGGTAGCAATTTTCTTGATTTTCTCTCTTAATTCATTGTCTTTTTCCTCATTAGAAATTTTCTGAGCCGATTTATCAAAATTATCATTGAAGAAAGGAAGGGAAAAAGTCTCTACTATATTTCCACCATGGAAAGGAAAACGCTTCGTTGCGGCTTCCAAAACTCCAGCTCCGCCTCTTGCTCCTGGAGCAGCAGACATCAATAACATCGGTACTTCATTCCAGACTGTTCTGTCTTTGATTCTCGACACCCAATCAAACACATTTTTGAACGCTGTTGAGTACGTTCCGTTGTGTTCCGGAAGTGAAACTAATAATAAGTTTGCACCATCAATTTTTGCGACAAAGTCTTTTGCTTCTTGAGGAAGTCCGCTTTCTACTTCTCTCTGGTGTTTGTAGATCGGCATTTCAAAATCGTTCATGTCTACGACTTCCACTTCTGCGTTTTCTATTAATGAAGCCGCATAAGAAACTAAGAGTTTATTGATTGATGTTTCGGAATTGCTTCCTGCTACTGCTAAAATTTTCATTTATTTTTAATTGTTTTGTTTAAAATTATTTTTGTTGAACCACTTCGTGGTTCGTTGATTTTGCCTATTTTTTTCCCATGGGTTTTACCCACGGCTATTCATATTGAACCACTTCGTGGTTCTCTAATTGATATCATTTCATTTATTGTTGTAATTCCTGCAATGATATCAATTTGACGCTGTAAAATTAATTGTTTATTTCAAATAATCGGGTAATTCCATCGGAACTTCCATTAAAAGGATTTCTGTGTCTTCTGTTGCTTCGATGTTGAAACTTTGGGTATCCCAGATTCCTAAACCGTCTCTTTCGTTCAGAATTCTGTCGCCCACTTTAGCGCTTCCTTTTAATACAAAAGCGTAAACACCGTTTCCTTTTTTATTCAACGTATAGTTTTTGCCATTTCCTTTGGTAAAATTAGCCAGATTAAACCATGCATCCTGATGAATCCAAACGCCGTCATCGTTTCTGTTGGGAGATAAAATCTGCTGAAAACCGTTGACTTTTTCGCCTTCTTTAATGCTTTTCTGATCATATCTCGGTTCAACATTTTCTTCTTTCGGGAAAACCCAGATCTGTAAGAATTTTACTTCTTCGTCTTTATTTTTGTTGTATTCGCTGTGCATTACACCAGTTCCAGCACTCATCACCTGAATTTCTCCTTTTCTGATTACGGCAGTCGTTCCCATCGAATCTTTATGTTCCAGATCACCTTCCAAAGGAATGGAAATGATTTCCATGTTTTTGTGCGGATGCGTTCCGAATCCCATTCCCTGAGAAACGGTATCGTCGTTCAATACTCTTAATACCCCGAAATGTGTTCTTTCATGGTTTTGATAATTGGCAAAACTGAATGTATGATAAGAATTCAGCCAACCGTGATTGGCGTGACCTCTTGTATCTGCTTTATGATATACTGTTTTCATATTGTGATTATTTATGATACAAATGTACGGTGTATAGAGCCGGAAAATGTTGATGTAAGGTAAGAAAGGATTTTTGGATAAGAATAAAGAAAATCTTGATGTGTTAAAATGCTTCTTTTATTTTCGAGTTTCTTTTTAAATAGAAAAACAAAATACAAATTATCATCATACAAATCATTAAAAACTGTAAAATAACTGCAGTCTGATTCGAAAAATTACCTAAAACATTGGTAATAATTCCCGTTCCTATTTGATTGGCAGCCATCAGAAACCCAGAAACCAAAACCGAAAGTGAAGGAAATTCTACCGTTCCCCAACCGATCGCTCCCGGAAATATACTGCCCATGAAAAATCCGATCAGAAACATCATCAAAACAAGAATATTTACATTTGAATTTAACCATAATAAAAACAGTAACCCTGCAACAAATACAGGTGATAAAAGAAAAACATACGACAGATCATGCTTTTTCGAAAAAATTCCGAAAAGTAGACGGTTGACAGCAATTCCGCCCCAAAACAGTGACAGTCCTAAGCTTGCCTTATCATTATCTAATCCAAGATTTTTAAGAATTATAGCTCCGAAGCTTCCGAAAGTTCCTTCAATAAAGCCATACAGAATAATTGCAATAAAAAACATCCATAATTTCGAAGGAATTTTAAAATGATCGGGAAGCTCGAAAAATGTTCCTTTTTCCAGTTTTAAAAATAAAAACAATATAAAAATAACCGTAACCAACACAAATATAATGGCCGGAACGTACATCCAATTGTTGACATTCCCTATCAGGTTCATCATCAGCGGAGAAGTCGAAGTTCCCAAACCTACCAAAAAATTCAGGATCAGAATTGCTGATGATCTCTGTTCTTCAAATAAACTTGCCGCCAAAGGATTCAAAGTGGTAATCGAAAGGCCAAAACCGGAGCCTGTGAATGCTACCAAAACCATTAATATCGGAAATAGTACAGATCTTTCATTCATCAGAAACTGAAGCATCCATAATATTGCTGTTGAAAATATCATTAATAACAATCCTGCAATCAAAACCTTTTTAGGTCCGAATCTATTGACCAAAAACGGAGCGCCCAGACATGAAATAATGATACAAACAACCTGCGGAATAAATAAATTCCCAAACTGTGATGATGAAAGCTCAAAAATCGAGGAATCCGTAAAAGCCGTTCCCAAAGCCGGAAAAACAACAAAATTAACTCCTGTGAAAAAAGCCAATAAGAAAACAATAATGATTCTGACTATTCCTGAATACATGGTTTCAGAATATTATTTTTAATATGATCTCCCACTCTCAGAGCCATCGCAATAATTGTGAGCGCCGGATTTACCGCCCCGCTTGAAACAAAAAAGCCTCCATCCACAATATATAAATTATCGAGATCATGTGCTTTGCAGTTTGTATCAACAACCGAGGTTTTCGGATCAAGCCCCATCTTTGTCGTTCCGTTTTGATGCGCAGGTGAAGCAATATCCATCCCTTTGCTGAAATAAATTCCTTTAAACAAGAAAGACCTGAATTTTCCGGAAGCTCGCAAAGCTTTGATCAATTCATTCTTTAAAAATTCATGTCCCTGCTGATTGTTTGGAGTATAGCTGATCTTAATCTGTCCGTTTTCCACTGTCACCCTGTTTTCCGGATCCGGAAGATCTTCTGAAGTCAGCCAGAAATCCACGGCATGTTCTGCCATTAACTCGAAGGTAAAACCCGGCGCAGGAACCGGACTGTCGGCTTTGATCTGATGCTCATCTGATTTCCCCAACATCTGAATGTGCCCCAAAGGAAATTCGTACCCTTTACCGGCGTGGTAAAAATCATTAATTCCAAATGTTTTCCCGAATTTTGTGTGATTGGGTTCTGTGTACAAAGCCACCAACGCAGAATTTTGATGAAACATATAATTTCGCCCGACCTGATCTGATGAATTGGCAAGACCTGTAGGAAATTTTTCGCTTTTACTTTCCAGTAGAATGGCTGCAGAATTAATAGCTCCTGCTGAAAGAACCACCAAATCTGAACTCAGCGTTTTTGTTTCTCCGTTTTGTTGTACAACAATTCCCGTAATTTTATCTCCTACTTCATTTGTATCTAATCTTAGAACTTTTGTATTGACCATTAATTCAACATTCGGATATTTCAGAGCTTTTGACAGCGAACATAAATGAGCATCGCCTTTTCTTTCCGCAGCATCAGGAAAACCGTCGAAACGATCTAAAGTATATGGCGCATTTGCTTTTTCATGAGGTTTGAAATTAACTCCGATCGGCAATTCAAAAGGATGCCATCCGTAACCAGACAATTCCTCAACCACTTCCTGAATTCTCGGTTCGTGCGGCAATGGCGGATTTGGATAAGGCTCCGAATCGAAAGGTTCCGTAGGATCTGAACCTCTTTTACCATGAACATGAAACAGTTTTTCGGCTTCGAGATAATAATCCTTTAAATCTTCATATTGTATAGGCCAAGCCGGAGAAATTCCTCCATAATGCTGTATTTCTTTAAAATCTTCTTCTCTTAAACGAAATAATGCCGCACCATAAAATTTGGTATTTCCGCCTACATTATAATGCATTCCAGGACGAAAGGGTCTGTTGTGTTTATCCAGCCAAACATCCGTGGTTGTATATCTGTTTTTCTGAAAAACTTCGACAGAATCCCAGTTTTCTTTTTCCACAGGTACAAAGTCTCCTCTTTCAATAACAAGGATTTTTTTCCCGCTGTCCGCCAATCGATAAGCCATTGTAGCACCTCCAGCTCCGCTTCCAATAATGATGATATCGTACATTTTACTATTTTGTTTATTTAAAATTAAAGATTAAAAATTACGAACAGCTTAATAAAAAATTAAATTTCGATAGATTATGTAAATAAAAAACCATCCGATAATGGATGGTTTAATATAATAAATTAAAAAAATTAACGCAGAAGCAACCAAACCGCAACACCAATGCCGGCATAAGCAACAACAGTAATTATATCAGCTATAGGCTGTGAAAAGCGTTTTTCAGCAATTTTCTCGGCATTGATCTGGTTCTTATGAAATTTCAGAACTTTTTTAGGATTATGAACAGGGTGAACAACCAGACTGTCACTTTCCCATCGGTCGACGATTACTTTATAGGATTTTCCATCAACATCAATTTTAACATTTTTATTCGGTGTAAGCTTCTCCTGAACATTGATCGAGGCAGGCATTTGCTGTGAATCCGGATTTTGAGATTCAGCTGCTTTTTTCAATTCAGTTGCTCTTTTCATTTGTATAGGATCATTGTCAACAACAGTTATTGTCTTTACGGGTACAGGTTTATTGTTGGCTGTTGGATCCACTGGTGCCGGTTTTTTAACCTGGTAAGTATAGCAGCTGACAAGAGAAAAAAATATAATGATGATATAAAGATACTTTTGCATTAGTCAAATTTAATAATTAAACAGAATATTCAGCATTTTATTTTGAGAGATACTGTTTTAAAAATGCACCTGCTGGATTTCTGCTTCAATTTCCTTCGGCGTATCATGCTCTGCTTTTACGAAAATTAAGGTCAGAGCCGCCCCCAGCAGCATACAAATTCCGCCAACAATTATATAATCGATTGCTTGTTTTCCGAAAATTCCGCTTACAATAGGACCTCCAAAAATCCCATTGATAATTTGAGGAATTACAATAAAGAAATTAAAAATCCCCATATAAACTCCCATTTTCTTCTGCGGAATTGAATCAATCAGCATGGCATAAGGCATTGCTAAAATACTTGCCCACGCAAAACCTAATCCTATCATCGAAATCCAAAGATTATGAATATCTTTAATGAAATACATTGAAATTAATCCTAGCCCACCACAAGCCAAAGCTAGGGCATGAGTATATTTTTTACCAATAAATTTAGCAATGGGGGTCAGGGCAAACGCAAAAAAGATCGCGTAAAAATTATAGCTTCCAAATAAACTTCCCGTTAAGTCCCCTGCTTCATTAAATTTTGCAGAATGTGTATCCTCCGGTGAAAGCCCGAAATGATGTGTAGCCAATGCACTGGTTGTAAAAACCCACATGGTAAACAAAGCAAACCACGAAAAGAACTGAACAATTCCGAGTTTTTTCATTTGAGAGGGTGCATTTTTAAAATCTTTAAAAATATCTGACAACCTGGATTCATGCTCTATTTCTTTTCCTCCTTCAAAAGCAGCAAACTCTTCTGGAGAATATTCTTTGGTTGTAACTATGGTATATAAAATTGAAAGAATTAAAACGGCCGCTCCGATATAAAAAGCATAAATTACATTATCTGCCACAAACCCTTTCGGAGCTTCATTAGAAACACCCCAGTTTGTGAGCCAATTTGGTAAATCTGATCCGATAACTGCACCAATTCCTATTAAAATCGTCTGAACGGAAAAACCAATGGTTCCCTGATGTTTCGGGAGCATATCTCCTACCAATGCACGAAAAGGTTCCATCGCTACATTAATGGAAGCATCCATCATGGCCAGGAAAATTACTGCTAATAACAAAACATTCGCCGCCATCATCTGTGTTGCGGAGGCTGCATTAGGAAGCATAACCAAGCCAATGGCACATAAAACAGCACCAATTAAAAAATAAGGTTTTCTCCTTCCTAATGGGCTCCACGTATTATCTCCCATGTGGCCAATAATCGGCTGTACAATTAACCCTGTAACCGGTGCTACCAGCCAGAACCAAGACAATTCGTGAACGTCTGCTCCGAAATTGGCTAAAATTCTGCTTGCATTTCCGTTTTGCAGACCAAAAGCCATCTGAATTCCCAAAAATCCCATGCTCATATTAATAATTTGAAGCATGGATAAATTTGGTTTTACTTTTTTCTCAAATTTTCCAGTATCATATTTACCTACCATTTCTGTCATTATTTTTTCAGCTTTTGGATTAATATATCTTCAATTGGTGCTTTTTCTGCCACCACTTTATCTACAACATCATTTGGAACGGTTACGGAAAGGACATATTGCTTTACTTTCCATTCCCCGTTGATTTTTTCAACAACTCCTGAACCACGGCAAATTTTCATTTGTGTATCAAGCAATTCATCAAACCAGGCCAGCTTTCCGTCTTTACTGAAATAGATATTTCTCTTTAATGAAGTAAAATTCCAGGTTCTTTTTTTATCGAAATGGGGTTTTGCCCAGTTCATGAATGTTTTTTTATTCCAAACTTCGGTAGCATCTGTCCCGATAAATGTGGATTCGTCGGCAAAATAACTGAAATACGTTATGTAATCTGCTTTTGCTGCAGCCACGTTGAAGCCATCTAGCATCGTTCCGATTTCTGTCTTTTCTTTTTCAAATTTTGACTGAGCTGACATGGATGTAAAACTCAAAATCAATAAGATGAAAGTGAAGAATATTGTTGTTTTTTTCATGTTTAATTATAAAACTTTAAATTTTATTTTTTTAACGCAAAGAGCACAAAGTTTTCTTTTTAACTACTAGCTATTTTTAAGTTCGCAAAGGCGTTTCACTTAAGTAAGATTACAAAGATTTTAGTTGTGATATTTGTGTTATTCATGTTTTATTTCAATTCAATAACCATCGATGTTTTTGTAGGTATAGTTAAGTTGTTTTGTAATGAAAATTCTTTGTCGGAAATGATGTCTTTTCCTTTTGAAAATCCGTTTAGGGATTCTGCGAAATGTTTTAAATCTAATGTCTGATCTTTTTCATTGTTATTTAAAACTACCATCACACTTTCTTTTTCATTATATCTAAAATACACAAAAACATTATTCTGAGGAACGAAATTTTTAGTTTTTCCTGTGTGGATCACTTCATTTCCTTTTCTCCAGTTTAATAATTTTTGGGTAAATTGATAAAATTCTCTTTGTTCGGGCGTTTGAGCGGAAGTATTGAAAGCATTCTGTTTATCCGATTTCCAGCCTCCCGGAAAGTCTCTTCTGATGTCTGCATCGCCGCCTTTATTTTTGTCACCGCGCATTCCCACTTCCGAACCGTAGTAAATTTGGGGAATTCCGCGAACGGTTGAGATTAATGTTAAAGCTAATTTATACGCTTTCGGATCATCATTAAAAATTTCATTCCATCTTTCAGTATCATGATTTTCGAAAAAAACCATTACATTATTGATATCCGGATAAAGAAAATCACTTGAAAAGCTGTTATAAATACGGTTGATTCCCAAATCCCAGCCTTCTTTTTCTTTTAAGGCTTTTGGCATATCACCGTACAACATAAAATCCATCACAGACGGAAGATTGGAATTGTAATTTGCAGCTTCTCCCGTTTTGGAGTTCTTTTGCCAGGCTGAAATCTGCCCCGCCGTATTCAACCAGGTTTCTCCTACAATATTGAATTTCGGGTACTCATCAGTAATGGCTTTTGCCCATTTTGCCATTGCTTCCTTATCATTGTAAGGATATGTATCTACACGAAAGCCACCCAATCCGGCGTATTCTATCCACCAGATTGCATTTTGTATTAAATATTTTAAAACCAATGGATTCTTTTGGTTAATATCAGGCATTGTAGTATCAAACCAGCCATCTAGTGCAACTTTTTTGTCGATTTCAGAAGCGTTGATATCGAATTGAGTGGTTGTTTTATAATTAGAACGTTTAAAACCATTTTCGCCGTCATTAAACCAATGGATCCAGTCTTTTGTCGGTAAATCTTTGATCATCCAATGCGAAATACCCCAATGATTGGTGACATAATCCATCACCAGCTTCATATTTCTTTTGTTTAGTTTTTGGGAAAGTTCCTTGTAATCTTCATTGGTACCATAGCGTTCATCGATTTTATATAAATCTGTCTGAGCATAGCCGTGATAAGAATATACTTTCTCGTTGTCTTCATTCACCGGAGTGAGCCAGACTGCTGTAGCACCCAGATTCTGTATATAATCTAAATTGTTGATAATCCCACGTAAATCTCCACCGTGGCGTCCGTTAGGGAGGCTTCTATTTGCTTTTTCTATTAAATTTGGATTTGAATCATTTTTTTCGTCGCCATTGGCAAAGCGGTCGGGCATGATCAAGTACATGACATCTTTTGATGAAAAAGATTCTCTATCAGCCGAGTTTGGGTCTCTTTGTTTTAATTCATAAACATAAGAGCCTATATTTTTTTTGTCTTTTTTACTATTAATTTTAAATTTCGAAACATTGATTTCGTTCGTGTTCACTGTTACAAACACATAGTTCGGATTTTCAACTTTCTGAATATCTTTTATCTGGATCCCATCCGAAAGCTCAATTTCGTTATGGGCTATATTTTTTCCGTAGACCAAAATCTGAAGTTCAGGATTCTTCATTCCCTTCCACCAGAAAGCGGGCTCTACTTTTTGAATTTGGGAAAATGCAACAGAAGCTGCGGAAAGTGCGAAAATGATGTATATTTTTTTCATTTCATGATTTTTAAAACTTTGGCAACGTTCAGAACATTGTCAAAGCTGGTTGTGTATTACTCTTATTCCCGATTTACTCTGTATTATGCTTCGAAACTTATTCCTTGTATTGGAGAATTTTTCTGAGCTTATTTTTTAGATTTCAGCGGGACGGCTTCGCCGCCCCGCTGAAATCTAAACCTAAATCTAACAATTCGGAAACCGGAAAAACTAATTTAAAGTATAAAACTTTGTCAAAGATTTGAACTTTGACAAAGTTGGTTTTGTATCAATACAATGGTTTAATAGAAATGGCAAAACCGCCGCTTCTGCCCATTTTGAAATCAATTTTTGATTTGTTGGTGATTTGCTTTTTGTAGATGTTATAGCTTTGAGGATTGTTGATATAATCGGCATCTTTTCCGTCTTCATAGATGGTTGCTTCATATTTTTTTCCTTTATCTAGAAAAGAAAAATCTACTGTGTAATCACGTTTGTTTTCATCAGTAATTCCGCCTACAAACCAACTTTCCGTACCTTTTGCCTTTCTTGCGGTAACGATATAGTCTCCCGGCTCTGCAGATAAGATCTTGGTATCATCCCAATCTGCCGCTACATCCTTGATAAACTGGAAAGCATCCATGTGCTTTTTGTAATTCTCGGGTAAGTCTGCCGCCATTTGTAAAGGCATATACATTACTACATATAGTGCTAATTGCTTCACCAAAGTTGTTTTCACAAAACGTTTGTCTCCCGGAAAATAATAATCCAGCTTGGTCTGGAAAATTCCCGGAGTGTAATCCATCGGCCCTCCCATCCATCTTGTGAAAGGAAGAATTGTCTGGTGATCGGGATTGTTTCCGCCAAAAGCTTCGTATTCGGTTCCACGAGCTGCTTCCGCTGAGATATAATTTGGATATGTACGGCTTTCTCCTGTCGGACGTACAGACTCGTGAGAGTTTACCATTATTTTATATTCGTTTGCTTTCTCTGCAATTCTGTAATAATGTTCGATCATCCATTGTGAATAATGGTGTTCTCCTCTTGGAATAATATCTCCTACATATCCTGTCTTTACGGCATCATAACCGTATTTGTTCATTAACTGGAACGCTTTATCTGACCATCTTTCATAGTTCGTTGCTGAACCTGAAGTTTCATGGTGCATGATCAGTTTAATCCCTTTGGAATGAGCGTAATCATTCAGCATTTTAATATCAAAATCCGGATACGGCGTAATAAAATCAAAAACAAATTCTTTTGAATGTCCGAACCAGTCTTCCCAACCGGTATTCCAGCCTTCGATCAATAATCCCTGGAAACCGTTTTCTGCAGCAAAGTCGATATATTCTTTAACTTTTGTATTGTTCGCCGCATGTTTTCCGTTAGGGGTTAATTTTGAGAAGTCTGTTGTGTCCAAATGAACGTTTTCGGCTGTGGAATATGCCCACTGAGATTTCCCGATGATCATTTCCCACCAAACTCCCATGTATTTTGTAGGATGAATGTATGAAGTATCGGTAT
This sequence comes from Chryseobacterium sp. RU37D, assembly GCF_900156075.1. GTDB lineage: Bacteria > Bacteroidota > Bacteroidia > Flavobacteriales > Weeksellaceae > Chryseobacterium. The sequence goes on along the minus strand of NZ_FTMM01000016.1, from coordinate 12,631 downwards.
ATTTTGTAGGTTCATTAAGGTTAAAAAGCATTTTTGAAGCCATTACTTCTTCTGCCTTTGGTGAAACAATAATCGTTCTCCAAGGTGTTGTAGAAGGAGTCTGAATATATCCTTTTGCTCCCTGTCTATCTGCTGTAAGATGTGTTTTGAATTTAAAATTCTGCGCATCAACTTCTAAATGGGAAGCCGGATAATCTAAAACTGCTGCTTCTGCAACATTGATATATAAAGGATCTTTTCCTTCTTTTTTCAGCATTAAAGGAGACTGAACTGCATTTTTGACCAATGTCTGGGAAGCATTCGCATCAAAAGCTTTATCCCATCTTCCCGGAATTTCAGAAATTTTTGTTTCCTGATACTGATACTCCTGAGAATCATAATCTGCAACGATCCACCAGGCTTTCATATCAGTCGGAAAATCAATTTCAGAATCTTCTTCCCTGATCACGAAATAGTTAAGATTTTTTTGCTGCGGAAATTCGTATCGAAATCCTAAACCGTCATTAAACAATCTGAACTTCACTACAATACTTCTGTCAGTTGAAGCCTGATTTAATGTTAATGCTAATTCGTTGTAATTATTGATATAGTTTTTCTTTTCGCCAAGAATCGGTTGCCAGGTTTCATTTTTAGAATCTCTTTTTTCACCTGTTTTTGTAAAACCATTATTGAGATCAAATTTTGCATCTTCAGGTTTTGCTATTTCCGAGGCAAATTTTATTGAAGTGTCTTTAAATAATCTCAATCCTAATTTAGAATCTTCAACTACGACCGCTCCGTTATATTTTAGGTTATAATAGGGAATTCCCTGTTTTAACTGGAAGTTCATTTCAAACTTTCCGTCCGGCGATTTTAAAGATTGTGCATTCACACCCACAAACATCATTGAGAACAATAAAGCTCCAACTGTAATTTTCTTCATAATGACTTTTTATAAACTTTAAAAATAAAGAAAGTGCTGCCGAAAAGCAACACTTTGCTATGTATATTTGTTGTATTTTACAATTTAGTAACAGTTAATTTGTAATTGGCAGAATTGTGTAAGTCTAATTCTATTTTGTAGTTTCCAGCCACGTCTACTTTATAATTTGGATCTCCAGTAACTGTGCCCTCTGAGCTTAGATATGTAACCACTCCATTATTTGTAGTCAATGTTTCATCTGCTGATTTAGGCTGGAATTTCATTGCCCAATCATCGTTTGCTCTGAATTTAAATACTCCTGAAGTATTTAATGCGATTGAATTGATTACAAAAGTTTTAGTTGCAGGATTATACACAAAGTCTGTATCTGATCCCCAGCCTGTAGGTGTGGCATCTCCAATGATTCCGAAGTTGGCAACTGCAGATGAGTAAGTATTTGCATTCCAGTCAACTTTCATATAATGTGCTCCTACTGCTGTTGCTTTAATATCAGATCCATCAACTGCTAACTTTCCTGTTAGAGTTCCATCATCTCCCTTATTTCCCGGCCAGTCTTCATTAATAGTAAATTTATATTTACCATTATCCCCAGAAATACTTGTAATATAAACAAATCCTCTATATTTCCCGTCTTTTCCCGGTGAGAATAAATTGGGTGAATTATTGGGTGTCCAGTTTGCATATCCTGCAGCTCCTGCATAAGCCCCTGGAACGTTAATTTTAGGATATACTAAATCCGGATTTGGAGTATATGGGGTGATTGTCAGATTAATGATATTAGAATAGAAAGCTGCAGGACCAACGTTTGTTTTAAGTCTGGCTTCAATTTGATTGGACATATCCGGCGTTGCTCCCAAGCTGTACATCAAAGCATTTAGTGCCGCATGCGTAATGGATCCTGACGTAGCATCATTAGCAAAATCGGCAGTTACACTTTTTTTAAAGTTCTGCCCTTTAACTCCGAATTCTATTTGCTGGGTGGGAACCACTGCAATATTAAATACGGATTTTGTCCAGGTAAAAGTTACAGCAGGATTTCCTCCTATAATTTCACTTAAAACTATAGTTGTTTTATCAGAAGAGACTTTAGCCTGTGTAACTTCATTCAGAATAGCTTGATCTTCATCTTTTTCACAAGAAATGATTAAAAAGCTTATAAAAGCTATAGCAAATATTTTAAATATGTTTTTCATTTTAGTTGTGTTTAATTAATATCCCGGATTTTGAATCAGATTAGGGTTTGCAACAATGTCTTTTGCAGGAATTGGATAAAGGTTTCTATAGTCTTCTACTGCTTTACCATCTTTAATTCCCCCTTTCCATGGCCATAAATAGGCTCCGGTTGTAAATTTACCATATCTCACAAGGTCAGTTCTTCTTGTCATTTCCCATCCCAGCTCTCGAGCTCTTTCATCAAGAATAAAATCTAAATTAATAGAAGATAATGATGTTGTATAACCTGCTCTTGTTCTAATACTGTTAATATATTGTAAGGCTGTTGCGGCATTACCATTTCCACCCCTTAAAGTTGCTTCTGCATACATCAAATAAACATCTGCCAATCTAAGCAAAGGGATATCTGCATCACAGAAGTTTTTAGCAGCATCTGAACCGAACTGCCCTGAACTTGTTAAGTTTTTATATTTCACAAATGCATACCCGTCTGTAAATGTACCCAGATCATTTATTTCTAGATTTTGACCTGCTGTATAGAAGTTACCTCTTTTATCATTAATATCGGTAAATAATGCAACATAAGATTTTGTAGTTCTTAAACCACCCCAACCACCGTTAATACCAAACATACTTTCAGCAGCCATTGATCCTCCAACCGCAGCGTGTACCATATATGTGCTTCCTCCGGATGTTTGAGTCTTAATTCCGTCGAACAGAACAGGGAAAATAGTTTCGGGATTATTCTGATTATTATCAGCTAGGAATAAATCAGCATATTTAGATTTTAAAGAATACCCTGCGGCGATAACTTTATTACAATAAGTAATAACATCATTATTCCGGTTACTACCATTATAAACTGGTGCGTTTAAATAAAGTCTTGCCAATAGTGCCCAAGCTGCAGCTTTATCAGCTCTGCCATAGTCGTTTGTCTTAGCATCTTTAAGATCATTAGAAACAGCTAATAATTCTGATTCTACATAATTGAACAGATCTGATCTCGTGATCCTTTTAGGAGGCTCGATTGATCCTGGTAAATAAGATTCATCTACAAATGGAACATTTCCAAACAAATCAAGTGCATAATAGTATGAAAGCGCTCTTAAAAATCTTGCTTCAGCCCTCATATATCTTGCTTCTGTAAGATTAGTTCCTGTAATATTATTAGAGGCAAGCTTTTCATCTGTGACGTTTCTTAGAAATTCATTAGAAGTAGCAATTTGCGTAAATATTCTGTAATATGCTCCTGCAACAAATTCATTAGAGGAATCCCACGTCATTTTATGAATAGTTTGTAATGTTCCATCATTCCAGGCAATTACAGCTTCATCTGTAGGTAATGTCTCCAGCGTGTATAATAATCTTGTATATTGAGAAAAATTACCATCTATTCCATTGATATCAGAATTACCTCCATTAGGTTCTTGTCCACCGCTGGCAAAACCTCCATAAACTTTTGCCAAAGCATTAGGATAATTTGCAAAATCCTTGAAAATACTTGAAGAGGTCAATCCAGTAAGTGGTTCTTGTTCTAAATCTTTTACACAAGATGTTGATGCAAACAACAGGCTCAAAACAGCTGCTGTTGTAAGTGTTTTAATTTTGATTATACTATTTTTCATCTCTAATTAAAATTGAAAGTTAAACCCTAAAGAATACACTTTAGGCATTTGATAATATCCGTTATCAATTCCGTTAAAAACTTCGGGATCCACTCCGGAATATTTTGTTATTATAAATACATTCTGAGCCATACCGTATACTCGAAGACTAGAGCTTTTTCCCAGTACATCCTTAAAATTGTATCCTAAATTAATATTATCTAATCTAAAAAATGAAGCATTTTCTACGAAAATATCTGACCAGTATTGCGGAGTTGAAAATTTATAATCCGCTGCAGATGAGTAAACATTTTGTAAATAACCATTGGTTGTTAATGATTGGACGGAACTGTTAGATGCTGCATTATTATAGACATAGTTTCCAATTGATGCCCTTGCACTCAGTCCGAAATCCCAGTTTTTATAATTTAGTTTAGTATTAAAGCCTAAAATAGCATCTGGCTGTGGAGATTTATAGTAATACTTATCATTTGTATTAATAACTCCGTCTCCATTTCTGTCTACATAAGCACCATCAACAGGTTTCCCATTATTATCATAGACTTGCTGATACACAAGGAATGAGTAAGGGTTGTACCCTACTGCATGTGCTTGTACTTTGTTCCCGACACCTCCTGCAATATCACCTACAGGTATGAAATAAGTATCATTAGCCCCATTTATAAGATTAGTTATTTTTGAGTTATAATGTGTCACATTAAATGAAACCTCCCAAGTTGTATTCTCATTTTTAACAGGTACGAAAGTAATGTTTCCCTCAATACCGTCAGTCTTCATATTACCAGCATTAAGTACATTTTCGTTGCTTAAATCGCCCGCTGCAATAGGTGCTTTTACTAAAAGTTTTTCAGCTTTTTTTGTATATAAATCAATAGACCCGTATATTCTATTATTGGCAAAGCCATAATCCAAACCTAAGTTTTTGGTAGTAGTAGTCTCCCATGTTAAGATAGGATTATAAATATCGGGACGGAACATATAATAATATTGGGAACCAAACTGGTATTGTGCACCTGGCTGGCTAATAGAATAGTTTGCAAAAGATGGATAATCTCCGGTATTCAATTCCTGATTTCCTGTTTTACCCCAACCTGCGCGTAATTTTAAAGTATTAATTCCTGAATTTTTAAGAAAACTTTCTTCATTTATTTTCCAGGCTACTGAAACTCCCGGAAAATTACCCCAAACATTGTCTCTTGTCCCGTTGTAAAATCTTGAAGATCCATCCCTTCTTATTGAAGCAGAAATAATATATTTATTAGCAATCGTAAATATACCTCTTCCATAAAATGATAAAAGAACGTTTCTTGTTGCAAAATCATTACCTACCGGTGAAACTCTATTACCATAATAAGTTATTGCAAATGGCGTTGAAGTATAAAAATTCTGATAAGCATACCCCGCAACTACATCTACATTTGTATTAATTGCAGAAATATTTTTAGTATAGCTAAGGTAAGTTTCTAGTAATTTATTTTTCTTTTCCTGTGAATACGACCTATAACTTCCTAAATCTGCAATGCCTGATTTATAAGCAGCACCAATTGACTTCCCTCCATCGCTTTTTGCATAGTCATATCCTGCATTTATATTAAAATGAAGATCTGGCAAGAAATGAAATTTATAATCTAGTTGGATATTTCCCAAACCTCTCCAAACAGATGAAACATCTCTTATAGCAGCTAGCTGGCCCATAGGGTTTGCAGTTGCATTTACGTTAAGCCCTGTGGCAGATCCTGAATCCAGCCACTCATAAAAACCACCGAAATTAGAATTACCTGAATAAACTGGTTGAGAAGGATCAAAATAAGTAGCACTTGCAATCGCTCCTTCAGCAGGAAAACGGTTATCCGTAAATGTCCCCTTCAAATTAATGTTTACCGTCAAATGATTATCAAAAAATTTTGGATTTAAGTTTAATCCAAGAGATGTTCTTTTAAAAGAATTTGTTCTCACAATACCGTTTTGGGAATTATATCCTAAAGATAAGCGATAAGGCAATCCCTTGATTCCACCCGAAAAGGATAAATTATTATCTGTTCCCCAGCCTATCTGATAAAGCTCATTCTGCCAGTTTGTATTTTCTGTTCCTAATCTGAATAGATTATTTGCAACCGTTGTATTGGTCTTGGCAATTTCATTCACAAAAGCTCTGTATTCATCTCCATTCAAAACATCTACATTACCCATTTTTGTAGAAGCAGAGACTAATGTTGAAAAGTTGACTTTCAATTTTCCCGCAGTCCCTTGTTTAGTTGTAATTAATATCACTCCATTTGAAGCCCTATTACCGTAAATTGCAGTTGACGAAGCATCTTTTAAAATATCAAAGCTCTGAATATCATTAGGGTTAATTAAAGAAAGAGGATCAGAAGCTCCACTGATTCCATTAAAATCTTGCGGTACACCATCAATAACTATTAATGGAGATTGAGAACCATTAATAGATCCTATTCCGCGGATTCTGATAGATGAACCCGAACCCGGAGCACCACTATTTCCTGTAATCTGTACTCCCGGAGTCTTACCTTGGATTAATTGTGAGGCAGAAACTGCACCACCATTGAAATCCTTTGCTGTTACCGATGTAATTGATCCTGTAAGATCTGCTTTCTTCTGCTTTCCATATCCAATCAGCACAACTTCCTCTATTTTCTTCTCTTTCGCTGTAGAGTCTGTTTGCGCATGAATCATTGTACTTGCCAATAAAAATGCAGGCGCAATTTTTAATACCGTTGTAAAATTTTTCACAATATTGTTTTTTTATATAGTTTCATTTTTTCAATAACTAGTTAATGAACCAGCAATGCAATTTATAAAAAAATTAGAATTGTTATAATTTTATTTAAAATTAAGTTAAAATTATGTAAATTAAATGTTACATTTTAACTAAATATTTGCTTTTCATTTATTTACATCAAACTATGTAAAACATAGTAAATATATAGATTTATCAAAAAGCTAAACGTTTGTTTAACAAAATACTATATTTTTCCTTTCTTGCTGTAAAAAATCTATCCTGTATCCAGTGATTATAATAATTTCAGGGATAATGCTTATCTTTGTAGTTAAACTTTACTTTAAAATGTCGAACAGAAAGATGATTACGGCAGCTTTGCCTTATGCAAATGGGCCGGTTCATATAGGGCATTTGGCGGGTGTTTATATTCCTGCGGATGTTTATGCAAGATTTCAGAGAAGATTAGGAAAAGATGTAGCGTTTATCTGCGGATCGGATGAGCACGGGATTCCTATTACCATAAGAGCTAAAAAAGAAGGAGTTACACCTCAGGATATTGTTGATAAGTACCACAAAATCATTAAAAAATCTTTTGCAGATTTAGGAATTTCGTTTGATGAATATTCAAGGACTACTTCTAAAGGTCATTATGAAACAAGTCAGGATTTCTTCAAAGTTCTTTACGAAAAAGGAAAATTCAAAGAAGAAATTTCTGAGCAGTATTTTGATGAGCAGGCTAATGAATTCTTAGCCGACAGATATATCGTAGGAACTTGCCCAAACTGCGGAAATGAAAATGCTTACGGAGATCAATGCGAGAGGTGCGGTACTACCCTTTCTCCATCAGAATTAATCAATCCAAAATCAATGTTAAGCGGGAATGTTCCTATTTTAAAAGAAACAAAAAACTGGTATTTACCATTGAATGAGTACGAAAACTTTCTGAATGAATGGATCATTGATGGTCATAAGGATGACTGGAAACCCAATGTTTACGGACAGGTTAAATCATGGTTAAATGAAGGTTTAAAACCTCGTGCCATGACCAGAGATCTGAGCTGGGGAGTTCCTGTTCCACTTCCAAATGCTGAAGGAAAAGTACTATACGTATGGTTTGATGCGCCAATTGGATATATTTCTTTCACCAAAGAATGGGCAGAAAAAAACGGAAAAGACTGGAAAGATTATTGGCAAAGCGAAGAAAGTGATTTGGTTCACTTCATCGGAAAGGACAATATAGTATTTCACTGTATTATTTTTCCATCAATGATGAAGGCTCACGGAGATTATATCATGCCAAAAAATGTTCCGGCTTTTGAATTCCTTAACCTTGAAAATGATAAAATTTCAACATCAAGAAATTGGGCAGTTTGGGCACACGAATATGTTGAGGATTTTCCTGGGCAACAGGATATTTTAAGATATGCTCTTCTTTCATCTGCTCCTGAAACCAAGGATAATAATTTTACGTGGAAAGATTTCCAGACGAAAAATAATTCTGAATTAGTTGGGATTTTTGGAAATTTCATTAATAGAGTTGCGATTTTAATTCATAAATATTATGACGGCATTGTTCCTAAAGGAGATAAAAACAGTACTGAATTACAAGAGATTAATAAATCAGCAAAAGAAATTTCAGGATTCCTTGAAAATTATGAATTTAGAAATTCTTTAACCGCTTTAATGAATTTAGCCCGCTTTGGAAATCAATATCTTCAAACAGAGGAGCCTTGGAAAACTATTAAAGATAATCCGGAAAAAGCAGCACATTCACTATTTGTCGGAGCTCAGATTGCTGTTGCTTTGGCACAGTTATGTGAGCCATTTATGCCTTTCAGTTCTGAGAAATTACTGACTATGTTCAATGTTGGAAGTGTGAACTGGAGTGATGTTGAAACTCAATCTATTTTAATTGAAACGGGTCACAAAATCAACGAAGCTTCTCTTCTTTTCTCAAAGATCGAAGATGATGTCATAGAAGCTCAAATCCAAAAACTAAAGGACACAAAGCAATACAATAAAAAAACCAACCCTAATGCCAACCCTATGAAAGACGAAATCACTTTTGATGATTTTACGAAAATCGACTTAAGAACAGCAACCATTTTAGAAGCTGAAAAAGTGGAAAAAGCAGATAAATTGCTTAAACTTACTGTAGATACGGGGATTGATATAAGAACCGTAGTTTCTGGGATTGCAGAAAGCTTCACTCCGGAAGAAGTAATTGGTAAGCAGGTTATGATTTTATTAAATCTTGCACCAAGAAAAATCAGAGGGATCGAATCTCAGGGAATGCTGCTTCTGACAGCAAAACCGGACGGAAAACTATCCTTCGTCACTCCGGATGACAGCAATGTTGAGAATGGTATTGAGATTGGATAAAATATTTAATATTTTATAGAAAATGAGGCTGTCTCAAAAGAAACAGCCCCATTTAAACGTGTTTTTAGAATCTATTATAGCCTGTGCAGATCACTTTTAAAGATATTTTTATCATCATCATCTATATGATATAAATGATTTTGATTATTTTCCTTTTAATAAGCAATATCACAAAATTTAAATATTAAACTTGTATAAACTTTTTAGGAGCAATTTCCCGCTTTTCACTATATCTTTCGTTTCGCTTCGCTACACAAAAGGATGCCGTTACAATCGGGGCTATGGTTATTGTCCCTTATTTAAGTAATAGTAAAGATCTACAGAGTTTGTCATTGACTCCGTAGGAATCTGGACTCGAATCTTTCCATTTTATTTTCCAATATTTTGCCTAGATTCCTACGAAAATCGCAGATTCGACAGAGTCAATGACAAACTTTGAAAATAAAAAGTTTAAACAGATTTATTAACTATTTATTTTTTAATAAATTTAATCGGATGGGAATAATTTATATCCAGCTTAATAAAATATACTCCTGTCATTAATGATGAAATATCAATTCCCAATTCATTCTTTGTGCGACCTTCAATTACAACTCTCCCGTCTTCATCAAGTATATAATACTTACTTTCATCCTTTACACCTTTAATTTTAATAAATTTATCAGCCGGGTTTGGATAGATATTTACATCTGCAGCTTTGATCTCCTGTACAGACAATGCATTAGTACAACCTGGCAAACTATCAAAATTAATCTGAGGACTGGCTGAATTGGGCGTTATAGTAAAAACCGAATATGGATTTGTAGTTTCATTAGTAAAACCGCCATTTTTAAGATAAAAATGATTATTAATAACTCCCCCTGAAGCATCAATTCTTTGATTGGCTGTAAATGTAGCGTCAGCAGTAAATGTAGCTGTTGAAATAGGTAACCATTGTCCAAACTTTGTTCTTACCCATTGGTTTCCGAATTCCACTTTTCTGGAAAAGTAGCCATTCATATCATTAAAATTCTCTACAAAACTATAAAATTTTGTTAAATAATGATTAGTGTATGGTCTTTTCCAGCTTGCAATAAAGATCCAAGACTGAACCTCAGGGTCATAAAACCATGCTGTATAATTCGTTTTACCATTTCCATCAGGCTCACCTTTTGTTAAGAATTTATAAGTAATTCCTGGCTTCCAATTGTACACAAGATAGCTTTGTCCGCCAGAACCTTCATTTCCGAATTCTCCTGAATACACATTTGCCCCTTTACAATTTAGAATTATTTTCTGATCTTCAGGAATTTGGTTCGGATTGTCAGAGGTATAGGGGCTCCATACGGAAAACAACACCCTTCTTTCTGTTTCGGAATTCACCTGAATCCCAAAATAACCTTCATCAGCAAAGCCATTCGCCATGAAATAAGATCCTACTTTATCTTCTCCAACGGGCACAGTAATCTCATTATAATAATAAAGGATATCTTCGCTAGTAGGTATAGCATATCTCAAATGACAAGAAGGCCCTCTCCTGGCCCAATAATAATAATTAGGATCATTACAATAAATCGGAGGAACGGAATCTACAGCCATTCCACTAATAATTAGATCTGAAATATCTCCAAATGTAGATCCTGATTTACTCAATCCTTTCAGGTCTATCTTGATATACCCAGGAGCAACAATATTTATTGTTCCTGCATTAAATTCCGTATAATTCCCGGAGGCAAGTATAGGCATATTAAGAATAGTTCCATTTACTACAACGCTTATGTTAGAATTGGATTGATTCTTTGCCTTAACCTTTATATTCAATTGCCCTACATCGCTCACCTTTAAATATATACTTATAATACTGTTTACATCAGTCCAGGACATAAGCCCATTATTCTGAGTAATAACTGCACCTAAGGAATTGTTAGTTACAAAAGCATTTCCTGATAAAGGAATGGTATATGTTTGCGCTAGTGTTTTTTTTGTATGTTTACGATAATCGTTTTTAAGATCGTTGGAAAAATAGTTATGGTAAAAACAAAATGTTATTATAAACAATAAAAAATTTCTCATTTAATTTATTTAATTAATAATGTGGTTAATAAAAAATGTTAAGAGGGGCAAAACTTCTAAACTGCATACTGTTATCTATTTCTAATATAATACGGAACAAAAGTAAAAGCATCTAATAAAAAAACATAAAACTCTTATTATAAGGGTATTATATTTACTATATATTCAGTTTTAAAAATATAAACTATGGAAGGATTTCCTTCTATAGTTTAATAATTATTGTCTAATACAATCTTCTATTAACCCGTAGTGCATTTAGGCAATTGCTCTATTAATATTAATGTATTACTGACCTACATATGTAATATAAATATTACCTGGTTTTACTTTAAAATCTAAAGTATCACATACCATAACTCTAAACTGCTCCCCAACATTTAAAAAGGTCATACCAGATATATGTTGATTAACTTCATTCGTTTTTCCAGTGGGAAGACCTACTTGTGCCAATTGATCGAAACTTATTTTTGAACCATTAGATTTTTCAATATAAGAATGTGCCGTCCCTGTAGTATCATTATTAAGACTGATATCAATTGAGGTATTTGCGTGTATCATATAGAGGCCTGTTTTATTGGCTATAAACCAACCATTATTGTAAGTAATAAAAGTATTATCCTGTTTTATAATATTATTATAAGAATAAGCTTTTGCATTGTTCGCTAAGGTTCCAGACAGGTGTGTTCCCGCATAAGTCTGAGTTAAAAAGTTTTGTTCTCCAAAAAACACTACTTTCATATACCCTTGATTTTCAAGAGTATTCCAAGCAGGAGACGCATTTGGTCCTTGGGATGTCAACACTTGCCCCGGAGCACCAGCATTACCTGAACTAAACTGGCTACCCCCAACATTAAGCTCATTGGTTAACTGCATACTTCCATTCACATGCAATGTTTTTTGAGGAAACCCCGTTCCTATTCCCACTTTTCCAAAACCGTTGGTATTAAGATTTAAATTGCTATTTCCAAGTGTCACGGTACGATTGGCCGCCAATGTGCCATCTGTATTATAGATATTGGTATCCGTTGTACTTGCTGCCGGCTGCCAGCTGGCTACACCATTAGCATCACTCGTCAAAACTTTCCCTACTCCTTGCGTACCATCTGCTATTCTAACATTTCCCGCTACATCTAATTTCGCAACAGGAGATCCCGTTCCTATTCCCACTTTTCCAAAACCATTGGTATTAAAATTCAAATTACTATTTCCAAGTGTCACGGTACGATTGGCCGCCAATGTGCCATCTATATTATAGATATTAGTATCCGTTGTACTTGCTGCCGGCTGCCAGCTGGCCAGACCGTTTGCATCACTCGTCAAAACTTTCCCTACTCCCTGTGTACCATCTGCTATTTTAACGTTTCCCGCTACATCTAATCTCGCGACAGGTGAGATTGTTCCAATTCCCACATTACCATTGGCCAACACTGTTACCTCTTGATTTCTTGCCTGACTTATTGAAAAAATACTATTGGTTCCTACCGGCTCATTTGATTGCACTTCTAATGCCCCTTTTTCTACATATAAACGTGGATTAGTGGGGGTATTACCTCCAATAATATAAAGCGTATTATTTCCCGTTGCACTGGTGATATTCACTCCTCCTAAAACATCCAGCTTGGCAGCAGGGGAGGTGGTTCCAATTCCCACATTACCTGAAGAAGAAATTCTTAGCCTTTCCTGATTGTTTGTTTTAGCTATAAAATCTACTGCATCAGTCGTCCCTATGAAATTAGT
>NZ_FTMM01000010.1 GCF_900156075.1 Chryseobacterium sp. RU37D | reverse complement strand
TACTGATGAGTTCCAGATTATTAGTTTTTTAAATTGCAATCCAAAATTGCTAATTTTCTTGGAACTTTTTTGTCTAAATAAGTTTAAACAACTTCTATGAAAAAACTAATTTTAACAGCATTTTTGGGGTTAAGCTTTTGTGCTTTTTCCCAAGAATTGAAAGATAAGCCTGATGGAAGGGAAACAGATAAGGCTTTGCTGATAAAAACTGACCACGCAGAACTTGATGCAAAGAAAAAAGCTGCTGAGGAAAAAGCCAGATTACCAAAACCCTATAATCCTAATGCTGATGCTGAAAAGGATATTCAGAATCTAATTGTAAAGGCAAAGAAGGAAAAGAAAAATATTATGATACAGGCCGGAGGGAACTGGTGTATCTGGTGTTTGAGATTCAATCAATTTGTACAGACCACCCCGGAATTGAAGGAAATTGTTGATAAAAACTACGAATATTATCACCTGAACTTCTCTCCGGATAATAAAAATGAAAAAGTTTTCGCAAAATATGGAAACCCGGGAGATAAATTCGGTTATCCGGTGTTTATTGTTCTTGATCAGAACGGAAAGATGATTCATGTGCAGAATAGCGAAGTTTTAGAGGAAGGAAAAGGGTACAGTCTGGAGAAAACAAAGGAATTCTTTAAACAATGGACTCCCAAATCATAAAAAATTAACCAGGAGTTTTTCCGGTTTTTAAATATAAAAAAAGAAAACCACTTCAATTTGAAGTGGCCTTTTTATTTTGATAAATCCCGTCTGATTAAGCTTCTTCAGTAGAAGGAGTTTCTTCAACTTTAGCTTTTGGAGCAGCTGGTTTAGGAGCTTCTACCGGAGCGTCAGATACGATTTCGAATTCAAAGTTGTATTCTACGTTTCTGTGTAATCTGATGTTAGCAGTTACTTTACCAGTTCTCTTGATTGTGTTACCTGGGATTTTGATGTATTTCTTCTCTACAGAAACTCCGGCTTTTTCCAGAGCAGCAGAAAGATCCGCATTATTGATAGATCCGAATAATTTGTCACCAGTACCTACTTTTGCAGGAATTGTAACGGAAGTTTTCTTCAATTGCTCAACTACAGCGTTTGCAGCAGCGATTAATTTAGCTTCTTCTTCTTTTCTAGCTTCTAAAGTTGCTTCTAAAGCTGCTTTGTTTTTAGGTGTAGCTAAAAGAGCAAATCCTTGAGGGATTAAGAAGTTTCTGGCATAACCAGGCTTTACGTTTACTGTATCAAACTCAAGTCCTAAGTTTTCTACATCTTTTTTTAGGATAATTTCCATTGTTGTTGTCCGTTTTAGAGATCCGAGTTCCGGGTTTTGTGGTCCGGGTTTTCTTCACTTCGTTAGAATTTATTAATTAATTCAGCAACTACTTTAGCTATATGCAGTAGGCTTAAAGCTTATGGCTTATAGCATATTGCAATTTATTTCAATAAGTCAGCTACGTATGGTAGTAATGCAAGGTGTCTTGCTCTTTTGATAGCAGCAGAAACTTTTCTTTGATACTTTAAAGATGTTCCAGTGTATCTTCTTGGTAAGATTTTTCCTTGCTCGTTTACGAACTGTAATAAGAAATCAGCATCTTTATAGTCAACGTGCTTAATTCCGTATTTTTTGAATCTACAATATTTTTTTTCAGATTTTGTATTGATATCAAGCGGAGTAAGGAATTTTACTTCAGATTCTCCTCCTGCTGAGGCTTGTTTAGCCATTTCGTCTATTGCCATGTCTTTGTCTTTTTAAAAAATAGGGTTAATAATTAAGCTTTAGCTGATTTTACTTTTGCTCTTCTAGTCACAGCATACTCTAAAGCGTGCTTGTCAAGTTTTGTAGTAAGGTAACGGATTACTCTCTCGTCACGTTTGAATGCTAATTCTAGATCAGCAACTACAGTACCTTCACCTTTGAATTCGATTAAAGTATAGAATCCGTTCTTTTTTAATTGGATTGGATACGCTAATTTTTTTAATCCCCAGTTTTCTTTAGCAACGATTTCGCAATTCTTTTCTTTGATAAGATCTTCAAATTTTTTCACTGCTTCCTCCACCTGTGAATCAGATAGAACGGGAGTTAAAATGAAAACAGTTTCGTAATTGTTCATAATGTTAAATAAATTTGTTAATTATTTCGAGCTGCAAAAGTAGGAAATATATTTGTAATATGCAAGAATTGTTGATGGCTTTCAGGTTTAATGTTTAAAGTTTATGGTTTTTAGTTGCGGATGTTGACTGATTGTTTAATTGTTAATTATTTTTGCTGATAGACTCAAACTCATTAACTTCAATCTAAATCCTAAATCTTATTCTCTCTTCTTATTTCTGTTAAAAAATTAACTTTTATCATATCATATAAAGAATGTCTGCTTACCAGGATTGAGGCAATGGAAGACACCATTCCGGCAAGCATCAGGTGAAAGATTAATGAATGCCTGTCGGTCATTTCCAGGACGATAATGGCTGATGTAAATGGAGCTCGAGTAATCCCTGTTAAAAAAGCGACCATTCCTCCAAGCACAACAACATTGGTCTCGTTTGGGGTTAAATTAATAGCTCCCGAAATTACAGAACCAATGCTTGCTCCGGCAGTGAGGGCAGGGGCAAAAATCCCTCCGGCGCCTCCCGATGTAAATGACAAAGCTGGCCCTAACATCCTTAAAACAGGCATATACCAATCTTCGTGCTTGTCTTTTGTAAAAAGAATGCGTTCCATAATTTCTTTTCCGGAACCTAAAATTTCATAGTTAATAAAATAAGCAATAGATGCTATAGTCAAAGCGCAGATAATCAGAAATATAACGTTAGCTTTATCAGATTTTAATTTTCTTTTTTTCCAGTCAGTGATTTTAAGCATGGTTACGGAAAGCTGGCTTGCCAGAATTCCTGCAACACCCGCAACTAAAATAATCGGGAACATCACCATTAGTGAAACATCATTTGTTTTTGGATAACCTAAATATAAATAAGAACCCGCCAAAGTCTGCGCCGTTAAACCTGCAATAATAACCGCTGTAAATAAAGCTGTTTTAAAGTAATTGATATGTGTTTTTGAAAGTTCTTCCACAGCAAATACAATTCCGCCTAAAGGAGTATTGAAAGCTGCCGCAAGACCTGCTGCTGCACCCGTCATGATCATGTTTTTCTTGGAAATTTTAGGCCACCATTCAGGAAGATATTCGTTCACTTTTCGGAAAACAGAGCCGGAAATCTGTATGGTAGGCCCTTCACGGCCAATAGCACCACCACCAATCACCAAAATAACAGAGGAAATTATTTTAAAAATGATAATTTTTAAGCTTAATAAGCTCCTGATTTTTTTATGTTCTTTTGGATTCGCCAATTCTACTGCTGCCATTACCTGCGGAATTCCGCTTCCTTTGGCATTGGGAGCAAATTCTTTAACCAGCCACCACGAAAGCACAAAACAAACCGGAGCAATAATGAAGATCAGCCAAGAGTGCCAGTTCATAATAAAGTGGAGAAGGCTTTCACCCCAGGCAAAGACTTTAGCATATAACATCGCTGTAAAGCCTGTGATCACCGAGCCAATCCAAAAAGGAATTGCCTGAAGTAGATTGTGCTTCAGTTGTTCGTTTCGAATGTTGTCGAATGATTTTTTAAGCCCCCTTTGGATGTATATGAAAGTTTTGAACATTTTCAAATTTAGTTTATTCTATATTTAAATAAAAGTTTTGTATACATTTTTGTAAATAATATGTTTATCAGAATAAAAAACCTCCGAAAAATCCGAAGGTTTATATTGTACAATGTTTCTACTAGCTCAGCATGACAATGTCATAGTTTATCACTAACATTTATAATTATATTTCAGTGTTCAGATCCCAGTTTTCAAGATAATCGTGAACGTGTTTCAACATCATTCCGCCAAGAGAACCATCAACCACTCTGTGATCGTAAGAATGAGACATGAACATTAATTGACGAATCGCAATGACATCGCCATCTTTAGTTTCAAGAACTGCCGGTTTTTTTACGATCGCTCCGATTGCCATAATAGCAACCTGAGGTTGAGGAATAATCGGTGTTCCCATGAGGTTTCCGAAGCTTCCTACGTTAGAAATCGTGTAGGTTGCACCTTGCGTATCTTCAGGTCTTAATTTCTTGTTTCTTGCTTTGTAAGCTAGATCATTGATCGTTTTTGCCAATCCTGAAAGGGATAACTGATCAGCGTTTTTAATAACAGGAACAATAAGGTTTCCATCCGGTAAAGCTGTTGCCATACCGATGTTGATGTTTTTCTTTTTAATGATATTATCACCGTTTACAGAGACATTGATCATTGGAAAATCCTGGATCGCTTTAACTACAGCTTTTACGAAAATCGGCATGAAAGTTAATTTTTCACCTTCACGTTTTTCGAACATGTCTTTATTTTTAGCTCTCCATTTTACTACGTTGGTCACATCTGTTTCAATGAAAGAAGTAACGTGCGGAGCAATTTGCTTAGCTTTTACCATATTTTCAGCGATAATTTTCCTCATTCTGTCCATAGGAATGATCTCATCACCAGCTGCAGCTGTAATCGTAGAAGCCGGGGCTGAAGTTACAGCCGATTGAGGAACAGAAGCTGTCTGCTGTACCGGAGCCGTCTGTGGTGTCGTCTGATTTCCTCTGTTTTTAACGTAAGCTAAAATATCTTCTTTGGTAATTCTTTCCTCTAAACCACTTCCTTTAATAGATTTAAGTTCAGTTTCAGAAATATTTTCCTGTTGTGCAATTGATTTTACAAGTGGGGATAGGTAAAGATCTCCCGAAAATTCTTGTGTGGAAGCAGCTATCTTTAAAGGTTGTTCGATAGTCTGTACTGTTTGTGCATCCGGTGCTTCTGTTTTTACCTCTTCTGAAGCAGTATTTCCGCCTTCTCCTTCAATTTCTAAAATAGCAATGGCTTCACCCACTTTTGCAACTTCATCTTTTTGCTTTAAGATTTTCACAATCTTCCCCGAAACTGGTGTCGGTACATCTGAATCTACTTTATCTGTTGCAATTTCTACTACGGAATCATCTTCTTTTACATTATCGCCTTCGTTGAATAACCAGGAGATAATTGTCGCTTCCATAACACCTTCTCCCATGGAAGGAAGCAATAATTTGTATTCTGCCATTTTTAATTTTTAGATTTTGACAAATATATAAAAAAAATCGTTTTTTTTATGAAATATTTAATTTTAGAAAAATTCAATGTAAATATTTTCGCCTACATTCAATCCAAACAAAGATTTTGCACCATTTTTCTTACTTCCCTTATAAATTGTTAACTCTAAAAGCTGGCTGTCATTGAAAATTGCTGCCGATTGACCATGAAATTCTGTCTCTCTTGACCAATCCGAAACTACTTCCGTGTGACTAGAAAATATTCTCGAAAGGCTAAGATTTCTGAATTTTATGGTGAAATTTTCGTAACCTTTTCCTGTACTTTCAAAGAAGTCTTTACTAATATTTGAAATTATATTTCCGAAATTATCAATATAAGTTACTTCACCTATAATCATCTTTTCAGATTCGTTGTAGACAGGTTTCGGGAACAGAAGTTCTTTGGCGTGCTTTATTTTTCTGCCGATCACTTCGGGAAGCCCACCATTCGCTAAATGTACGGCCACAGGCACAAAAACATCTGTTGAAGTAAAATTCACAATATCGTCGAACCTGTTGTTTAAAGTAATTTCATAAATGGCCTCAGGTTTAATATCAAAAAAAATTAAACTTAAAAGTCCGTTATCCGCCGCCAAAAAATAATATCCATCTGCTTTATACAGAACATTCTTCCTCGATTTGTGATGAAAACTATCTACAGAAAGGATATGAATGGTACCTTTTGGGAAATATTTATAAGCATTTCTTATGATATAGGTAGTTTGTATAAGGTTGAAAGCCTGAATGTCGTGGGTAATGTCAACAACATTCACCTCAGAGTTTAGAGACAGAATCTTGCCTTTCACAGCAGAAACTCTGTAATCTAAATTTCCGAAATCCGAAGTAAGGGTAATAATTGACATTAAATAGTTATAGAAATGATCGTTTTGCAAATTTATTTAAAAATAAAGGAAAGCCCGAAGATTGTGGAAAAGAATTTGATATTAATTTGAAAAAAAGGTTTAAATTTAAAATCTAAAAACTAAATTAAGTACTGCATGTTTGAATTAACATATGATTTGGAAGATATCGATGCTAAAATCTTCTATGGGGTTAATAACCAATATTTCAATTTAATAAAATCAAGCTTTCCAACACTTAAAGTTACCGGAAGAGATCACTTTATCTTTGCAATGGGAAATCAGGAGGCTTTGGATATATTGAAGCAAAAGCTGGATGATATTGTAAAGTTTATTTCGAAAAATAATTCTATTGAGCTTAAAGATGTTGAAAATATCCTTAATCTTAAAGATGAAAATGAAAAACAGCTTGTTTTCGATCAGGATATTATTGTAAAAGGAGTAAACGGTAAAATAATTAAAGCTAAAACTACCAATCTTAAAAAATTAGTAAAGGAAACAGAGAAAAAAGATATGGTTTTTGCGATCGGACCTGCGGGAACCGGTAAAACCTATACCAGTGTTGCGCTAGCAGCAAAAGCTTTGAGAGATAAGGAAGTAAAAAGAATTATTCTGACTAGGCCTGCAGTAGAAGCGGGGGAGAGCTTAGGATTTTTACCGGGCGACCTTAAAGAAAAGTTGGATCCGTATTTACAGCCTTTGTATGATGCGCTTCGAGATATGATTCCTCATGAAAAATTGGAGGGCTTTATGGAAAAAAAAGTAATTGAAGTGGCTCCGTTGGCTTTTATGAGAGGAAGAACTCTGGATGATGCTTTTGTAATCTTGGATGAAGCTCAAAATACAACGCATTCCCAAATGAAAATGTTTTTAACCAGAATGGGGATGAATGCGAAATTTATTATCACAGGTGACCCTAGCCAGGTCGATTTACCTCCAAAACAGCAATCCGGATTGAAAGAAGCCATGAGAATTCTAAATAATGTAAAAGAAATAGGGTTTGTACATCTTACGGAAGAAGATGTGGTAAGGCACCCTGTGGTCAAGAAAATTATTTTGGCTTATAACGATGAAGAGAAAAGATTAAGAAGCGATTAATATTAATTGAAATAAATACTAGTTAGATAGTAAAAATTATCCTTATTTTTTATTTTTATAATTAAAAAAAATATTGATTTTTAGTTCATTTGAAAATAATTACTGTTTTTATTCCCGAAATAATTAAAAAATATTAATATAAAAAATCTTCTTGCGAAGGTGAAGTGGATATCAAAGATGATATTAAGACTTTATATTGCCTCATTGTGGGCTGGAATATATGTTTGAAAATAGGCTTTTCTTTAACGTAAGATATAACTATGGATGTTTCTAATCTGTCTAATGACGGAAGCTGGGGAGATAACCAACAGCTTTGCGTAGATGGCTGTAGGCTTCAAATTCGGAGGTAATTAGAATTTATTTACATTAAATGATTAGGCGGAACAAAATTTTGTTCTGCTTTTTGTTTTTCTTAAATAATGTAATTGATTTATTTAATAGTAAAAAAGAAAATAATTAGTATTTTTGAACAGTAAAATTAAAATTATTAAAATGAGAAAACTATTATTACTAGGTGCTTTTGCACTTTTAGGAGGTTTGATGCAGGCACAGGAAGGATTTAGATTAGGAGGTCACGTAGGTGCTCCGCTGGGGGACGCTTCTGACGCAGCAAGCTTTACAATTGGTGTCGAAGCTGCTTATATGTGGAATATTACTAAAGGTTTGGATATTGGCGCTACTACAGGATATTCTCATTTTTTTGGGAAAGATAATGCAGATGATTTTGGATTTATTCCAATTGCAGTTTCAGGAAAATATAAGTTTGATAAACTTCCACTTTTTGTAGAAATGGATCTTGGAGCGGCAATTTCTACTAGAAATTATATCAATAGCGGTTTGTATATTGCACCAAGAGTGGGATATCAGATGAAAAACGCAGAATTGTACTTGGGATTTCAGAATATCAGCAGCAAGCATAAGCATTATGACTATTATTGGTTTGGTGATGATAGATTTAATTTTGGAGCTATTAACTTGGGTGTGAATTTCTTCCTGAAATAAAAAATAAGAAAATCAAATAATTTTTACTCCAATTGCAAAATTGGAGTTTTTTTATTCAAAAGTTTGTGAAAAAAATAAAAATATTTATTTAATACATTTTATTGTTAAAAATTGCTAATTTTTTTAAATGATATTAATCACATTAACAAATTTTAATATTAAATAATATCACTGTAAATTTGCCATCAGAAAGTATTAAAATTTTTTAAAAATGAAAAAAATATTATTAACTGGTGCTGTTGCACTTTTCGGTTTATCTAATGCTCAGATCGCTAAAGGAACAACTTATTTGTCAGGTTCTGTAGGCTATTCTCAGGTAGAAGCTAACAATGGTAACAATAAATCAGAAAGCTTCAACGTATTGCCAACAGTTGGATATTTCATTGCGCCCAACTTAGCAGTAGGTTTAGGAATCGGATACGAAACTCAGAAAGATAAAAATACCATTACTGCAGTTTTACCATCTACTACAGTTGTGTCTACTAATGAAGTAAAAGAGCCGGCTTTCGTGGTTGCTCCGTTTGCAAGAAAATACTGGACTTTGTCGGACAAATTATATATCTTTGGACAGTTAGCTGTGCCAATGGAGTTCGGGAAAACTAAAGTTGAAAACTCTACTGTAGCTACTTCAGGTTCTACAACTACTACAACTTCAAATTCTTCTGAAGCTAAATATACTCAGATTGGTGTTACTATAAAGCCAGGTTTAGATTATTTCTTAAATAAAAATTGGTCTATCGAAGCTACTATCGGTGAATTTGGTTACAGCAACTACAAACCAAAAGATGGTGATGCTACAAACAACTACAACTTCGGATTGAACTTATCTTCAGTTACATTCGGTGTTAAGTATGTATTTGCAAAATAATAAACAAAGAATTATAGAAATAAAAGCCCTAAGCTTGCTTAGGGTTTTTCTATTAATATAGTCATGAAAAAACTAGTACTAGCGAGTACAGTAGTATTTTTCGGACTTTCAAACGCTCAGATGACCAAAGGTGACAGGTGTAATCTTAGAGTTTCTTACGATCAGTTCTCAAAACAAAGATACGATGATGAATACAGATGTTAAACACAAACGTGAAAACTTGGAGTTAACGTGGGTTTCTCTTATTTCATTAAGGCTAAAGCTCAGAAATCTGATAAATAAACACTTTGTCAAAGATTTGAAATCTTTGACAAAGTGTTGAAAAAAATCCAGTTCAATTTTGAACTGGATTTTTATGTTTTGAATTGTTCAATATTCTAAAAATTATTTTCCAAACATTCCGCCCATTCCCGGCATATTTGGCATTTTGCTCATCATCTGCATCATTTGCTTACCTTGAGGACCTTGCATCATCTTCATCATTTTACCCATTTGGTCGAATTGTTTCATTAATTGGTTTACATCTTCCACTTTTCTACCTGCACCTTTTGCAATTCTGCTTTTTCTCTGAGTATTAATAATTGAAGGTCTTCTTCTTTCGTCCGGAGTCATAGAATAAATGATCGCCTCGATGTGTTTAAAAGCATCATCGCTGATTTCAACATCCTTGATCGCTTTTCCAACTCCCGGAATCATTCCCATTAAATCTTTCATATTACCCATTTTTTTGATCTGATTGATTTGCTTTAAGAAATCATCAAAACCAAATTCGTTTTTAGCGATTTTCTTGTGAAGTTTTTTTGCCTCCTCTTCATCAAATTGCTCCTGAGCTCTTTCTACGAGGGAAACAACATCTCCCATTCCCAAGATTCTGTCCGCCATTCTTTCAGGGTAGAAAAGGTCTAAAGCCTCCATTTTTTCCCCTGTAGAAATGAATTTGATTGGTTTTTCAACCACAGAACGGATCGTCAACGCAGCTCCACCACGGGTATCACCATCTAATTTCGTTAAAACAACCCCGTCAAAATTCAAAGTATCATTGAATGCTTTTGCCGTATTTACAGCATCCTGACCTGTCATTGAGTCGACAACGAACAAAGTTTCGTTTGGTGTAATCGTAGAATGAACTGTTTTAATTTCCTTCATCATCTGCTCGTCAACCGCTAAACGACCTGCCGTATCAACAATTACAATATCGTGACCGTTTGCTTTTGCGAAATTAATCGCATTTTGAGAGATACTGGAAGGATCCATGGAGCCCTCTTCCGTGAAAACAGGAACCCCTATTTGTCCGCCTAAAACTTTAAGCTGATCAATCGCAGCCGGACGATACACGTCACACGCTACCAAAAGAGGTTTTTTATTTCTTTTTGTCTTTAAATAATTCGCTAATTTTCCGGAGAAAGTTGTTTTACCAGAACCCTGAAGACCTGCAATAAGAATTACAGAAGGCTTTCCTGAAAGGTTGATTCCCTCCTGAGAACTTCCCATTAGATCTACCAGTTCGTCGTGAACAATTTTCGTCATCAACTGTCCCGGCGTAAGCGAAGTAAGAACGTTTTCTCCCAATGCTTTATCCTGAACTCTTTTAGTAAGGTCTTTTGCAACTTTATAATTAACATCGGCGTCCACCAATGCTCTACGAATCTCCTTTACGGTTTCCGCGACATTGATTTCCGTGATTTTTCCTCTTCCGGAAATATTATGAAGCGCTTTGTCTAATTTATCCTGTAAACTATTAAACATATGTATTGTAAATTATAGATCTGCAAAAATAAGGAATTTTTGGTATATCCAAAGTGTTCTGCACGTAATATTATATATATGCATAAATTAATCTTGCTTTTATTTGGAGCTTAATCCCGCTTTCCACTGTATCTTTTTGGTTACGGCTTCCAGAACTTCGTTCGTAAACCTGCAGTTTATGCTCCAGCCGCAACCAAAAAGGATGTCGTTTCAATCGGGGCTAGGGTGGTAGTCATAAAAAAACGTTTGGAAAATAACCGCAAGTTTGTCATAGAAATCAGAAAGACAAACTTGACGCTAATAAACCTAAGAATAAAAAACTATCTCCCCAAAAATAAACCAACTCCCTCAATCGAGATGATAAAAATCAAATCATGAGGAAATACGATAGAAAAAGTCTATTTTTGTGATCAAATAAAATTAACCTAACCAATGTTAGGTAAAATAAATTTGATAATGAAGGCTAATCCAAATATTCTGGTTACGGTATTATTTTTTTTAACATTTCTGATTCATTTCTCCTTATGGAAATTTGTTTTTCATCTGGATGAAATTGTGATCGTGAAATTTTATTTATTCTTAAGTGTAATGTTTATGCTGATGATTACGTTGATTGTTTTGATCAACAGGGTGGCTCCGGAATTTCTGGGACTGTCTGTGATTGGCCTGATCCTTTTAAAATTCGCTTTAATGTATCTAATTAAGAAAAAATTAAACTTTGAAGCCATTCCAGGTTATAAATTTCATTTTATTATGCCATATTTTGTCCTAACAACACTGCTTACGTACTATGCAATTAAGCTCATTAATCATGACAAAAAACAGTAAAATTATTTATTGAAACTAGAAAAATTATTATATTTTTGCACAACGAAAAAAACCTATCAATGTTTAAGAAATTCGCAGTTTTATTCTACAGTATTTTTGTATTAAACTTAGTGTCTGCGCAGCACGGGGAGGCAGGTTCTGCCACTACAGAGCTTTCAGAAAAAGACAAAGTAAGTAAAGAAAACAAGGAGTTTATCGATCATCACTTGCTGGATGCTCACGACTTTACATTGATGGTAGACAAAGAAGGTCATCACATTGGTTTTCCTCTTCCTGTTATTTTTTATGATAACGGTATTCACGCTTTCATGAGTAGCAAAGAAGGGTTTATGCATGGGGAGCCAACAGAAGTTGACGGTAATTTCTATAAATTACATCACGAAAAAATTTACAAGACAGATGCAAAAGGAACATTGGCAGAAGATAAAGAAGGCCACGTTACATCAGAAAAAATTTTAGACTTATCAATTACGAAGAGTGTACTTATTATCTTATTAACATCAATCTTCATGTTTGTATTGTTTACAGGAATGGCAAGGTCTTATAAAAAATCTCAGGTTCCTACAGGGGCTGCAAGATTTTTAGAACCATTGGTAATTTTCGTAAGAGACGAAATTGCTATCCCAAACATCGGACATAAATATAAGAGATTTATCGGTTATTTATTAACAGTATTTTTCTTCATCTTATTCCTGAATGTATTAGGGTTAATGCCTTTCGGAATCAATGTTACAGGTAATATTACAATGACATTCTTTCTGGCGATCCTTACTTATCTAATAACTACATTTTCTGCAAATAAAGATTACTGGTTGCATATCTTCTGGATGCCGGGAGTTCCTGTACCAATGAAACTGATCATGTTGCCAATCGAATTATTAGGAACAATTACTAAGCCTTTCGCATTGATGATTCGACTTTTTGCCAACATGACTGCAGGACACATCGTAGTAATGAGTTTGATCGGATTAATTTATGTATTTAAAAACTTTGTAGCAGGTGTTGCTTTCCCGTTCCTTACATTGGTTATCTATTTATTGGAAGTATTAGTAGCATTCTTACAGGCTTATATCTTTACCATGTTATCAGCCTTGTTCATCGGAATGGCAGTGCAGGAGCACGAGCATGAACACCACGCTGCTCACTAATTAAAAGTTTAAAATATTATTTAGAAACAAATTTTTAAAAATTATATATTATGGAAATCCCTAAAATTGTAGGTGCTGGTATCGTAGTACTAGGTGTAGGTATCGGTCTTGGTAAAATCGGAGCTGCTGCTCTTGAAGCTATCGCTAGACAACCTGAACAATCTGGAAAAATCCAAACAGCTATGCTTATCGCAGCTGCACTTGTAGAAGGTGTTGCGTTTGCTGCTCTATTCGCAGTAAACTAATTAAAACTAAAACCACTATCCGTAACGGTTGGTTACAGATAGTGGTTATTTAAGAAAAAAATAATAATTATTTATACATTAATATAATGGAATTAATTCACCAGTTTTCATCAGGATTATTTATTATCCAATCTGTTATTTTTCTAGCATTATTATTTTTGTTAGGTAAATTCGCTTGGAAACCTATTTTAAAATCTATTAACGACAGGGAAACTTCTATCGTTGATGCTCTTAATCAGGCCACATTGGCTAGAAAAGAAATGGAAACTTTAAAAGAGGATAACGAAAGAATCATTCGTGAAGCTAAAATCGAAAGAGATGCGATCCTTAAAGAAGCTAGAGAAATTAAAGATAGAATCGTAGGTGAGGCTAAAGATGCTGCTAAATCTGAAGGTGACAAATTGATCGAAGCTGCTAAACAAACTATCAACGCTGAGAAAAATGCTGCAATGGCAGATATCAAAACTCAGATAGGCACTTTATCAGTGAACATCGCAGAGTCTATCCTTAAACAGAAATTAGACAACAACGAAGCTCAAAACGAATTAGTTCAAAATTATTTAAACAAATCAAACCTTAACTAATAATGCTTACATCTAAAGTAGCTAAAAGATACGCACAAGGTTTACTTGATTTTACTAATGAATCAGGGCAAACGGCTACTGTATTTTCTGAAATGAAAGATGTAGTAAAGATCATGGGTGAGTCTAAGGACTTAAACAAATTCTTTATGACTCCTTATATCGATTCTAAAAAGAAAATAGAAGTAGCAAAAGAGATTTTCAAAGGGTTATCTGCTTCTTCTCAAAATTTGATTACTTTGGTAATTAAACATGGAAGAGAAAACCAGTTGAAGAATATAGCTCAGGAATTCATCAACAAAGTTGAAGATATCAATGGTGTACAGAGAATTACTCTTACTACAGCGACTGAGATTTCAAAAGAAAATATCAATCAAATTTTAAGATCTACTAACCTGGTAAAAGCTGATTCGAATTTTGATTTGAAACTAAATGTAAACCCGAAAATTCTTGGAGGTTATATATTAAGAGTAGGAGACCAGTTAGTAGATGCTTCTGTGAAGTCTAAGCTTAATCAAATTAAAAAAGATTTTCAATTAAATTAAAGAAAAACAACCATACAATGGCAGAAATAAATCCGGCAGAAGTATCTGCGATCTTAAAACAGCAATTGGCCAACTTCGATACTCAATCAAACGTTGAGGAAGTAGGAACAGTTTTAACCATCGGTGATGGTATTGCTCGTGTATACGGGTTAGAAAACGTACAATATGGAGAGTTGGTGAAATTTTCTAGTGATGTAGAAGGTATTGTACTAAACCTTGAAGAAGACAACGTGGGTGTTGCACTACTTGGTGAAAGTAAATTAGTTAAAGAAGGAGATACAGTAAGAAGAACAAACAGAATCTCTTCTATTAAAGTAGGAGAAGGTATGTTAGGAAGAGTAGTAGATACTCTTGGTAACCCTATAGATGGTAAAGGTCCTATTACTGGGGATTTATACGAAATGCCATTGGAAAGAAAAGCTCCCGGAGTTATCTACAGACAGCCGGTAACTGAGCCTTTACAGTCAGGTATCGTGGCAATCGACTCTATGATTCCTGTAGGAAGAGGGCAGAGAGAGCTTATTATTGGTGACAGACAGACAGGTAAAACTACTGTTGCAATCGATACGATCATTAACCAAAAAGAATTCTTTGATGCAGGACAGCCTGTATATTGTATATATGTAGCTATCGGACAAAAAGCATCTACTGTAGCACAAATTGTTAAAACTCTTTCTGATAAAGGAGCTTTAGCTTATACGGTTATCGTTGCTGCTAATGCATCTGATCCGGTTCCTATGCAGGTATATTCTGCTATGGCAGGTGCTGCGATCGGTGAGTTCTTCAGAGACACTGGTAGACCGGCATTGATCGTTTATGATGATTTATCTAAACAAGCGGTTGCTTACCGTGAACTTTCTCTTCTATTGAGAAGACCACCGGGCCGTGAAGCTTATCCTGGAGATGTTTTCTATCTTCACTCAAGATTATTGGAAAGAGCTGCGAAAGTTATCGCTGATGACCAAATCGCTAGCCAGATGAACGATTTACCAGAGTCTTTAAAGCCAATCGTAAAAGGTGGTGGTTCATTAACGGCACTTCCAATTATCGAAACTCAGGCGGGTGACGTTTCTGCGTATATTCCAACAAACGTAATCTCTATTACAGATGGACAGATCTTCTTGGAGTCTGATCTATTCAACTCAGGGGTTCGTCCTGCGATCAACGTAGGTATCTCTGTATCTAGAGTAGGAGGTAATGCTCAGATCAAATCAATGAAAAAGGTTTCTGGGACTCTTAAATTAGACCAGGCTCAATATAAAGAACTAGAAGCGTTTGCTAAGTTCGGTTCCGACCTCGATGCTGCTACATTAGCAGTAATTTCTAAAGGGGAAAGAAATGTAGAAATCCTTAAGCAACCAGTAAACTCTCCACTTCCTGTAGACAGCCAAGTTGCTATGATTTATGCTGGAACTGAGAACTTACTAAGAAACGTTCCTATTAGAAAAGTAAAAGAATTTCAGGTAGAATATATCGAGTTCCTAAGATCTAAGCATCCTGATACAATGGCTGCAATCAAAGCTGGAAAAATCGATGATTCAATAACAGGTGTTCTTAAGCAGGCTGCTAACGATTTAGCTGCAAAATATAACTAAAATTAGTTGATGGTTTTTGGTTGATAGTTGACAGAATTTTCTAAAAACTAGCAACCAACAACCGACAACCAACAACTAACATAATATGGCAAACTTAAAAGAAATACGAGGCAGAATTACGTCAATTTCATCTACGATGCAAATTACACGTGCTATGAAAATGGTTTCCGCTGCAAAGCTTAAAAAAGCACAAGATGCAATCGTAATGTTAAGACCTTATTCTGAGAAATTACAGGAGCTTATCCAGAATGTAAATTCTAGTTCAGATCCTGATCAGATTTCTATTTACGCTCAAAAAAGAGAGGTAAAAAGAATACTTTTCATTGCTGTTACTTCAAACAGAGGTCTTGCAGGAGCTTTCAATTCATCTATTGTTAAAGAGCTTAATGTGCAATTTCAGAACAATTCTCAATATGAAATTGAAGTTCTTCCGATAGGTAAAAAGGCTTTTGATGCAGTAAGAAGAAACCGAACGGTATATTCCAATGCCAGCTCTGTGTATGACAACCTGAACTTTGATAATGTTGCTCACGTAACGGAAGCGGTAATGACTAGCTTTAGAGAAGGTAAATTTGATGAAGTTTATTTAATTTACAATAAATTCGTTAATGCTGCTACTCAGGAAGTTACTACCGAGCAGCTTCTTCCCATTTCTATGCCTGAAACTGCAGAACCTCAAGTAGAAACAGATTATATTTTTGAGCCCAACAGAACGGAAATCTTAGATAATTTGATTCCAAAATCTATCAAAACTCAAGTTTTTAAAGCTGTATTAGATTCGGTAGCATCAGAACATGGGGCGAGAATGACTGCAATGCATAAAGCAACAGACAACGCCCAAGCTTTGAAGAATGACTTGGTAATCTTCTACAATAAGGCACGACAAGCTGCCATTACAAACGAAATCTTAGAGATCGTTTCCGGAGCAGAAGCTTTGAAAAATTCGTAAGAATTATCTTAATAGAAATACTTAGGCATCGATTTTATCGGTGCCTTTTTTTGCAATTTTGGAAGTAAAATGAAAGACGGAGCTTAGTACTTATCATAGGTATTTTTGGTTTTAAGTTTAATTAAAAATTAATTTTAAATAAAATTCATCTTCCAACATCCTTTCCCAATGAAAATATACCATCAACATCTCAGGTTATTTTTATTTTATATATCTTTGTACAATAAATTTATACAATTTCTAAATGGATTCGGACATAGTCAGGCTTTTGCTGGCCTTATTACTTGTTTTACTTAATGGCTTTTTCGTAGCCGCTGAATTTTCAATTGTTAAAGTTCGTTATTCACAAATCCAGCTAAAGGCTGCAGAAGGAAATTCTATGGCAAAGCAGGCTGAGCATATCATTAAGCATCTTGATGAGTATTTGTCAGCCACACAGTTGGGTATTACTTTGGCTTCCCTTGCCTTGGGTTGGGTAGGAGAAAGTGCACTGCATCATATTGTTGAGAATATTTTTAATTCAATTAATGTTAATCTTAGTGAATCTTCTATCACTTCAGTTTCTTTGATAATTAGTTTTGTGTTAATTACCATAATGCACATTGTCTTCGGAGAGCTTATTCCGAAATCAATTGCTATCAGAAAATCAGAAGCTACAACAATGGCAACTGCTATTCCGCTAAGGGTTTTTTATTTAATTTTTAAGCCTTTTATCTGGTTAATGAATTCAATGTCAAATAGTTTTTTAAGATTAGTTAAAATTCATCCGGCTTCAGAACACGAAATTCATTCCACTGAAGAGCTTCAGCTTTTGGTGAAGCAAAGTGCCGACAGCGGCGAGATTGAAGAAGAAAACTATGAGATCATTAAAAATGCTTTTGATTTTACGGATCATTCTGCAAAACAGATCATGGTTCCAAGACAAAACATTACATCAATTGATTTTGAGGAAGATATCAATGAGATTATCAATAAAATCATGGAAAGTGGGTATTCCAGAATTCCGGTTTATGTAAATTCAATTGATAATGTAATCGGTGTTCTTTATACAAAAGAGATTATCAGAGAATTTGTCAAAAGAAAGGGTGAGCTGAATCATGAAGATCTAAAAGACCTGATGCGAGATGCATTCTTTGTAGTAGGAAGTAAGAAAATCTCAGATTTGTTGAAGATTTTCCAGCAGAAAAAACAGCATTTAGCGATCGTAATTGACGAATTTGGAGGAACGGAAGGTATCATCACCCTTGAAGATATTTTGGAAGAGCTGGTAGGTGAAATTCAGGATGAAGAAGACGATGAAGATAAGATCGTAGATAAAATCGGGGAGAATACATATTGGGTTCAGGCAACTCAGCCATTGGACGAAATCAATGAGTTCTTACCTAAAAAATTGCCTCTTTCAGAAGAAAGTGAATACAATACTTTAGCCGGTCTTATTCTACACGAATTAGAAGATATTCCGGAAGAAAACCAGGAATTTGACCTTATCAATTATCATTTTAAGATTTTAAAAATGAATAATAAAAGCGTAGAGCTTGTAGAATTGGTTTATGAACAGCCAAATAATGTAGATGAGCTGGCGGAAAAACTAGGTGAAGTTTAAACGAATTAACAATGATTTTTTATAACAATATAAAAGATTACGAAGATCCGAAACGTCAGTATGAAGAAGAGATTCTGGTGCTGGATGATACGGATGAAATCTATAAATTGGTTTTACACAATGATGACATCCATACGTTTGATTATGTAATAGATTGTCTTATTGAAATTTGTAAGCATACCCTGGAACAGGCAGAACAGTGTACTATTCTGGTACATTTTAAAGGCAAATGTACGGTAAAAACAGGATCAATGGATATTCTTAAGCCGATGCATGAAAAACTGCTTTCAAGAGAATTAACAAGTGAAATAGTATAAATTAAGTTTTAACTTCAATTTCGGATTTATTTTAATAATTACTCACTTTTAATTGTAGGATATTTATTATTTTAACCTAAGTTCAGAATAAAAAATAGAATGAAAATATTTTGCAAACAGGTCTGATTCTCTATGCTGAAAATTAATAAAATGAATTAAGAAATGATAATAACCAATTTAAGCAATTGATTTATTGATATTTATTTAAAATCTTTAACCCTAATTCAGATTTTTTAAATATAATCTTAAGAATTACATCATCTTTTGTTATTTTTGCTGTTTAAATAACATTTATATGAAAATAAAATTAAACTCGCTGGTTTTTGGCTGTTTAATAGCTGCTTCAGCATTAATGGGTCAGGAATCGTCCTTAGAATCTCCGGCAAGAAAATAGATTACAGAAAATTCCAGAAATCTGGGAATCCAAAACTTCAGCCAATTTAAATTAAACTTTGTAAGAAAAGGTAGCTCAGGTGAAACTTTACGTTTTCAGCAGATGATTAAAGATGTACCTGTTTTTCAATCTGAAATCGTACTTCATTATAATAAGCAAGGGAATATCACTTATACTTCCACAGAAAGCTTAAGAAAAAATGTGCAGGAAATAAGCACAGTACCTTCATTCTCTGCGGTGGAAGCTGTAAAAAAGGCACATATCGCTTCTCACTCAAAAGGAGAGATTACTTTCGAAGAAAATAAGCTCTATGTTTATGTTACTGAGCAAGGGAATACAAAATTAGTATATCGTGTCCTGACGAGTTCATATGATAATCCCGGAAGCTGGGAAACTATTATTGATGCTCAGACGGGAGATGTCATTAGTACAAAAGACATTGCATTGTATCATCATGAAAAAAATGAGGTTTCCAAACCTAGGAAAAAAGCGACAAAGAAAGAAATAAATACTAAAAAAGTTCTTGTATCAGGCTCGGGATACATTTTCAATCCTGATCCATTGTCTAAAATGCAGGTAGCATATGCCGGACAATATGTAGACAATAATGATGCTACCAATCCAAGTCTGGATGCAGCAAGATCTCTGGTGACAATTCCTGAAATTGATTTTACAGGAGGAGTTTATAAGCTAAAAGGTTCTTATGCTGAAATTAAAGACTTGGAAACACCATCTACAGGTCTTTTTACACAGGCGGGTAATCAGTTTCTATTTAATAGAAATGATCAAGGATTTGAAGCGGTAAATGCCTATTGGCATATTGATAATAGCTTACGTTACATAAATGAAACGTTGAATATTGTTTGTAAACCATTAACAAATTCCGGAATTTTATGGTACGATCCTCATGGTTTGGATGGTGATGATAATTCTTATTATAATAATGGAACATTAGTTTTCGGAGAAGGAGGAGTAGATGACGCTGAAGATGCCGATGTTATTTTGCATGAATTAGGACACGGAATACACGATTGGCTTACTAACGGCAATTTATCTCAGGTTCAAGGATTGAGCGAGGGATGCGGTGACTACTGGGCTCAATCATACAGCAGAAGTTTAAACCAATGGCCTTCATCTGCTGCTGCTTATAACTGGATGTTTAGCTGGGACGGACATAATGAGTACTGGCCAGGAAGAATTACCAATTATACTGCAACTTAATCCGGGAGGCCTTACAGGCAGCATCCATACAGACGGGCAAATATGGGCTTCTGCATTGATGAGAATTTATAATAAAATCGGAAAAGCGAAAACAGACAGAGCTTTCCTTGAAGGGCTTTCAATGACAAACTCCAATACCAACCAACAAAATGCTGCCATCGCAGTAAGACAGGCGGCCATTGATATGTTGGGGACTTTCGGATATACATGTAGTGATATTACGGATATGACCACAGAATTTACTGCTGCGGGATATACACTGCCTTCTTATACCTGCCAGCTGAGCGTAGATGATTTGTCTAAAAAAGAAGCGATTGCAATATATCCTAACCCGGTTTCAGACCTATTACATATTTCCATGAAAATAAGTAAAGAAGAAAAAGTGGAAATCTACAATATGGAAGGAAGAAAAGTAATGGAAACGACCATTGCAAATGGAAGAAATTCGATGAATGTTTCACATCTGCAGACTGGAGATTATATTTTAAAGATAAAAGGCTTAGAATTAACAACAAAATTCATTAAAAAATAAAATCAAATCCGGTGCACGCAGCATCGGATTTTTGTTTATAAGAATTTCAGCCGGCATTATTTTATTTGCATTCATCTAAAATAGTATATTTGTAAAAACTATAAAGAACAAAAAAAGAATGCTTGTAATAGGAATTGCAGGAGGTACGGGATCCGGCAAAACTACGGTTGTTGATAAAATTATTCAACAGCTTGACATTGAAGGAATGAATATCCTTTCTCAGGATAATTATTATCATGATAATCATAATCTTACACTGGCTGAAAGAGAAGCTCTAAACTATGATCATCCAAAATCTATTGATTTTGACTTATTAATCAAACATGTAAAAGCATTAAAAAATAATGAATCTATTGAGCAGCCAATCTACAGCTTTGTAACCCATTCCAGAACCGGAGATCATGTCACTGTAGAGCCTAAAAATGTATTGGTGGTAGAGGGCATTCTTGTCCTTACCAATAAAGAATTATTAAAGGAATTTGATTTAAAGGTGTTTGTTCATGCAGATTCAGACGAAAGGCTGATCAGAAGGATAAGAAGAGATACCCAGGAAAGGGGAAGAGATCTGAATGAGGTTCTTCACCGCTATCAGACCACTTTAAAGCCAATGCATCAGGAATTTATTGAGCCTTCAAAAAATGATGCGGATCTTATCATCCCCAATATGAGGCAGAATTCTGTAGCGATTGATTTTTTAACTACTGTTATCAAAAACTCGTTGAGAAAACATTAAAATGAAAGAAAATAAACTTATTAAGGATATCCAGCCAAAATCGGAAACATTTAAAATTATTCAAAAATATATTTTAAATAAATACACCATTACCATTTGCCTGTTTCTGGTCTGGATGATTTTCTTTGATAAAACCTCGTTTCTGGTAATCAATGAGCTGAACGGGGAGATCAACAAATACGAAGACCAGCTTCAGTACTATAAAACCGAATACGAAAAAAATGATGCGTTCTATAAAAAACTGATGAATAATAAATCAGAAAAAGAAAAATACGCAAGAGAAAATTATTTCATGAAAAAACCAAATGAAGAAATTTTCATTCTGGTAGTTGATAGTGCAAACACAAAAAAATAATTTTAAAAGTGAATGGTGAACAAGCCTGCCCGCCTGGCCTGTTAATTCTTTAATATCATTTTTTGAAATAAAATTCATCATTGACAATTCACAAATAATCCACATCCAATGTCAAACACAGCCTGGGAAAATTTAGTAAAAAAACAACTTAAAACAGACGATATCTATTCGGTTCTTAAAAAAGAAAACCTTGAAGGGATTGAAGTGAAACCACTCTATGATACTGTACAAAAACCGCTGGTAAACCTTCCTAAAATTGAAGAAAGCACCCATTTGGTTGCAAAATATCATGAAAATCTGGAGGAAGATGTATTTGCTTTTATTTTGAACCATAACGTTGAAAATCTTGCACAAAAAGCCATATTTGTCAATAATATAAATCTGGCCGGGCACATCAGTCCGAAAGAGGAGGATCAATATTTTTCGTTAATTGATGTTTTTGACGAAAAAAAAACCGTTATTAATGATCAATTGGTGAAAGAATTACTAGCAAAACAGTTCAAAAGAAATATTTGTGTAGATGTTTCACTTCATCAGAATGCCGGTGCTGCAATATATCAGCAGTTAGGTATTGCACTCGCAAAAACTAAAGAGCTGATTGAAGTTTACGGCTCCGAAATTCTTAATAAACTAATTTTCAGAATTGCCATAGGAGGAAATTATTTTTTTGAAATAGCAAAATTAAGAGCATTTAAAATGGTTTTCAATCAGCTTTCAAAAGAATATGAGCTAGACGAGATTCCATATATTTTTGCGGAGACTTCTTTAAGAAACAAGGCCGTTGCTGATAACGAAAACAACCTGATACGTTCTACTTTGGAGCTTGCTTCAGCAATGATCGGAGGCGCTGATGCTGTTTTCAGCAATAATTAT
Organism: Chryseobacterium sp. RU37D; assembly: GCF_900156075.1. Classification (GTDB taxonomy): domain Bacteria; phylum Bacteroidota; class Bacteroidia; order Flavobacteriales; family Weeksellaceae; genus Chryseobacterium. The sequence goes on along the minus strand of NZ_FTMM01000010.1, from coordinate 86,012 downwards.
CTGGTTGACAGAAGTACGGAAAACTCTGAAGAAATTTCCTTCAAACAGCAGATTGTTCTGGCCTATGAAAGTATTATCAACGTTTTCGAAGATGCTTCCAATGGAAGTTATTATGTGGAAGATCTTACGCAACAGATTGCCGGAAAATCCTGGGAATTATTTGTGGAAATTGAAGAAAAAGGAGGTTATCTGGAGCTTTTAAAACAGGGAATTATCCAAAAGAAAATCTACGAACACGCCACTAAAGAGCAAAAATGGGTGGAAGAAGGCAAAATCAAATTGATCGGCGTTAATCTATATCCAAAATCAGAGGTTAAAAAGAGGGTTGAAGAATTATATAATGAAAAGGAAATAAAACCTGTTCGCTGGGCTGAAATGTTTGAATAAAATCATTGAGATGCTCCGCAAGCTCAGCATGAAACCGCTACAAATTAATTGCTAAACATTATATGATAATAGTTAGTATTAGAGATGTCGTGCTGAGCTTGTCGAAGCATCTTATTATTTAAATCTGTGGGAGAAAACATATTAAAACAAGAAATTCAAAACTACATCAATGCAAATCTAAACACAGATTTGCACACACTATTATTAAAAAAATCCCCGTTTCCGGAAGTTACTATGCAGGAAATTGTTCAGCAGATCAAAGGAAAACAGGTCGCTCAGAAAAAATTTCCGTTTTTGCTGAAAGAAGGAATAATTTTTCCGCCACAATTGAATTTGGAGCAATCTTCATCAGAAAAAACAGCACAGTATAAATCCGGGATTTTGAAAGGAAAAAAATTTATTGATCTTACAAGCGGCTTCGGGATTGATGCTTACTATCTCTCCGAAAACTTTGAGGAAGCAACTTTAGTGGAGCAAAATGCCGAATTGTTGAAAATTGTTCAGCATAATTGGACTGTTTTAGGTAAAAAAGCAGTTTTTATCAATGAAAAGCTTGAGAACTTTCTTAATGAGAATAAGAAAAACTTTGATGTTATTTACCTTGATCCGGCGAGAAGGGACGAAAACAAAAATAAGGTCTTCCTGCTGGAATATCTTTCACCGGATATTATTGAAATACAGGAAAAATTACTTTCCATTTCAAGTGAAGTTGTAATAAAATTATCTCCCTTAATTGACCTGAAGTATTTAATATCGGTTCTTCCCCATATTTTCAGGATAGAAATTATTGCTTTAAAAAATGATGTAAAAGAAGTGGTAGTCTTTTTATCAGAAAAAAAATCGGGGGAAATACTTTGTAATTGTGTCAATCTTGAAACTGAGGAATCTCCTTTTAGTTTTAATTTCGGTGAAGAAAAAAATGTACATGCTGACTTTGCTGAACCAGGTAAATTTATCTATATTCCAAATAATTCAGTCTTGAAGGCGGGAACTTTTAATTTACTTTCAAAAAAAATTGGTTTAAAGAAGCTCCACCCGAATACCCATCTTTACACATCAGACAATAAAATAAGTGATTTTCCTGGTAGAGTTTTCGAGATGGAAATAATTGATGCTAAGCAGATTAAAAAGAAAAGCCAGTATAACATTATTTCAAAAAATTATCCCCTTAAGCCTGAAGAAATCAAAAATAAATATAGTCTTAAAGATGGCGGCGAAAACTACCTTATTTTTACACAATCCAAAAAAGGAAAAATAATTTTAAAATCAGTATAAAAATGTTGCTGAAAAATATTGGATTTCTTAATTTTGGCCAACCAAAAGTTTACGCATAAAAACCGCCTGCTGTTAAAATCAAAATAAACGGTTAAGAATAATGCGATTCTATATGATTATTAAAAAATAAATTTTACATATGAAAAAATTAGTTATATGTTTAGCCCTTGCTACTGTAGCTGTAAGTTGCAAAAAGATTCAGGCTGGTGGAAATAAGAATGCATTAAAGCTGGAAGAAGGCGTTGAAAGATATTCTGATGACGAGCAGACAAGCGGTGAGCAGGATAATCTTTCTACCTACAGAGGCGACGCTCATGAAGGTCATGAAACTCCTGCAAAAACAGATACAGCCGGTGCCGTACAGAAGAAGGAAGAAGCAAAACCACACTCTGAAGCTCCAATTCCGAAAGGATCTCAGACTCCGAAGGCTGAACACTAATTATTAGAGAATATAAAGAAATGCCCTGTGAATTGCGGGGCATTTTTTATGCACTATTTTGATGGTCAGTTTGTTATATTTTTTTAGATGAAAGTGTAAACAAGTATACTATTTAATCTCCATTGATAGCAGACCTGAGGAAAATTATATGTTTTTGTTTGCTCCTGCACTGCATTTTTTTTACTTTTAACAAAACAATTTTTACAATGCAAGAGACATTAAATTACATCAACGAAAACAAGCAGCGTTTCGTGGATGAATTATTTGAATTATTGAGAATACCTTCTATTTCTGCAGATCCTGCGTATAAAAATGACGTGTTGAAATGTGCGGAAGTTGTTGCACAACATCTTAAAAATGCAGGCGCTGATAACGTTAAAGTATGCCAGACAAAAGGCTATCCCATCGTTTTTGGAGAAAAATTTTTAGATAAAAATCTTCCAACGGTACTGGTTTACGGGCACTATGACGTTCAGCCGGCTGACCCCTTGGAATTGTGGACTAAACCTCCTTTTGAGCCATATATTGAAAAAACAGAGCTTCATCCTGACGGAGCCATTTTTGCAAGAGGATCTGCGGATGATAAAGGACAGTTTTTTATGCATTTGAAGGCTTTTGAAGCAATGATGAAAACAAATAGCCTTCCTTGTAATGTTAAGTTTATTTTAGAGGGCGAAGAAGAAGTTGGTTCTGTAAGCTTAGGGGATTTTGTTAATGAAAATAAAGAGAAATTATCTTGCGACTGTATTTTAATCTCTGACACACATATTTATAGCAACGAGCAGCCGACTGTTACCACAGGTCTGAGAGGTTTAAGCTACGTGGAAGTAGAGGTAGAAGGGCCAAACAGAGACCTGCATTCAGGGCTTTACGGAGGTGCGGTACCAAATCCTATTCATGTGCTGTCAAGAATGATTGCTAAATTGATTGATGAAGACGGACAAATTACCATTGACGGTTTTTATGACAATGTTGAAGACCTTTCTGATGAAGACAGGGCTGAAATGAATAAATTAAAAGACAATCCCGAAGAGTTCAAAAAATCTATCGGTTTGAACGGAGTGGAAGGTGAAAAAGGGTATACAACCTTAGAAAGAACATCCATTCGTCCTACTTTAGATTGCAACGGAATTTGGGGAGGCTATACAGGTGAAGGGGCCAAAACGGTGATTCCTTCCAAAGCTTTTGCTAAAATTTCCATGCGTTTGGTTCCTTATCAGACTCCGGAAGAAATTACTGAAAAATTCACCACTTACTTAAAAAAAATTGCTCCGGATAACGTAAAAGTAAAGGTAACCCCTCATCATGGAGGTATGCCTTACGTTTTACCAACAGACACGAAAGAGTTCTTTGCCGCAAAGCAAGCCATGGAATCTGCTTTCGGAAAAGAGGTTCTGCCATACAGGGGCGGCGGAAGCATCCCGATTACCGCTATGTTTGAAAAGATTTTAGGGGCAAAATCCGTTTTAATGGGCTTCGGGCTGGATTCTGATGCTATTCACTCGCCTAATGAGCATTACGGGCTGTTTAATTTCTATAAAGGAATTGAAAGCATTCCGTTGTTTTTTGAAAATTATGCGAAATAACATTTAAAAAAGAAAATAATTAATCCCTGAGAGATATTCTTGGGGATTTTTTGCTGTATGAAAATATAATATACCATGAAAAAAAATCTACTTTCTTTATTCCTATTTGATTAGTTTGTAAGTAAATACCCAAATAAATTATGGCTTCGAAGCTGCAGGTAACAGATAGAATTGTTAAAAAATAAATTATTGTATTTTTATTAAAATCACCTTTTAAAAGAGGAATTTTTATTTTTTATAGAACATTGTTCATTTTTTTTGTTTTATTTTCGTTTTTTTATTTATATTTAAAAAACAAAAAAAGAATATATGAGAAAAATTTTATTGATGAGCTCTTTTCTGAGCTTGGCCTTTTTGAATGCTCAAACTACAAATGTTTACAATTATGGGTTTGATTCAGCTTTTACAGCAGTTTCATGGACAACAACTAATCAAAGTAGCCCTTCTACATCGAGTCTTTGGAGCAAAGCAAACTATACGACTCCTTTATCGGGACCTTTATTCGGAAGCGGTAATACAAGTACTGTGCCTGTAGGACAGGCTGGTGGAAATAATTCTTTTGGGGTAGTGAATTTTACAAGTACTTCAGGAGCTGGAATAATTAGTAACTGGTTAATTACTTCCGATATCAATGTGAAAGACGGGGATATTGTAAGTTTTTATTCAAGAAAAGGTACGGATGGAACTACAGATTATCCAGATCGTTTGGAACTACGCTATAGTACGGCGACAACAACGGTAGTTCCCTCTGGAGGATCTTCAGGAGTGGGGTCTTTTACTAACGTAGGAGTTACAATTAATCCTAATTTGTCAGCAGGATTTGTTTATCCTAAAACCTGGACACAATATAATTTTACAATTTCTGGGGTAGGTTCAACTCCTGTTCCTGTAAAGTTTGCATTTAGATATTTTGTAACAGACGGTGGACCAAGTGGGAATAATTCTGACCTGATAGGGATTGATACATTCTCTGTTGATAGGCCAACCAATACTTTGGCAACGAACGATGTAGCCTTGAATAATAAATTAATTTCGGTGTATCCAAATCCTGCAACCGATTTTATCAATATAAAATCAAAAGCTGATATACTTTCTGCTAATATATATGATGCTACAGGAAGAAAAGTGAGCACTCATTCGAAAACTTCTGCAATTGATGTAAGAGATCTGCAAAATGGAAGCTATATTTTGGAAATTGAAACTAAGCAGGGTAAAATCTCAGATAAATTCATTAAAAAATAATTGAGTTAAACTTAAATTTTTAGAGCGTTCTTGTAATGAGAGCGCTTTTTTATTTGATAAACTTGTTAAAACTTTTTAGGAGCAATTTCCCGCTTTTCACTATATCTTTTGTTTCGCTTCACTACACAAAAGGATGCCGTTACAATCGGGGCTATGGTTATTGTCCCCTATTTAAGCAAGAGAAAAGATCTAAAGAGTTTAAACAGATTTAATAACAAAAGGAAAACAATCCTAATTGGGACGAATTTCATATGCTAAAATTTAAAATTTCAAGAAAAAAATCTTTAAAATGAATATTCTAGCTCCTTATTAAAGGGGATTTTTTAAACATAGAGTACTTCAGTAAAAACCTCTAAAACCATACTTGATTTGATTGGTCTTTGGAAAAGATTGTTTTTTTATTTTTTTGATAAAAATTTTTATTATAACTACTTCTAAACTTTAAAATTTTCTAGTCAAATCGTTTAATTTATTAGTTTAATTGTAATAATCACATTTTTTAGATTTATTATTTGTTTTTTTTTAAAAGTTCAAATATTTTTACCAGCAAATAGAATAAAACCTTTTAAATAATTGTAATAAATTAAAATAACTATCAATTAATTTATTATGAATGTAAAATCTTTAATTAAATAGTATGATAAAATTTTTATTACTTGGTGCATTGTCATCCGTTATGTTAGCAAATGCCCAAACAGTGCTTTTGAACGAACCCTTTACAGTAGCTGCAGATGATAACAGCTTACCCACAGGATGGGTTTCACCAGATACAGATCAGCCATGGTATACTACTTCAACTGGGGCCAATTATATAACATCTTCAATGGGATTCACCGGGCAGGTTGCTACATCAATGACTGAAGATACAAATCCTTCAGATTTAATGGTTTCTCCACAAATAAGCTTGCCTTCTGGAGGAGCTTCTACAATGACATATAAAATTGGAGAATTTACTGGAGGCAGTCAGGCTTCTGCACACTATGCTGTCTATATTTTACCGGCTGCCAATACTTTTACCGGTTCTGAAACGCCGGTATTAGAAGAAACGCTTACAACTTCGGATACGGTTATTAATAAAACCATAAATCTTGCCTCTTTTGCAGGTCAGAATATTAAGATATATTTTAAGCACTTCAATAGTCCGCCAACGACTTTAATGTTAGATGATGTAAAGGTAACTGCGCCTGCTGTTTTAGCTGCTTCTGAGATAAATAATGATGTACAGATTGGGATATATCCAAACCCTGCAACCGATTTTATCAATATAAAATCAAAAGCTGATATACTTTCTGCTAATATCTATGATACTACAGGAAGAAAAATAAGCACTCATGCAAAAACTTCAGCAATTGATGTAAGAAATCTGCAAAATGGAAGCTATATTTTGGAAATTGAAACTAAGCAGGGTAAAATGTCAAATAAATTCATTAAAAAATAATCAGATTAAATTTTAATTTTTCTAAGGCGTTCTTGTAATGAGAGCGCTCTTTTATTTAATAAACTTGTTTAAAGTTTGAAAAGATGTAATGATAAAAACGATCATAATTGGAGCGAATTTCATTTGCTAAAATTTAAAATTTAAAGAAAAAAATCTTTAAAATAAATACTTAAAAACTAATTTAAGGGGATTAAAAAAAATATGTTTTTTTTTTTTTAATTAATGCAAAATTATTTTTGTACCAGTTTATATTATAACATAATTAAGATGAAAAAGACTTTACTAATTTGTACACTAGCATGTACAGCGCTATTTACAAAAGCTCGGACAACCATTATTGATGAATCATTTGAATCAGGAAATGGTGTTTATTTTCCTAATAACTGGTCGCCTAGCTCATATCCTTATTCCTCACTAACAGGATGGAATATTGTTAACCAGCCCGCTACTACAGATCCACTGGGATTTTCTGGGAAAGTAGTAGTTTCTTACAATACAGACCCAAAAAGCCTGCTTACGTCCCCAAATATTACTTTGCCGGCAGGAAGCACCTATAAGCTGTCATTTCAAATAGCATCTTATACAGGAGGAGGCCAAATATCAGGAGGAAATCATTATGCAGTATGTATAATACCTGGATCCACAAATTATAATGGACAGACACCTATTCTTGAAGAAACTATCGCACAGGATGATATAGCAATTAAAAAAACTATTGATCTGTCAAGCTTTGCAGGACAGACTATAAGAATATGCTTCAGGCATTTCAACAGTCCAAACAAAATGGCTATTTTGGATAATGTGATACTTACGCAAGAATCTGTACTGGGAACTTCTGAAATTCATGCAGATAATAATATCGGGGTATATCCAAACCCTACAACCGATTTTATCAATATAAAATCAAAAGCTGACATACTTTCTGCTAATATCTATGATGCGACAGGAAGAAAAATAAGCACTCATGCAAAAACTTCAGCAATTGATGTAAGAAATCTGCAAAATGGAAGTTACATTTTGGAGGTTGAAACCAAGCAGGGTAAATTCTCAAATAAATTCATTAAAAAATTATAACAGGATTGAGTTAGCAGAATATTTAAAACTGATAAATCTTAGTCATATAAAAACGCTCTAATTGGGGCGTTTTTCTTATTTTTAAGACTTAAAACTTACAGTATAATGTCAGAGAACAAAGTCGCTTATATAACAGGAGGAACCAAAGGAATAGGTTTCGGGATTGCAAAAATCTTATTGGAAAATGGCATTTCTGTTGCATTTTCGGGAAGAAAAAGGGATGATGTTGAGAAAGCAGAGGAAGAATTAAAGAATTATTCAAAACATGTTTTGGGGATAGTTTCAGATGTAAGAAACCTTGAACGCGAAGAGGAAGCTGTAAAATACATCAAAGAAAAATTTGGCAGGCTCGATTTTGTTATTGCTAATGCAGGTCTGGGGATTTTTAAGCCTGTGGATCAATTATCCGCCCAGGAATGGAACGATATGATCGAAACCAATCTTACAGGCATTTTCTATACGCTAAAAGCTTCTGTAGAAGAGCTAAAAAAAACAGAAGGATATTATATCACCATCTCAAGCCTCGCAGGAACCAACTTCTTTGAAAACGGTTCCGGCTATAATGCCTCAAAATTTGGAGTAGTAGGCTTCACACAGGCTGTAATGATAGATTTAAGAAAATATAATATTAAATCTACCGTAATCATGCCCGGTTCGGTAGCAACCTATTTCAACGGAAATATCCCTTCAGAAAAGGATGCATGGAAGATTCAGCCTGAAGATATGGGATATCTGGTTCTGGATATTTTAAAGATGAATCCAAGGGTTTTGCCTAGTAAGATTGAATTCAGGGCAACAAAACCAACTCATTAAAACATCTAATGCACTGAATAATAAATTAGTAAGTGTTATGCATGCATAATATATATTTTAATTATATTAGCGAAAATTAATTTAATTAAATCTCATATAAAAATCCCTAACTTTTATATAAGATAAACAATAAAATAATTATAGAACAACATATGAAAATATTAGTTTGTATAAGTAGTGTTCCGGATACTACTTCCAAAATTAACTTTACAGCGGATAAGTCTGCGTTCGACAAAAACGGAATTCAGTGGGTAATCAACCCGCTTGACGAATTTGCATTGACAAAAGCAATCAAATTGCAGGAATCTCATGGGGCAACCGTAACGGTAATCAACGTAGGTGATGCTGCCACAGAGCCAGTTGTAAGAAAAGCTTTGGCGATCGGGGCAAACGATGCGGTAAGAGTAAATCTTGATCCAAAAGACAGCTACTCAACGGCTAAAGAAATCGCTGCTGTAGCGCAGAATGGAGGGTATGATTTAATCCTTTGCGGTAAAGAATCTATCGATTACAACGGTGGATCTGTTCCGGGAATGGTCGCTCAATTGCTAAATCAGCCTTTCGTAAACGCATCTGTAGGTTTGGACGTAAACGGAGCTGAAGCTACTGCGGTAAGAGAAATTGAAGGAGGTAAAGAAACTATTTCTGTAAAATTACCGGCTGTAATAGCTGGTCAGAAAGGTTTGGTCGATGAAAAAGATCTTATTATTCCAAACATGAGAGGGATTATGTCTGCAAGAACTAAGCCTTTGCAAGTTGTAGAGCCTACTTCTTCTGAGGTAAAAGTTCAGGGGATTTCTTACGACAGTGTTCCTCCAAGAGCTGCTGTGAAATTGGTTTCTCCAGATAATTTGGATGAATTGGTAAGGTTACTTCACGAAGAAGCAAAAGTGATCTAATCTTTTAATCATTAAATCTTTTAATTTTTAAATTTAAACAAAATGGCAGTATTCGTATACGCAGAAAATATAAACGGAGTTTACAAAAAAGCGGCTTTTGAGGCGGTAGCTTATGCTAAAGCTATTGCAGACCAAGCCGGAGATACAGTAACGGCAATCTCCGTAAACCCTACAGATGCTTCAGATGTATTATACAAATATGGAGCATCCAATGTGATCAACATCAAAGACGAAGGTCTTAAAAGCTTCTCAGCTAAAGCTTATGCTCAGGCTGTAAGTGAAGTGGCAAACGGAAATATCATCGTTTTCCCTCATACAACAGATGCATCATCCATCGCTCCAATGCTGGCGATTATGAACGGACATTCTTTAATTACCAATGCTATTGCAGTGCCGGAAAGCCTTTCTCCATTTCAGGTAAAAAGAAAATCTTTCTCAGGAAAAGGCTTCATGCATGCAAAAGCTGAAGGGGCAGGAGTAATCGTTACAGTTTCTCAAAACGCTTTCGGGGTTAAAGAAAATATAGTTTCCGGTTCGGAAGAAGTGAAAAACTTATCGGTTGCTAATGAAGATACGAAAGTGATCTCTCACGAGCAAAGCTCAGGAAAACTAGACTTAAAAGAAGCTGAAATCGTAGTTTCTGCCGGTAGAGGGATGAAAGGCCCTGAAAACTGGGGAATGATCGAAGAATTAGCAAACGTTTTAGGCGCTGCTACAGCTTGTTCTAAGCCGGTTTCAGATATCGGATGGAGACCTCACACGGAGCACGTAGGGCAGACAGGTAAGGCGATTTCTCCCAATCTTTATGTTGCAGTAGGTATTTCAGGAGCTATCCAGCATTTAGCCGGAGTTAACTCTTCTAAAACGATCGTAGTAATCAACAGTGATGCCGAAGCTCCGTTCTTCAAGTCAGCTGATTATGGTGTGGTAGGAGATGCCTTCCAGATTATCCCTGCATTAACAGAAAAAATTAAAGCTATTAAAGCATAAAAAAGTGAATTGTAATTGTCAATTTGTTTTGTTCGTCAATTTTTTAGCATATATTAAATTAACTTTCGAACAAAATTGACAACAAAGTTAATTCATAATTCATATATGAAAGCCCCTTTTTGGGCTTTTATTTTTGTCTAAAAAGTAAAAAAAACATTGAAAAATTAATCTATATTTGTAGTTATGGATTATAAGCAGCTAATTATTCGCGGAATATCGTACAGCCAGACACAATCAGGAGCGTACGCCCTATTATTGGAACATGAAGAAACACATATTAAATTACCTGTTGTGATAGGAAATTTCGAGGCACAATCCATTTCCCTTGGCCTTGAAAAAGACATTCAGCCACCGCGACCTCTTACACATGACTTATTTACAAAATTTATTGTATCCGCCAATTATGAGTTGGTTTCTGTAATCATTTATCAGATTGTTGACGGTGTTTTCTTTTCTAATATTAACTTTAAAAATAAAGCTAATAATGAAGAGATGATTCTGGATGCAAGAACTTCCGATGCAGTGGCAATGGCAGTAAGGTTTGACGCTCCTATTTTCACAACCCAGCAGGTTCTCAATGAAGCGGGAATCCTTCTTGAGCTGGAAGATGTATCAAAGGAAGAACAATCATTTTCTGAAACCGTTCAGACGGAAGATAACCTGAAGTCTGTTTCTATGGAAGAGCTTCAGAAGCTGCTTGAGGAAGCTGTGAAGGAAGAGGATTACGACACAGCTTTGGAGATTCAGGAAGAAATTAAAAGAAGGAAAAAGAAAATTGATTAAAAGATATATTTAAATATATGAATTTAAAATTACGACTTACCATCCTCAGCTTCCTGCAGTTCTTCGTTTGGGGGGCATGGCTGATTACGATGGCTAATTTTTGGTTTGGTACAAAGCATTGGGACGGGGCACAGTTTGGGGCTGTTTTCGGGACAATGGGGATTGCATCTATCTTTATGCCGACTATTACAGGGATTATTGCTGACCGGTGGATCAATGCAGAGAGAATTTTTGCGGCTTTACATATCCTTTACGGGATCGTACTTTTCATTTTGCCACATTCTGCAGATCCTGATTCGTTTTTCTATGTGATGCTTTTGGCGATGTGTTTTTATATGCCTACAATTGCCCTGGCCAACTCAATTTCCTATACCATTCTTAAAAACAGTGATCTGGATGTGGTAAAAGACTTCCCACCAATCAGGGTTTGGGGAACTGTTGGTTTTATTGCTGCCATGTGGATTACCAACCTTACAGGAAGCAAAGCTACTGAGGGGCAATTTTATATTGCAGGCGGGATGGCAGTTTTCCTGGGAATTTACGCCCTTACATTACCAAAATGTCCTCCGCAAAAGCTTATTGATAAAAATGCACCTTTATCAGAACAATTAGGACTAAATGCATTCAAACTATTTAAAGATTATAAAACGGCTTTATTTTTCTTATTTTCCATGTTGTTGGGTGCTGCATTACAGTTAACAAATGCATATGGAGATGTTTTCTTAAGCGAATTTGAACATTTTCCAAAATATGCAGAATCATTCGTAGTTAAAAGGTCGACAATTATTATGTCAATTTCTCAGGTTTCGGAGACACTGTTTATCCTGGCTATTCCATTTTTCTTAAAAAAATTCGGGATAAAAAAAGTAATGCTGATGTCGATGATTGCCTGGGTATTGAGGTTTGGTTTCTTTGCATACGGTGTACCTGAGGGGTTTGGATTAAGCTTAATCATTCTTTCATGCATCGTATACGGGATGGCTTTCGATTTCTTTAATATTTCAGGTTCCCTTTTCGTGGAAACAACAACGGATAAGAAAATTCGATCTTCGGCTCAGGGGTTATTTATGATGATGACGAACGGCTTTGGAGCAGTTTTCGGAAGTTATGCCGCGGGCTGGGTGATTGATAAATTCTTTACTCGCAAATTTAACACAGCTTCATCATTGTCCACGTATCTGGAAACAACTCCTGATAATCATACATTCCTGAAAATTCTTAAAAAAAGCTTTAATTCTGCAGTAAATCCGGATGGAACTTTGTCAAATATCGTTATGATAAAAGACTGGCACAATATCTGGTTGTCTTTCGCAGCTTATGCGCTGATTCTGGCTGTTTTGTTTGCTGTTTTATTCAGGCATAAGCATAACCCGGCAGAAATTTCAGAAATAAAACATTAAAATATACATTGATAATTAATATATTAAATTGCACTTTCAAAAAAAGTGCAATTTTTTTTGTCTTTCAGGCAACCATTTGAAATATTTTCTGTCTTAGAGATAGAAATCGATACATGAAGAATTTAGAAGAGAATTTTAAACTGGCAAAAAAACAGGATCGAAAAGGGCAGAAGGCGCTTTACGAAATGTTTTCGGCAAAGATGCTGGCTGTCGCAAATTCTTACGTGAATAATCTACATGATGCGGAAGATATTATAATGAATTCTTTTTTTACATGCTTTTCAAAAATTGATGAATGCAGAGAGTGGAAGTGCTTCCCGTTTTGGCTGAGAAAAATTGTGGTCAATAATTCAATTAACTTCATCCAGAAAAGAAAAAATACTCTTTATACTAATGTTGAGGTGGAAGGAATAAGTAATATTGAGGAAGATTGGGATGAATTAGAAGAAATTGACATGAGCGAAATTTTTTCTAAAATGCCGGATGGATATAGGTTGATTTTTAACCTCTATGTATTTGAAGAGAAAAAGCATCATGAAATTGCAGAGATTCTTAATATTTCTGAAGGTACAAGCAAAAGCCAGCTTAGCAAATCTAAAAAATGGATCATAGATTTTTTAAAACAAAAAAAAGATGAAAAACAGTATGCTAAATAAATTGAAATCCAACTACGAAGAGCTCCAGATAAAGCCTTCTGTCGATCTTTGGAGCAGATTGGAAAACGAGTTGGATAAAAAAACTGAAATTGTATTAAAGCCGGCATTCCAGTGGTGGAGATATGCTGCCATTGTTTTGCTTTTTATTTCTGTTGGATCAATAATTTATTTTAAAGATAAAAATGAATTTAATTATAAAAAAAAGGATTATATGATGAAAAATGTTCTGGAAGAAACCGATATTCCTTTAAATCCGGAATTTGAAAGCATACCTTTTTCGGATAAAAAAGAAATAAAGTCTACCGACGAAAATAATATTGTTGTTTTTAAAGAAAATAAAACAAAAAAGGCAAAAACAGGAGAAAAACAAGAAATTATCCAAACCTATTACCCTGTAGAATATAAACTCTCTTTAGCAAATGAAAAAAATATAAATCTCAAAAACTCCTTGGATGCGGATATTATCCAGGAAAAAGATATTAACCAAATAATGGAAAAACCCATATTAGCTGAGAAAAATAAAGCAAACTATATCAGCGCGGATGAGTTGCTTTTAGGAAGAGAGTTTGATAAAACCCGCAAAAAATCAAACGAAAATGGGATAAAATTCGGAGTGTTTAATTTCGATAAACCTAAAGTAGAAAATGTGACGGTTTTAGGTGTAACTGTCTACATTGATTCTGAATAGAATTTCAAATTTTTTAATAAAAATTACTGATCATCTTGATGATCAGCGCAAAAATATTGTCTAAAATAATACAAAATAAATGAAAACAAAAATCGCTTTAATGACTGCTGTAATGGCATTCTCTTACATTTCTGCACAAGAAAATCCACATGAAAGTTCATCAATGAAAAATTATTCAAAAAAGATTGACAGCATAGTTATTTCAGAAAAAATGAAGATGAACAAAGAGTTTGATCAAGTTGATAAAAATTTTAAAGATAAAAAGATCAATATTGACGAAAAGCAAAAGCAAAGAACTGAAATAGCTTCAAAGTATGAACAAAGCATTAATGAGAAAATAGACGCTCAAAAATCTCAGCTGGAAGAAGCAACCCGATTAATGGTGAAGGAAGCTGTTCTCGACGAAAAAAATAATACAAAAAAAGGTAAAGACCAATTGATATTTGGTTTGGGAGGGATAAGCGTGAGAATGGATGCTGGCAAAAAAACACCCAAAGATTATCTTAAATCTATTGAATATTCTATAGCGCTGGTCGGTGCCGGATATACATCAAAAGATAAGCCCTTTAAATTTTTTGATAAAGATTCTGATGTAAAAAATACAATCTTTAATTCTTCAAGCTTCGTTATCAGATATGAAAACCAGCTTGGGGGCTTTATGAGTCCAGTATTTTACCGTGTGGGAGTCGGCTACCGATGGGATCAGTCTAAGCCAAAATATGACAGAGTTTTTTCGCAGGATAATAATGTATTGACAATAAAAGATTTTGCTAAAGGTAATTTGGAGGACACGCATCTAGACAATCACTATATTTTTGTACCAGTAGATTTCAGATTTGTTTTAAATCCTAAATACATTGATTATAAAGGTGTTAAGTATTTAGACAATAGAAAATGCCAGTTCAGTATTATTGCGGGAGTTTACGGTGGGGTGAGAATTGCGAGCAATATGTATAACCAGTATTATAATGAATTCGACAACAGTATCGTTGAAAGAGAAACGCTGACCCATGGCGTGAACGATTTCGTATTCGGTGGAAAGCTGGGGATCCGTTATGCAGGATTCAATTTGTATGTGCAGAAAGATTTTACCCCGACATTTAATAATAATACGAATCTTACACACAAATACGGACTGCAGATTGGCATCGAATTACTAAATGTTAATTTTTAAATTGATAACAATGTTTGCTTTATTTTATCAAATATTTTAATTTGTATTAAATATTTTATAGTATGTAATTAATTGATGTAAAAAATCTATTTTTAAAACACACTCAAATAAAGTGTTTTTTTTTTTGTATTTTGGCACTTTAGGAAATATGAAATATATTCAGCTATTAGGATTGTTATTAGTCGTTATAGGAAGTTTTCTGCCACTGGTGCATATTCCGGTTGTAGGAAACTGGAACTATTGGAAGGTAGATCATTACCTGGCTGGTATGTGTTGGGGCGGGGCAGTAGGAGTCTTATTGGGGATTGTGAATAACAATACAAAAATAGTGAAAATTTTTTCGATTCTTTTAATTCTCCTTTTCCTTTTCACTTTATTTGCCATCAAAGCTCAGGCTTTCCAATATTTCAGCTTTATGCCTTTTAAATTATGGCAGGAAAAGCTGGCTGCTATTGTAAAGATAAAATGGGGTTGGGGAGTAGAATTTCTAGGTGTTTTCATCATTCTATTTTTAAATAATAAAATAAAATCAGCACAGATATGAATTTTTTAAAAGTATTTTCAGTAGCAGTATTGTTTTTAGGTGTTTCTCAGCTAAATGCACAGAAAAAAGATACAAAAACAATTCAAAAGGAAGCTCCAAAGCAAAAGCCTGTGGACAACCCTACCAAATGTTCAAATATTAAGGAAGGGATTTTTTTAAGAACCAATTATCCTAAAAACCTGTGGTATATGACAGTGAAGGATAATGTACAGACAGAATATTATAATGAAGGTAAGGATTATATAAAATCCAGCATGGTTTTTATTGATGACTGCAATTATAAATTAATTGTAATCGAGAAAACAGATAAGGATAACACCATTAAAGTGGGAGATGTATACACCAATAAAGTGGTTGCAACCCAAGATAGTTACATTAAAATCCAGTCACAGTTTGATGGAACTACATCTTACCTCATTTTAGCAAAAGCAAAAGAAAACAAAAAATAGAAATAGAAGATAAAGCGGTAAGTTTATCTCAATTAAAATTAAGTATAACATGAAAGAAGTATTCATCGTTTCCGCAGTAAGAACTCCTATGGGAAGTTTTATGGGAAGCTTATCTACAGTTCCTGCTACAAAGTTGGGATCTGTTGCCGTGAAAGGCGCATTAGATAAAATTAACCTTGATCCTATGCAGGTTCAGGAAATCTATATGGGAAATGTTTTGCAGGCAGGGGAAGGACAGGCTCCGGCTCGTCAGGTGGCCCTTGGGGCAGGTCTTTCTATCGAAACACCCTCTACTACGGTAAACAAAGTTTGTGCTTCAGGAATGAAGGCTGTGACGATGGCAGTACAGGCCATCAAAGCTGGTGATTCAGAAGTGATCGTTGCCGGGGGTATGGAGAATATGTCTTCTGTTCCTCATTATTATAACGCAAGAAATGCAACTAAATTGGGTGATATAAAAATGTTGGACGGAATGGTTCTGGACGGACTTACAGACGTTTACAACAAAGTTCATATGGGAGTTTGTGCGGAGAAATGTGCGACAGATTATAATATTACAAGAGAAGAGCAAGATAATTTCGCAATCGAATCTTACAAAAGAGCTGCAAAAGCTTGGAGCGAAGGAAAATTTGTAGAAGAAGTTGTACCTGTATCAATTCCTCAAAGAAAAGGAGATCCGATCGTTTTCGCTGAAGATGAAGAATATAAGGCGGTAAATTTTGATAAAATCCCAACTCTTCCTACGGTATTCAAGAAGGAAGAAGGAACGGTAACAGCTGCAAACGCCTCTACTTTGAATGACGGTGCCTCCGCTTTAATTCTTGTTTCAAAAGAGAAAATGGAAGAATTGGGGCTTAAGCCATTGGCTAGAATAATTTCTTATGCTGATGCTGCTCAGGCTCCTGAAGATTTCACGACTGCACCTTCAAAAGCGTTACCAATCGCTCTTAAAAAAGCAGGTTTAGAGATATCAGATATAGATTTCTTCGAATTCAACGAGGCATTTTCTGTGGTAGGCCTAGCTAATAACAAAATCTTAGGACTAGATGCTTCTAAAGTGAATGTAAACGGTGGAGCAGTAGCTATTGGTCACCCACTGGGAAGTTCAGGTTCTAGAATTATCGTTACTTTGCTCAACGTATTGAAGCAAAACAATGGTAAATATGGTGCAGCAGCGATCTGTAACGGCGGCGGTGGTGCTTCTGCTATTGTTATCGAAAATATACAGTAATTGTTTTTAAAATAAAATTTTAAGAGGCCGTCTCAAAGTGAGGCGGCCTTTTTTTAAATTTTTATCAGGATAATTGTCCTATTTCAAAATTAATCATTGCGGACCGAAGGTGAAACAATCTCAATAATAAGAGAAAAGATTGCTTCGTCGCTACGCTTCTCGTAATGACAAAATTGATTGAAATACCTTTTCAATAAAAAACCATGATATTTTCAGGGAAAAAAGAATTTGTGTCATTACATTTTAAACAAAAAATCTGTGAATACAAAGATTTAAACTTTAATTTAACGAGAAATTTCTCCCAAACAAAATAAAAACCTTAGAATATTCAATGGTTTTTTTATTTTTGTGCTACTAATATTTATTTAAAATGTCTGAAATTGAGAATCAAAAACCTCAAAACATAAAGAATAACCCAAAAATCATGAAGGCCTGGGCGGTCTATGACTGGGCTAATTCTGTATATTCTCTGGTAATTACATCTACTATTTTTCCTATCTATTATTCCATTCTTACAACAGCATACGAAAAAAAGGAATATGTAGTGGAAACAAAATCCTGGATTGATGTTCCCGTAAGGCATATGATCAAGCTTTTCGGAATGGAATTTAATCCTGATGAAATGTATGGATATTCATTAACGCTGTCATTTTTGATCGTTGTTTTGCTTTCACCATTTTTATCTTCTCTTGCAGATACCATTGGTAACAAAAAATCTTTTCTGCAGTTTTTCTGTTATCTGGGAGCAACTTCTTGTATGGGGCTGGCAATGTTTACAGGAATGCACAACGTTTTTTTAGGATTATTATTTAGTATTACAGCGAGTGTAGGATTTTGGGGGAGTTTGGTGTTTTATAATTCATTTCTACCTGATATTGCTACACAAGACAAGCAGGATGCCCTTTCCGCAAAAGGATATGTTTATGGATATATTGGCTCTGTGGTTTTGGTTATCATCTGTTTATTACTAATTCAGGTTTTTGCTAAAGGTGCTGCCCAGCAGTTGTTATTCACAAGGATCAGTTTTCTTTTAACTGGGGCATGGTGGTTTGGATTTTCACAATATACATTTAAGCATTTACCGCAATTTGGGAATGTTAAAGATAAACTTCCAAAAGAATTAGTATTATTGAATTATAAAAACCTCTTTAAAAAACATGAAAATGAAGGTGGTTTTTTTGAAGTTTTAAAAGATAATTTAAGTTTTTATAAAGATATTGCGAAAGAAAGCTTCCATGAATTGTTCAAGGTAGGAGGTGAGCTGTTTAAGGATAGAAACCTTAAATATTTCCTTTCAAGCTTCTTTTTTTACAGCGTCGGGATGCAGACGATTTTCCTTATGGCTACCTTATTCGGGAAAAGTGAAATCAATCTGGCTCAGGACAAATTGATAGGAACACTTTTGGTGATTCAGATTGAAGCAATAATAGGAGCTGTGATCTTCTCGAAATTATCAAAAAGAATAGGAAACAAAAATGTAATTTCTATTGCAATCATTCTTTGGATGGTAGCATGTATCTGGGCTTTTTTCCTTAACAAAGAAAATCCTACAGTGGAATATCAGTTCTACGGAGTAGCTGCAGTTGTAGGGCTCGTAATGGGAGGCTTACAGGCAATGTCCAGATCTACTTATTCAAAGCTATTACCGGAAGATTCAATGGAAAATACTACGTATTTCAGTTTCTATGATGTATTGGAAAAACTGGCAGTTATTTTAGGAACTTTTATTTTTTCAACATTAATAGGGCAGTTTAATAATATGAGGTATGCTGCTTTATCAATGACTATATTTTTTGCTGCAGGGCTTATTTTAGTTCGATTTTTGAAACTTGCAGTTTATAAAAAGTAATTAATAATTTCAATAAAATTATGAGGCGCTATTTTAGCGTCTTTTTTTATTTAATAAGCCAAAGAATTACTGCTTCAGATAATATATTAGTTTCTTTAATTTTTGTATCAAAAATAACATTCTGCGCGATAATTGATTGAATCAGGAAGAAGCATAAAAATAATCTTAATTTTCTCATGATTGGTTTTGTATAAAATTAATGAAAAAACAATTGTTTGATTTAATTTTTTTCTTTAAAAAAATATTAATTTATTTATATTAATAAAATTTAATTATTATAATTAAAATATGATTATCATTTTTTTTTTATTATCTTTAATATAGAAACACAATTTTAAGATTATTTAAATGTCTGAATGGAGCTCGCTGTTAAAATCTTAGAATTCGGCGCGAATTTTGCTAATATTCAGCGGAATAATTTTAAATTTGCAAAAAAATTTATTTAATATAAAATGACAAACCCTTTATTTTACGCAAAAATTCTTTTGTTCGGAGAATACGGAATCATTGAAGATTCCCAAGGTTTGACATTGCCTTATAGCTTCTATAAAGGTACCCTCAAGTTCTCATCATTGGATTCCGAATTTGAAAAAAAGTCCAATGAGCATCTTACAAAATACGCAGTTTATCTACAAAATTTGGAGCTTCCGGAAGGTTTTGAGCTTAATGTTTCAAAATTTAAAGAAGAAATTGCTGAAGGATTATTTTTCGACAGCAATATCCCGCAAGGGTATGGTGTAGGTAGCTCCGGAGCTTTGGTAGCAGCCATTTTTGAGCGTTATTCTATTTCTAAGCATGAGTCTGAAAATATTTCGAAAGATGAATTAAAAAGCCTTAGAAAAGTTTTTGGATTGATGGAAAGCTATTTCCACGGAAAAAGCTCAGGAATTGACCCACTCATCTGCTATATGAATCTTCCAATCCTTATCGAAAACAGGGAAAGTGTAGACAAGGTAGCCATCCCGGAAAGTGAAGCCGGAAAAGGAGCAATTTTCCTGATAGATTCCGGAATGACAGGTGAAACAGGACCTATGGTTCAGATTTTCTTTGAAAAAATGAAAACGGAGGGTTTCAGAAAAACCCTGAAAGAAGAGTTTATCCGTTACAATAATGCCTGTATTGAGGCTTTCCTTAAAAAAGATATGAATCCTTTCTTCAGAAACCTTAAAAAGCTTTCGCATTGGGCCTATGAACATTTCCGTCCGATGATTCCTGAAAGCTTATTTAATGTCTGGAAAAAAGGGCTGGATTCTAATGCTTATTATTTAAAGCTTTGCGGAAGCGGCGGCGGCGGCTATATTTTAGGTTTCACTAAAGATTACGAAAAAGCAGAAAAAATGCTTGACGGCTTCCATAAAGAAGTGATTTACAGATTTTAATAAAGTTGAGAATGAATTCTGAAAAGGACGACTTTCAACAGAAAAATTATATCAAAAAATCTTTTTTTTACAGATTTTCACAATTTGTGGGCTTTCTCTTGGGAGCTCGCTTTTTTATTGCCATACTGCTTACTTTTGCATTATACGTTTCTACGTTTTTCCTTTTTAATCAGGATGAGACTTTCAGAAAATTTGTCTTTGATTTTAAAGTGCACGGGATCATTTTCTGTACGGTTCTTACCATTTTGGCAGGCGGAATTATCAATCAATTCTATGATTTTGAGAAAGATTATGTTGTAAAACCTTTTAGAACGAGGGTTCAGAGCTTTATCAAGCAGAAATATTTTTTATATGCCTATTTGGTTTTAAGTATAATCTCATTAGGCGTTGCGTGGATGATATCGCATAGGGTTTTTGTTTTTTTTGTTGTATATCAATTCTTTATGTGGTTTTACAGTCATAAGCTGAGCAGAATTTTAATTTTAAATAATCTCACTTTTGTCAGCCTCACCTTATATCCTTTTTTTGGAATGATGGTTTACTATGAAACCTTTTCAAAGAAAGTCCTTTTGATGGCTGTTTTCCTCTTTTTAATTCTTTTATGTATTGATATTGTGAAAGATACATTAACGAAAAGTGTGGATAAAGCCTTTGGATATACTACAATCCCAAATTATTTTAAAACCAAAAATTCTAAGATTATCATTATTTTTTTATTGGTAATTACTATGACGGTTTCCATAAAACTGATCCTCAGAACAGGAATTTCAGGATTTATGGCCTATTACTTTTCAGGCGGTTTGTTTGTATTTATCCTTTGTATTTATCTGCTTTTAAGTAGCTATAGAAGAGCTACATTTTTGATTCTTAACATTTTAAGGCTGTGGGTTTTTGTAGGAATAGTAGCAATGCTTTTAAATGGTCTGGAAGGTAAATTATAGAAAATTTTCCTGAAAAAACCTTACATTTTCTTATCTTCGCAAAACTTAAATTTATATAAATAATGCCCATTTTTAACGATACTAAAGTCGCATTTGCAGACAAATCTGATGCACAGTTAAGAAAAGCGTATTGGATGTTCAGGATGATTGAGCAGCCTTCCCTTACAAAAATAGGAACTTCTGTTCTTAATTTTACGGTTCATAATAATATCCCTTTCGTTACCGGAATTGTAAAAAACACTTTGTTTGAACAGTTTTGTGGCGGCGAAACGCGTGAAGAAAGCATGAAAGTGGTAAAGCAGCTTTTCAAAAGAGGAGTTGGCAGTATTTTCGACTATTCCATTGAGGGTAAGGAAGATGAAGAGACTTTTGATGCCGTTTGCAGGGAGATCAAAGATATTGTGAGATTTTCTGTAGGAAATCCGGCTATTCCATTTATTGTTTTTAAACCTACGGCTTTCGGTAGAATCGACCTTTATGAGGCGGTTGGAAAGAATACCGAACTTACATCCAGCCAAAAAGAAGAGTGGGAAAGAATAGTAAAAAGGTTTGACGAAGTATGTAAACTATGCCATGAAAATGATAAAAAAGTAATGGTAGACGCAGAAGAAACGTGGATGCAGGATGCAGCAGACCACCTTTGCGAGGAAATGATGGAGAAATATAATAAGGAAAAGCCTATCGTTTGGAACACGATTCAGATGTATAGAACGGGCAGGCTGGAGTATATGGAAGGGCATTTGGAGAAAGCAAAAGAAAGAGGCTATTTCATTGGATATAAGATTGTTCGTGGCGCTTACATGGAAAAAGAAAGGGTAAGGGCCGCAGAAAAGGGATACCCGGATCCGATTCAGCCAAACAAAGAAGCTTCGGATAAGAACTATAATGCTGGAATTGATTTTGTAATGAATCACCTGGATAAAGTCTCAGCTTTTTTCGGAACCCATAATGAAACTTCTTCTGAATTGGTAATGGATAAAATGAAAGCAGCTGGTTTACAGAACGATAATCCTCATGTCTATTTCGGGCAGCTTTATGGGATGAGTGATAATATTACATTTTATCTGTCGGATAAAGGCTATAATGCAGCAAAATATCTTCCGTATGGGCCTGTGAAAGATGTTGTGCCTTATCTTACAAGAAGAGCGCAGGAAAATACTTCTGTTGCCGGGCAAACGGGAAGAGAGCTCGGATTAATTAAAAAAGAACTGGAAAGAAGAAAAACAGGAAAATAATTTTCCTGTTTGTAAACCCATAGACCTTACAATTTTTTGTGAGGCTTTTTTAGGGCTCAAAACTTTCAAATTTCCCATTTTCATAGAAGATTACAATTCGTTTAATAGTATTGTATTGATTTCCAATTACTTGGTTAATTATTTGTTCATCATTTTTTTCTAATAGTTGAGAATCTGTTATTTTATTTTGTGCTGTATTTTGATGCAGTACAAATGATTCTCCGCGACTTATTTTTTCAGCGACATTTTTATCTTCTTCCACCCCGAAATCTTCATCTTCATTCATCATCGTAAAAAGATCGGGTAGAGAAGTTGGTTTCGACTTTTCCTCCTCAGCATTTTCACTTATTTTACTTATATTTTCCATGGTTTCCTGCAAATCAGACTTCAACATTTCGCCTTCGCCGGTAACAAGCCAGTCCCACAGAATCTCAGGAAACCGTGATTTTATTTTAATGATAAATTCCAGCGACGGCTTATTTCTTCCTGAAGTAATATGTGAAATGGAAGAACGCTGAACATCGATCTCATCTGCAAACTCAGAAGAAGTAAGTTTAGAATATTCAATAACCTTAGAAATTCTTTCATTTAAGCCCATAAAATAAGTTTTTAATCACTTTACAAATGTAAATAAATAATTTACATTTGCAAAATACAAAAGTAAACAAAATGTAAAATGCTAAGATATACATTTGTAAATATATTATATACTTATAAGTCAATATTTTGTAAGTTAACATCTCTAAATATTAAATTTTTATTCGACAATTTTCCCCCAATCCTTATTTCCTTAAAGTAAAAGTTGAAGTAAATTATGTATAGTTAAATTTAGATCTTATTCAACCTTAAACTTCCTATCACAGTAGTTTTGAAAGTAATTTAATACTGAAAAAAGATAGGAGGGAGGTAATTATCTGATTCTGTCACAAAATAAATATAATAAAGGCATTAATATCCTCAGAAACGGCTTCTATGAGACTTTCTTAGCAAACAGGTTTTATTGAAAAATGATTATAATTCTAATGAATTAAATTTTATCAAAATTTTAGTTTAAACTTCTAAATTACTAGTGATTTACATTTGTATATTACTTAAAAATTACAACTCTTCATACTTATCCATGTTTAACAGAATTACGCCCAAATGTCGATAAATGTACCACCCACCACTTAAAGTAATATTAAAATATGAATTCAAATAAAGTTTATAATATATTGATTTTTAATACTTTATTAAATGTTCATTAAATTATTATCAATCCACAATTTTATCAACAGACATTATGACAATTCACATCGTTTAAATTAATTACAAATGTTAATTTTATTTTTAGATTTAAAATAGTTAAATTTGACTCTTGTAAACTATTACACAATGAATTTTGAGCAGATTTATCGACCCAATCCTAATTTCCCAAATCGCTATATTTCCCCGGAAAAATTATTTTCTTATCTACAGGCTAATTTCAGCGATTACATTCAGGAGATCGGAAAATCATATTTAAATAAGCCTATTTATAAAGTGACAGTGGGCACAGGTAACATTAACGTTCTTGCATGGTCACAAATGCATGGCAACGAATCGAATGCAACTCATGCTATGCTTGATTTGCTTTTAACATTAGATGATGCGCCCGGCCTTAAAGAAGAGTTGTTCAGTAAGATTACATTAGATTTTATCTTTATGCTAAATCCTGACGGGTCCGAAAGATGGACAAGGCTAAATGCTGCAGACATCGACCTGAACAGAGATTTTCACAACGAATCAAGTAAGGAAATAAAATTTCTGAAAAATGCTGCTACCTCTAAGAAATACGATTATGCACTCAATCTCCATGAGCAGAGGACAATTTTTACAACAGACGGATTTCACCCCGCTACGCTCTCCTTTCTGGCCCCGTCGGAAAATGTAGAACGTACCATTACTGAAAACCGTAAGAAATGCATGGCTGTGATCACAAATGTTTATCGTCATTTGAAAGGAATGATCCCTAACCAGATAGGGAGATACTCGGATGAATTTTATCCTACTTCTACAGGGGATAATTTTATTAAAGCCGGAATGCCGACAATTTTATTCGAAGGAGGACATTTTATAGATGATTATTCAAGAAAAGGAACCAGGAAATATTATACGATTGCTTTATATTATGCTTTAAAATCAATTAGTGAATTAAATTCTAAAACAGAAGGCTGGGAAGAATATCTGGAGATTCCTGAGAACAGAGAAACCCATTATGACATTATCTACAGAAATGTAAAATTAAATACAGAGCATGAATGTATCCTTGATGTTGCCGTTCAATACAGGGAAATCATAGAAGACGGGAAAGATGAAATATCCTTTATCCCTTTTGTGATGGAGGTTGGGGGGGTAAAACAGCGGAAAGGCTGGCTGGAAATTGACTGCACCGGAAAAAAATTCGTTTCTGCAAGCAAGTACCCTAAACTGGATGCAGAAGTAAATTTTACTATAGAAGATTAAAAAAGAGGCCGTCTCAAAAGTACACTCTCTCTCGGATTCCTTGACAAATTTTGTCATTTAGGAGATTCTCAGAGCATTAGTTTACCTTTTGAGACAGCCTCTTTGTTTTTTATACAAATTGTCATTGCAAATCGAAGCTGGAGCAACCCATAAAAATAATAAATTCTTCACTCCACTTTGTTTTAAAATGACAACGAGTGGTTTAAAAAAACAATCTTAGTTTATAACTTTAATTCCGCTCGCTACAAATCTGATTTCTTCTTTCGGATCTGTAATAGCATCGATTTCTGATTTCGGTTTCTTTGCATCCTCGGCATAATGTTTTTGTTCATCTACAGAAGTTACTTTTCTTTCTGCAGTACCGTCTAATACAACAGTTTTACCCTTCAAAGCAGTCGGAACGAAAAACGCATAATCCTTCATTTTTACAAAAAACTGAGAATTATCTTCGGTCTGGATAGTGAGCCAGCATCCTTTTTTCTCACAAACGTCTGTTACTTTTCCTTTTACGGCAACATTTTCCACTTTTTTATTCTCTTTTTTAAGCTTTTTGCTTAATTTTTCAACAGAAATTGCTTTAGATTCTACAATTGAAGTAACTCCTCCTCCATAGCTATCACCTACAAGAGCATTTCCGGCAGGTGGCCCGAATTTTTTTGATTCTTGTGCAAAAGCTAGAGTAGAAATACTTACAGCAGCTGCAAATAATATGGCTTTGAATTTCATTTTTAATATTTTTTCCAAAAATACTAATAAAATTTTAATCACAAATCTTTAAAAACGTGATAAAAAACAGTTGTCTTTTAGTGTTTAAAATGATTTTAATAAAAAAACCGGCCTAATATTTTTATTTTTAGGAGCTTTTGCTGCTTTCCACTTATACTCCTCACGCCAATAGCTATCCATCGCTAACACCCTCCAAATCCATCGCAGTTGTGGGGTAACCGTTACAATCAGGGCTAGGGTGAGAGTCATCCATATTTAAACAAAGAAAATATATCCAACATTTGTCATCCTGAAAGGATCTATACACGAATCTTCCATAGGTTATAATGCTATAATTAAATCCTTTCAGGATGATAGAACTTTCAAGAATTCACTTATATATAACATTAATATAGTAAGCCAAGCGCTTATTGTGCTAAAAACTTTAGATACATTTTCAAATCTTAATTCAAACAAAAATAAAAAACCAAACCTATAATTATTTATATTTGAAGCCTATACTCAACTATGCAAAAAAAACTAAAACTTTGGGACGCCATTATGCTCGTAATGGGTTCAATGATCGGTAGCGGGATTTTTATCGTAAGTGCTGATATGATGCGTAATCTTGGCTCAGGATTCTGGGTAATAACCGTTTGGGTAATTACAGGAATCATGACGGTTGCAGCAGCCATCAGTTATGGAGAGCTTTCAGCTTTATTTCCGAAAGCAGGCGGACAATACACATATCTGAAAGAAATTTTCGGTAAAAAAATGGGTTTTTTATATGGTTGGGGGCTATTTACAGTGATCCAGACGGGTACAATAGCAGCAGTGGCAATGGCATTCGGGAAGTTTACAGCGTATCTTGTTCCTGCTCTTAATGATGCGGCACCCATCTTCCAGAGCGGAGAATTTAAAATCACATGGATTCAAATATTAGCGATTGCAACGATTATTTTATTGACCTATTTTAATACAAGAGGTGTTGAAAACGGAAAAATATTACAGAATATCTTCACCGGATCAAAAATTATAGCTTTATTGGGATTAATTGCCGTAGGATTTATTTTGGTAGATGTTTCCCACTTAGCCGAGAATTTTAGTTTAGGGATGGATTCTTTTAATAATCTTAAAAAAGACTCCCTAGGGAACTTCCTCAAAATAGGCTGGGAACCCATAGGTGGTATGGCTTTATTGGGTGGAATTGCGGCGGCAATGGTAGGTTCCGTATTCAGTTCTGTAGCTTGGGAAAGTGTGACTTTCGTTTCGGGAGAAATTGAAAATCCAAAGAGGAATGTTGTAAAATCAATGATTTACGGAACAACCGCCGTAATGATTTTGTATATTTCCGTGAATTATGTTTACCTTAATGCACTCAACAGGAATGCAATTGCCTTTGCGGAAAACGACAGGGTAGCGGTTGCAGCCTCCCATTTCATATTTGGAAGTGCTGGAACGATCATTATTGCTATTTTGGTGATGATTTCCACATTTGGCTGTAATAACGGGCTGATCCTGGCCGGAGCCAGGGTATTCCAAACTATGGCTAAAGACGGAATGTTCTTCAGGCAGGCTGAAAAAAATAACAAAAATGAAGTTCCTGCCAACGCACTCTGGATGCAAGGCATTTGGGCTGCTTTATTATGTTTAAGTGGTCAGTACGGGAATCTTTTGGATATGATTTCGTTCGTTATTGTGTTATTTTATATGATTACCGTTTTTGGAGTTATTTATTTAAGATTCAAGCAGCCAGATTTGGAACGCCCTTATAAAACATGGTTATATCCAATAACGCCGATTATCTATTTATTGATAGGAACAGGGTTCTGTATCCTGCTCTTAATCTACAAACAACAATATACCTGGCCGGGTTTTCTGATGGTACTGCTCGGTCTTCCGGTTTATTATCTTATCAACCGAAATAAGAAAACCTAAAAATAATTTTCAAAAGCTGTCTGACCTATCGGGCAGCTTTTTTCTCACTCTCCAATTTTCTCACTCAATCATTATTTATTTCTCGCAATCAAAAAAGATATATTCAAACTCTCTGTTTGTAAATCGAGTTATTGCTTCGATATGTTCTTGTAGTTTGTTTGTGGTTGAGCTTCAATATAATGTAAATTAATTAAAAATTTTGTTAATTTTTGAATGGAGAGCTTTATTTGGTATGGATTGAAGATTCTTAGAAGGTTTCGAACTCAAGATGACAGAATTCTAATACTAACTGTCTTTATCTTTCTGAAAATAAAATATGCAAGAGATTTCCACGGTGTCATCTGAGTACGAAACCTTCTAAGAATCCATATAAAGCAAAATCTCTAATTTAAAATAGAAAAATCAGATAGCAATACTAATAAACTAACGATTTTTAACACAAAAAATTCCTAAAAAATCTGTAATTTTGCACATTGTGATTTTCAGGTAAAATCACCCCAAATTATGAGTAAATCAACAGAATATATAGAAGTTTATGGCGCAAGGGAGCATAATCTTAAAAACATTAATGTAAAAATTCCACGTAACGAATTAGTTGTAATTACTGGACTTTCGGGAAGTGGGAAATCATCGTTGGCTTTTGATACAATTTTTGCTGAAGGCCAACGCCGTTATATTGAAACGTTTTCTGCATATGCAAGACAGTTTTTGGGAGGCCTGGAACGTCCGGATGTCGATAAAATTGAAGGATTGTCTCCTGTAATTGCAATTGAGCAAAAAACAACCAATAAAAACCCACGTTCAACGGTAGGAACAGTTACTGAACTGTACGATTTCTTACGTCTTTTATTTGCAAGAGTTTCCGACGCGTATTCGCAGATAACAGGAAAAAAGCTGGTAAGTTATACCGAAGAGCAGATCCTTGAGACGATTAAAGAAAATTATAAAGGTGAGAAAATCATGTTGATGGCACCTGTTGTAAGGGCCAGAAAAGGGCATTATCACGAGCTTTTCGTGCAAATGGCTAAAAAAGGGTATGGGCAGGCAAGAATTGACGGGGAATTACAGGATATTGAATACGATTTAAAACTTGACCGTTACAAAACCCACGATATCGACATCGTGATTGACCGATGGATCATCGGCGAATCTGCTTCCGAAGTCAGAATGGAAAAATCATTACGGACAGCAATGGAAATGGGAGAAGGACTGATCGGAATTCAAAAACTGGGAAGTACAGATATTGAGTATTTTTCTAAAAATTTAATGGATGCTGAAACTGGTCATTCATTGGCATTGCCGGAACCAAATACGTTTTCATTCAACTCTCCGAAAGGAAGCTGTCCGAGCTGTAAAGGTTTAGGAACAATCAAGAAAATCAATACAGATTATTTTATTGAAAATCCAAAATTGTCAATTAGCCAAGGTGGTTTGTTGCCTTTGGAAGATATTAAATCTAATAAATGGATTCTTTCTCAGATTAAAAATATTCTTGAAATTTTTGGTTTAGGATTGGCGACACCTTTTCAGGATATTCCGGAAGAAGCGTTGGATTACATTTACAACGGGTGTCACAAAGAATTCAATAAAGATTTAAAATACGCCGGAATTACCAAAAAGATTAAAATCAGTTTTGATGGTTTGATTCCTTTTATGGAAGAATTGATTGAGGAAAGAGAATCTTACGAAGCAATTTTGCTGGAAAGACACTTCACGACAGAAGAAACTTGTCCGGAATGTAAGGGAACTCGTCTTCAACCTTCAAGTTTAAGCTTTAAAATCGATGGAAAAAATATTGCAGAAATTAATGCATTGAGTTTATCTGATTTAAAAGATTGGTTAGCTGATGTTAAAGATAAATTTTCCGAGAAAAATGCTATCATTGCTCACGAAATTTTAAAGGAAATTGAAACCAGACTTCAATTTTTATTGGACGTCGGTTTAGATTATTTAAGTCTGAGCAGAAGTTCGAAAACACTTTCTGGAGGAGAATCTCAAAGGATTCGTTTAGCAACACAGATTGGTTCTCAATTAGTGAATGTTTTGTATATTTTGGATGAACCAAGTATCGGGTTGCACCAGAGAGACAACGAAAGACTAATTAATTCATTAAAAAATCTTCGTGACATCGGAAACTCTGTGTTGGTGGTAGAACACGACAAAGACATGATCCTTGAAGCCGATGAGGTTTTAGATATTGGTCCGAGAGCAGGAAAATTCGGGGGCGAAATTCTTTGGCAGGGAAAACCGAAAGACTTGTTGAAAGCAGATACAATTACCGCTCAATACATTAACGGAAAAAGAAAAATCGGAATTCCTGCAGAAAGGCGAAAAGGAAACGGTAAAAATATAGTATTAAAAGGCGCTACAGGAAACAACCTTAAAAATGTAACGCTTGATATTCCATTAGGAAAATTAGTTGTTGTTTCAGGGATTTCAGGAAGCGGAAAATCTTCTTTGATTAACGGAACTTTGTATCCGATTCTGAACAAACATTTTTACAGAGCTGTTCAGGAACCTTTACCTTATAAAAAAATCGAAGGTCTTGAAAACATCGATAAAATTGTAGATGTAGACCAAACCCCGATTGGAAGAACGCCACGTTCAAATCCTGCGACATACACCGGAATGTTTACAGACATCAGAAACCTTTTTGCAGAATTGCCAGAATCTAAGATTCGTGGTTACAAACCTGGAAGATTTTCCTTCAACGTGAAAGGAGGAAGATGCGAAACCTGTCAGGGAGGCGGTTTGAAGGTGATTGAAATGAATTTTTTACCGGATGTTTATGTTCATTGTGAAACTTGTAACGGAAAACGTTTTAACAGGGAAACACTAGAAGTTCGCTACAAAGGAAAATCGATTTCTGATGTATTGGATATGACGATTGATGAAGCAGTAGAATTTTTCCAGCCGATTCCAAAAATTTATTCAAGGGTGAAAACCTTACATGATGTCGGGTTGGGATATATCACTTTGGGGCAGCAGTCTACAACACTTTCCGGAGGTGAAGCGCAACGTATCAAACTAGCAACTGAACTGGCAAAAAGACAAACCGGAAATACATTATACATTCTTGACGAACCTACAACCGGACTTCATTTTGAAGATGTGAAAATTCTGATGGATGCAATTAATCAATTGGTGGAATTAGGAAATTCTTTCATTATTATTGAACATAATATGGATGTAATCAAAATGGCTGACCACATTATTGACGTTGGCCCGGAAGGTGGAAAATACGGTGGGCAGATCGTTGCACAGGGAACTCCCGAAGAAATTGTGAAATCAAAAAAGAGCTTGACAGGGAAGTTTTTGAAAAAGGAATTGGAATAAAATAAAAAGAAATCAACGGCAAGTTTTATTATTCCGTTAGGAATCTCGACAGTAAATTAATAAATGGTATAAACTATATATAAGAATTAGTTCTAAACTATACCAAGTTTACCTCTTTTTGTGCCCTAAAATTAATCCCAATATTAAATTTTCAATTATTTTTAATTTTTATATAATTGATAATCAATGATTTAATTTCTAATGTTAACTCAATGTTAACTATATGTAAAATTATTGTAAATTATTTTGTATACCTTTGGTAAAGAAATAGTAAATAAGCTTAATATAACATTTAAAACCAAAGAGTTATGAAAAATAAAATTCAAATATTGATCGCTTCATTTTTTGTTTGTGGATTAATGGCTATAACAAATACAGCTAAAGCACAAAATTCAAATAATATGATTCAGGAAGTTCAACTGAACAAAAATGATGTTTTTAATGAAATAAGAAATTTATTGATCGCTAATTTTGACTTTACCAATTCTGATTATAAGCAGGGAATTGTAAATTCAGAAGTAAAATTTGATATCGCAGAAAACGGACAAATTGTAAATGTTCACTCAAAAGGCGACTGCAAAAACGTAAGCAAAGAGATTGAAAAAGTCCTTGGCAGCCTTCAATACAGAGTAGACAGAAAAAAAATCAATCAGAATATGATTGCATCTACTTATGTAATGCCTGTAAGAGTAGATATCAATAACAGATAATATTCATAAAATTTTTATATTAAACCATGCAAATTTCTGTATGGTTTTTTATTTTTAATGTGAATAATGAAGAATTTTAAATATAAATTCGTAATGTTTATAAATAATTTTCGTTTTAAATTTAATCAACAAAATTAAACAGATATTAAAAATTTGAAGAAACTAACAAAGAATGAGTTAAAAGCAGTAAATGGTGGAGCTCCCCAAAAATACTGTGTTTATTATGAGTGGATAAATGATGTGGTTTGCAGTAAAGTTCCTATTTTTCAATGTCGTTAAAAAATGGAAGCCACTAAAAAGCTGCTTTTTTATTGTACTCCTTCTGTAAACTTCTTTAGATTTTGCTTAAGATCGCCAACATTTATTTTTTTGTCAAATTCTATATTATCTACCTTCCATCCATCTCCGGAATTGATAAGGTCTACCTTATCAGTCCATATAATTTTTGGACTTTCTGCTGAATTTTCAAACTCAATACTTACTTCTGCTTTAGCAAGTTTTGAATCTCCAATCATTTTCACAGAATTGATTTTGTATGTTGTATATCCCTCATACAAGCTTGTAAAAACAGATCCTTCAAAAACTTGAGGTTTGCCTTCTTTGGTCATTTTAATGCTTTTTTCTGAAGCTGTTTTAGCATTATTCAAAGTCTGTTTCAGGCTAGGAGAAAAAATAGAATCTGCAAAAGGACTTTTGTATATTGCATCACTGGATTTACCATAAATAGTATACATTTCATTGACTCTCTGTGTAATTTCAGCATCATTGTTTACAGCTTTTGATACGGGATCATTTTTTTTACATGCAGATAAAGCAAAGAAAGCACCTAAATAAAATAATTGTTTCATAATTTGTGTTAAAATTTAATAACTATTGTGAAATCAACTATCAAATTATGTACCGTTTATCAAAAAAAAAATTACATTAAAATAAATAAAAAAGGCCAAAAATGTATAAATTTGTTATAAAGAAACTTTTGTGAATTCTATTCTAGATGTTGTTGTTCGCTCTCTTTGTGTATATTTTTTTATGATAATCGCCATCAGGTTGTTTGGCAAAAATCAGCTTTCTCAGCTTAATGCCGGAGATGTAGTTTTGCTATTGCTGATATCCAATGCGGTCCAGAATGCAATGGTAGGGTCAGACACTTCTCTTCAAGGTGGTCTGGTTGCTGCTCTGGTTCTGTTTATGGTTAATTTTATTGTTAAAAGATTTATGTTTTCCAACCAAAAATTTGAAGCATTCCTTGAAGATGAGCCCACTATTCTCGTAAAAGACGGAATTGCTCATAAAGATGCTTTAAATAAAGTAAAAATTACAAAAGATGAGCTGGAAGAAGCTATTCGGGAGCATGGTGTGGACAGAATTGAAAATGTAAAGCTTTCTATTCTAGAGGTTGACGGAAGCATTAGTGTGATTTCCGAAGATGAGAAAAATAAACAAACCCATTATTCAAGGATCAAAAGAAAAAATAAACGAAAATACCTCAGATAAATGAACTATGAACTAAGAAGAATGCTTCCTAACGACGAAATCCGGGTATTGGAAATATTTAAACAAGGTATAGAAGGAGGAATGGCAACCTTTGAAACAGAAGTTCCTACTCCCGAAGCCTGGAATATGGATTATTATCATGATTGCCGTTGGGTTTTAGAAACAGAAAAAAACGAAATTGTAGGCTGGTGTGCCCTAAAGCTTGTGAGCAAAAGAGAATGCTATAAAGGTGTCGCGGAAGTCAGTATTTATTTCGATAATAATTATCAAGGAAAAGGCCTGGGGTCTGTTCTCCTTAAAAAAATGATTTTAGACAGCGAGAGCCACGGTTTCTGGACGTTACAGGCCAATATCTTCTCCGAAAATGAAGCTTCCATCAGTTTTCATCATAAAAACGGTTTCAGGACGGTGGGTATCCGCAAGAAGTTAGGAAAACTCAATGGACAGTGGAAAGATATTATAATGCTTGAGAAAAGAAGTGAAGCAGTTGGAATATAATACAATTTATAAAACGCATATGATCTATTTTAATATAAAAATTTAAAAATTAAACTTAAAAAACAATAAATATTTGTAAGTAATTTGATCATATTTATTTGGAAATTTGAGAAAGTGAAAAGACGCAGGCATAATATATGAAATTGAGGAAAAATTAGTATGGTACTGAAATTTTTCCGTTCTAACATCCATTTTGGTAATTTGATTGATAATTATAATTAAATCCCAAAATATAAAAATTTTATTTAAAATTTGCAAAAGTACCGGAATTACTCAAAGTTTTTATTTTATATTTCAGTCTTAATTTTAACTACAACCTTGATTTCTTTGGATTCAGAAAAGTATTGAAAATCATTATTTCCTGCCCGAATTTTGTTTCGATTCTTTCGGCAATATTTACCAGTTCACTTTTTACAAAATCATCTCGCAGATCATCATTATCAAAAATCAGGAGAAGATTATAATTTTTCCCGTCTTCAATATATTCACTTTGAACTTCAGAAAGAATATATTTATTGACATCCATTAAATTTTCTGTCATTAAAACCAGTGTTTCATCAATATAATTTTCCCATTCTTCAATATTGCTTTTCGTCGAATGGAAAGTTATACTTAATATGCTCATATTTTAAGATTTTTTAAGATTTTGTGGATAAATTCTACCACAAAAATCGGCAAATTTTTCGTAAATTAGCCCGTTAATAAAAATTCGGAAAAAATAATTTTCAGACATATAGCTAAGGGTCTGACTATCATTATAATAAAATTTGTTTATGCAAAAAGAAGGTGAAAGACTGATTCCTATCAACATTGTTGATGAAATGAAGTCATCTTATATCGATTATTCGATGTCTGTTATCGTTTCAAGGGCGTTACCGGATGTACGAGATGGCTTAAAACCCGTTCATAGAAGAGTGCTTTATGGTATGTATGGATTAGGGGTTTTTTCTAATAGAAAATATTTAAAATCTGCGAGAATTGTTGGGGACGTTTTAGGTAAGTACCACCCACACGGAGACTCCTCGGTTTATGATGCAATGGTGAGAATGGCTCAGGACTGGAGCTTGCGTTATCCTCAGGTAGACGGACAGGGTAACTTTGGTTCAATGGATGGCGACCCGCCTGCAGCAATGCGTTATACCGAAGCCAGATTGAAAAAGATCTCTGATGAGGTTCTTTCAGACTTAGACAAAGAAACAGTAGATTTTCAGAATAACTTCGACGACAGTTTAACTGAACCGACAGTAATGCCTTCAAAAATTCCTAATCTTTTGGTGAACGGAACTTCAGGTATTGCAGTAGGTATGGCAACAAACATGGCTCCACATAACTTAACCGAGGCTGTAAATGCTATTTGTGCTTACATCGACAACAGAGAAATCACTATTGATGAATTAATGCAACATATCATTGCTCCGGATTTCCCTACAGGTGGGATTATCTATGGATATGATGGAGTAAGAGATGCTTTCCACACAGGTCGTGGTAGAGTTGTTCTTAGAGCTAAAGTTGCTTTCGAAGAAATCGGAAACAGAAATGCAATTATCGTAAATGAAGTTCCTTATCAGGTTAATAAGGCTGAAATGATTGCTAGAACTGCAGAACTTGTTAAAGACGAAAAAATTCCAGGAATTTACGAAATCAGAGATGAGTCGGACAGAAGAGGGCTTCGTATTGTGTATGAATTGAAAAACGATGCGATTCCGAACGTTGTTTTAAACTTATTATACAAATATACAGCACTTCAGACATCTTTCAGTGTTAATAATATTGCTTTGGTACACGGAAGACCAGAGCAATTAAATTTAAAGGATATCATTCACCATTTCGTAGAGCACAGACATGAAGTAATTGTAAGAAGAACTCAGTTCGAGCTTAGAAAAGCGAAAGAAAGAGCTCATATTTTAGAGGGTTTCATGAAGGTGATCGGTACGCAAGATGCCTTAGACAGAGCAATTTCAATTATTCGTCACTCTGCAAACCCGCAAGCGGCAAAAGAAGGATTAATAGAAGCTTTTGAGCTTTCTGAAATTCAGGCTCAGGCAATTCTTGATCTGCGTCTTGCCCGTCTTACAGGAATGGAGCTTGATAAGATTCGTGATGAATATGATGCTATCATGAAAGAAATTGCTAATTTAGAAGATATTTTAGCAAACGAACCAAGAAGGTTCCAGATCATTAAGGATGAATTAATTGAAATAAAAGAAAAATACGGTGACGAAAGAAGAACGGAAATCGATTATTCAGGAGGTGAAATGTCTATTGAAGATATTATTCCTAATGAAGCGGTTGTTCTTACGATTTCTCACGCCGGATATATCAAGAGAACCTCACTTTCAGAATACAAAGTTCAAAGTAGAGGAGGTGTAGGAAATAAAGCAGCAACAACAAGGGATTCCGACTTTCTGGAGTATATCGTTTCCGCAACGAATCACCAATATATGCTGTTCTTTACAGAAAAAGGAAGATGTTATTGGTTAAGAGTATTTGAAATTCCGGAAGGTTCTAAAACAGCGAAAGGAAGAGCGGTACAAAATTTAATTAACATTGAGCCTGACGATAAGATTAAAGCATATATCAGAACGAATAACTTAAAAGATTCTGAATATGTTAATCAAATGAGCGTTGTGATGGTTACTAAAAATGGTACAATCAAGAAAACGTCATTGGAAGCCTATTCAAGACCAAGAGTGAATGGGGTAAATGCTATTGAGATCAGGGATAATGATCAGTTGTTAGGTGCTTATTTAACAAACGGAACTTCTCAAATAATGATCGCTACGAAAAACGGTAAATGTATCCGTTTCCCTGAAGAAAAAGTAAGAGAGGTTGGTAGAGGTTCTATCGGAGTTCGTGGTATCACAATGGAAGATAATGACGAGGCAATTGGTATGATTGTTGTGAATGATGTGGAGAAAGAAACAGTTCTTGTGGTATCCGAAAAAGGGTATGGTAAGAGAACTGCAGTGGAGGATTATAGAATTACCAACAGAGGAGGAAAAGGAGTTATCACCCTTAACATTACTGAAAAAACAGGAAATCTGATTGCTATTCAAAATGTAACAGACGAAGACGGATTGATGATCATCAATAAATCAGGTGTTGCCATCAGAATGGGAATGGATGAAATGAGGGTAATGGGTAGAAATACACAAGGGGTAAGATTGATTAACCTTAAGAAAAATGACGAAATTGCGGCCATCGCAAAAGTAGAAATGGATAAAGATGTTGCGGATGAAGAAAATGAAGATTTGGAAAATTCAGCAGATAACCAAGAAAACAATATAGATGATCCTCAGATGGAAAATGAAAATCCAAACGGGGAAAATGAGAATTTCGATTCGGAAGAATAAATATTGTACAATTAATATAAAATAGTTAATATGAAAAAGCTAATTTTGGGAATGGCTATCGTAGCATCTGCTTTTGCTTTTGGGCAGAAAGGGGATGCAAACGCTCAGCTGCAAGCAGCTAACAAAGCAGCAATGGATGCGTATAATGCAAAAAATTATACCGTGGCAGCTCCTAAGTTTATGGAAGTTTATAACTTACTGAAAACAAACGGACAAGATAATAAAGTATATATGTATTATGCAGGTCTTAACTATGCTTTGGCAAATGATATTCCTCAGGCTACTAAAATATATACAGATTTGATCAATTCCGGATATACGGGTGTTGAAACAAGTTACACAGCGAAAGACAAAAAAACTGGCCAGGTTTCAAGCTATGATAAAGCAACCTGGGAATTGCTGAAAAAGTCTGGAGGAGATTACACGGATTTTAAAACCGAGCAGACTCCAAGTGTAGAGCAGGATTTATATGAAACATTGTCAACCCTATTGCTGAACGCTAAGAAAAACGATGAAGCTTTAGCCGTTATTGATAAAGGTCTTGCAAAATTCCCAAATAGCACTAAGCTGAAAGAATATCAGGGAACAGCTTTATATGCATCAGGAAATACCGATAAATTCATGCAGAATCTGAAAGAGCAGTTAGCTAAAAACCCTAACGATGCCACCAACTGGTACAATCTAGGAGTTCTTCAATCTAAAAATCCTGCAACAGCAAACGATGCAATGGCTTCTTTCCAGAAAGCAATTGAGTTGAAACCAGATTTTTCCAATGCTTATCAAAATCTGGTTTATACAGCTATCGGTGACGACGAAAAGGCGGTAGGTGAAATCAATACACTTAGAAAGACTAAGCCGGACGAAGCTACCAAGTTAATCGATGCCAGAAAAGAAAGATTCAACAAAGCTTTACCTTACGCTGAAAAGTGGTATCAGGCAGCTCCAAATGATATTAATGCCGTTCAGATGCTGAAAGAAATTTACAGTATCACAAAAAATACAGCTAAGTTTAACGAAATGAAAGCGAAAGAGACTGAATTATCAAAACAGCCCGCTAAATAATTTTCAAAGAATTGAATTAAATATAAACCGGAACATTTTGTTTCGGTTTTTTATTTTTTATAACAACAATTGGATTTCTTTAAGGAGCTATTTCCCGCTCTTCGCACTCGCTATTTTTAGATTTCGGCGGCGGCTTTGCCGCCGCCGAAATCTAAAAATGAGCTCAAACAAATGCTGCGATCGGGGCTAGGCTATTAGCCGGAATTTCAATATTTCACTATTAATTCGATCTTTTTCAAGTTAAAAAAAATAATAATACACAAAAGCCTGAAGGGCTTTAATACCAATAGCCACGTGTGAAGCTCGTGGAAAAGAAAACGGATTAATTTCCAAGATTTATCATCTAAAATCAATGTTAAAATTCTCTGCAATTCCGTATCTTTGAGAAAAATTTTTACAAAAATGATCGAGTGGAAAACCGTCAAAGAATACGAAGATATTACATACAAAAAATGTAATGGTGTGGCAAGAATTGCTTTCAACAGACCGGAAATTCGCAACGCTTTCAGGCCGAAGACTACTTCAGAATTATACGATGCTTTTTATGATGCTTCAGAAGACCCTTCCATAGGTGTTGTTTTGCTTTCAGGTGAAGGACCTAGTCCGAAAGACGGAGGCTGGGCGTTCTGCAGTGGAGGAGATCAAAAAGCGAGAGGACATCAAGGTTATGTAGGAGAAGATGGAAGGCATCGTTTGAATATTTTGGAAGTTCAGCGTTTGATCCGTTTTATGCCAAAAGCTGTGATCGCGGTTGTTCCAGGATGGGCAGTTGGTGGAGGTCATTCTCTTCATGTAGTTTGCGATTTGACTTTGGCAAGTAAAGAACACGCTATTTTTAAGCAGACAGATGCAGATGTTACAAGCTTTGACGGAGGGTATGGCTCGGCATATTTAGCAAAAATGGTCGGACAGAAAAAAGCTCGTGAAATTTTCTTTTTAGGTAGAAATTATTCTGCTCAAGAAGCATTTGAAATGGGAATGGTAAATGCTGTAATTCCTCACGACGAATTAGAAGATACCGCTTACGAATGGGCGCAGGAAATTTTAGCAAAATCTCCAACATCTATCAGAATGTTGAAATTCGCAATGAACCTTACAGACGACGGAATGGTTGGCCAGCAGGTTTTCGCAGGAGAGGCAACTCGTTTGGCTTACATGACGGAAGAAGCAAAAGAGGGAAGAAATGCATTCCTGGAAAAAAGAAAGCCAGACTTCGGAAAAGATCAATGGATATCATAAAATAAGAAGTTAGAGGTTAGAAATCAGATATTAGACTTACATAGTTTTAAAATCCAACTTCTAACTTCTAATATCTAACATCTAAATATTTATGTCAGATTGGATAAAAGCCGCAAGGCTAAGAACATTGCCGCTTTCTTTGAGCGGAATTATCATGGGAGCTTTCATCGCAAAATGGAGACTTTACGGTGAAGGCGGATTTTGGGATTGGAAAATTTTTGCACTCGCACTTTTGGTGACATTGCTGTACCAGATTTTATCAAACTATGCTAATGACTATGGAGACGGTGTAAAAGGAACAGATGCAAAAAGAGCTACAGAAGCAGAATCAAGAGCAGTTGCCTCCGGAAGAATTACGGCAAAGCAAATGAGAAATGCAGTGATTCTTTTCTCAGTTTTATCTTTTGCTGCAACAATTGCGCTTTTATATGTGGCTTTCGTTCCGAAATATATGAATGAATTTTACATTTTCATCGGTTTGGGAATAGCTTCCATTTTGGCGGCTATTGGATATACAGTTGGGAAAAAGCCATATGGGTATATGGGATTGGGAGATATCTTCGTGTTTATCTTCTTTGGGCTTGTTTCTGTATGTGGAAGTTACTTTTTGTTCACCAAAACTTTCAGCTGGGACATGTTGTTACCAGGAGCTGCTATCGGAATGATGAGCATGGCAGTTCTTAATCTCAACAATATGAGAGACATAGAAAGCGATAAATTATCAGGTAAAAACAGCTTTGCGTTAAGAATCGGATTCAAAAATGCGATGATTTACGAAATGATTTTATTACAGCTTCCTTTAATTTTGATCTTAATGTTTTTGGGTGTAAATGGATTTTTTCAGACTCAGAATTATTACGTTTTCATTGTAATGATTTTGATGCTCCCTTTAATGAAGGTAAGAAGAAAAATCATGGCTGTGAAAAACCCGAAAGAGCTTGATCCTTTTTTAAAACAAGTTGGCATTATGACCTTTGTCATGGCAGTTCTTACTGCTTTTGGACTTAACTTTTTTCATTAAAATATAAAACTATGAGTTCAAATATTTATGTTATAGCTCAAATGCTTATTAGAAAACCCATTGAAGATGTTTTTGAAGCATTCATCAATCCTGAATTAACGACCAATTTCTGGTTTACAAAATCAACCGGAAAATTGAAAGAAGGCAAAACCGTGACTTGGGAATGGGAAATGTATGGAGCAAAAACGAATGTTAATGTTCTTGAAATCATTCAAAACCAGTCGATAAAAACTGAGTGGGGCGAACCTACAACGAATGTAGATTACGAATTCAAAGAAATGGAAAAAGGAACACTTGTTGTGATCAAAAGTTATGGATATTCTCAAACAGAAGAAGATCTTTTAAAGGTAATTAATGACAATACAGGCGGCTTCACAACAGTTCTCGATGGCTGCAAAGCGTATCTGGAACACGGAATTAATTTAAGATTAATTGAGGATAAATTTCCATCAAAATAAAACTCTGATTACACAATTTTCACTACTATTTAATAGTGCTATTCATGAAAAATTAGTGTCATTTGTGTTTAAAATATAACACTTAGTAATTAGTAATAAGTATGAAAGTATTAAAGCTTAATATTTGAACAGCTAGTATTAGAGTTGTCATGCTGAGTCTGTCGAAGCATTTCATAAATTTCAATTTAGTACCATTCGTGAAAAGTTAGTATTATTTGTGTTAAAATAAAAAAAGTAAAAATTATGAAAATACAATATCTGGGACAAAACTGCTTTTTGTTCACCTACAAAGACAAAACAATTCTGTGCGACCCTTTTTACAACTACAAAAAAGCAGAATCAGGGTTTGATATTACAGCTCAGAAAATCGATTATATACTGTTGACCCATGCTCATGGAGATCACATTGCCGACGTAGAAGAAGTATTGCAATACCATCCTGAAGCTACAATTATTGCGGTTCCTGAAATCTGTGCCCATTTCAAAATGGCCAAAAATACAGATGATGTCAACTTAGGAGGATCAGCAAAAATCGATGATCTTAAAATTTCTATGGTTCCGGCTCATCATACAAGCTCTTTCCCGGATGGAAGCTATGGAGGAGTTCCTGTGGGGTATATTTTCAGGCTTCCGGAAGGTAAAAACCTTTATTTAGCAGGTGATACAGGAGTAATGGCAGATATGGAATTATTCCCGAAATTATACGGAAATTTAGATTTATCAATCCTTCCTATTGGCAGCCATTATACAATGTGCCCTAGAAAAGCAGCTTTCGCAGCGGCAGAATTATTGAAAACTCCGAAAGTGATCGGCTGTCATTTCGATACTTTCCCTGCAATTGAAATTAATCATGAAAGTGCATTGAAGCATTTTGCAGATAAAAATGTAGAGCTCGTTTTACCAAAATTAGGTGAGAAGTTCGAATTTTAAACAAAAAAATTAAGAGATTAAGTAATTTTTTAAATTTAAAAACCGCTTAATCTCTTAATTTAATAAAATAAAAAATGGCAAGCTACCTAAATCACACCGCTACGACCGATTACCTTTGCTGCGTTCCCACCCTGGAGGATTCTCAGGAGCTGGTTGTTTAGGACTTGCCGGTGCAAAGATAGGAATATTTTATAAATTTGAAAATATTATAAAAGAAATTAGTCGAAAAAAAGTCAATGGCACAGCTAAACAGCTGAAAAGTAAAGGAATAATTTTTCAACTTTTTTCTAAAAATTTAAATATGACGAAAAGTCCATCAACATTAGGAATTATACTTTTTATCGCTACAATGGTTGTTTTTTTTGTAGTGTATACTTTTTTCTCAGGTATCAATTATTTTGATATTTCATTGAAAGCCAATGCTTTCGTTTTACCGATAATCTATGCTGGAACAGCATTCTGGTCCGTAAAATCATATTGGAGCAGCCATAGAACAGTAAGCTTTAAAGATGCTTTTAAAAGAGCATTTGTACCCATGTTCATTGGAGGAATACTTTCAATTTTCAGTATTTATGCTTACCTGAATTTTGTTGATACGGACGCAAAAAAGCTGCTAAATTATCAATATGTAGCAAGACAAAAAACAGAAATGGACAAAGAATACCAGTCTGCAAGAAAAGTTTTGAAGCACCAAAAAGATATTGACGAGCTGGATCAGAAATACAAAGAAAGGCTTCCAAGCTTCTCTCCGGAGGCTGTAAAAGGGAAAGATATGCTTACAGCAAGTCATTTTTCAGGATATTTTGCGGCAATTCTTATATTTTACGTAGTTTTGTCAGTGTTTTTCGGGGCGTTTTTCAGAACGAAAACTATTTATCAGGAAGAACAAAATCAAGAATAATTTTTTATTAAAATTAAATGAATTTATCTATAGTTATTCCGTTATTGAACGAAGAAGCCTCTCTTGAAGAGCTTTTTTCAAGGATCGATACCATTTGTAGATCAAACAATTTATCCTACGAAATCTGGTTTGTAGATGACGGAAGTACAGATTTATCGTGGAGTATTATTGAAAATTTAAAAATTCAGAATCCTCAGATCCACGGCATTAAATTTTCCAAAAATTACGGAAAATCTCAGGCGCTTCATGCTGCTTTTGAAAGGACGAGCGGAGATGTAATTATTACCATGGATGCTGATTTACAAGATTTTCCGGAAGAAATCCCGGAATTGTATTCATTGGTCATTAATGAAAATTACGATATTGTTTCCGGCTGGAAAAAAAAGCGTTTTGATAATGTAATGACAAAAAATGTTCCGTCAAAATTATTCAATGCGGCAGCCAGAAAAGTTTCGGGAGTTTATCTTCACGATTTCAATTGTGGTTTGAAAGCTTATAAAAAGCAGGTAGTAAAAACTATCGATGTCTATGGAGATATGCACCGGTATATCCCGGTTCTGGCTGCCAATGCAGGTTTCAGAAGAATCACAGAAAAAGAAGTACAACATCAGGCGAGACCTTACGGAACTTCAAAATTCGGTACTGAAAGATTTATCAGAGGCTTTTTAGATCTGGTAACGCTTTGGTTTGTAAGTCGTTTCGGGGGAAGGCCGATGCACTTTTTCGGTGCTGTTGGAACGTTAATGTTTATTTTTGGTTTTCTGTCAGCACTTTGGTTGGGAATTTCGAAATTAATTGATGTTTCCAGAGGTATTTATGGGCATTTAATTACCAACAATCCTTGGTTTTATATAGCTTTAACGATGATGATCATGGGGACATTGCTTTTTGTAGCAGGATTTTTAGGTGAAATGATTATCAGAACGAACAGGGAACATAAAAATTATAATATTGATGAAGTAATTTGACATGGAAGATAAATTACCGAAAATATATTCTAAACAGGCCATTGTAGGATTTTCCATATTTTTCTCACCTCTTTTTGGCGGGATTTTGTTATTTAAAAATTTAATTGAAGTCCAAAAAAAGAAAGAAGCCTATCTGGTTTTAGCAACTTCTATTATCTTGACAATTATTATAATAGTTTTTGGAGAGATGCAGGAAAACGTTAAAAGCTCGTACGCTTATTTATGTGGTCTTATTGGCGGAACTATACTTGCATACGGCTTTTTCCCGGTATATTTCCCAAACGAGGCTCAATATGAAAAAAAAAACATCTGGATACCTCTTCTCACTGGATTATTGATAGCACTGGTATTTGTGGCTATAATTATTTATTCAGGATCACTTTAAAATATTTAATATGAAGAATATATTTTACACACTCATGCTTATGGCAGTGGTTTCCTGTGGAAAAGTTTCCCCAAAAGGAAATATTGAAAGGAAAGACGTGGATGTTCCGGAATTTGTAAATCTTGATCTGGAAGGGAAGTTCAGGGTATTTTATGCGAGAGGAGCGAAAAATTTTGTAGAAATAGAAACTTATCCCAATGTCGCTGATAATCTGGATGTTGAAGTGAATGACAAAACCCTTTCCATCAAAGAAAAGCGTAGTACAAAAGGTGTTGATTTTTACAATGTAACCATTTATTCAAAATATAATCTGGAGAAAGTTGCCATTTCAGATTCTGTGGAAATGAATATTTCGAGTGAAATTAAGACCGATAATTTTAGGCTTAATTTAAAAAATAACGCTACTTTTATGGGTTCGGTAAATACAAGAAGAGCAGAAGTTGAAATGCAGAACCGAAGCAGGGCTAATTTTTTGGGCGAAACGAAAAATGTAGTGATAAAGATCTCAGATACAGCAAGTTTGATTGCCCCATATTGGAAAATTGAAAATCTGAATATTGATTCTAAAAATGGAAATTATGTGGAAGTGAATGTAAAAGATTCATTGAAAGGACATGTTCAGAATACTGCGAAATTTGTTTATTATAATGACCCGATTCGTGCTTTTAAGATAGATAAAGAAACACGTGTTGAGAATAAGAAATTAGATTAATAAAGGTGCTTGGAAACCTGAAGCGGGAGGATGGAAGACTTCCTGTTGCTTTCGGCTACCCAAACAAATAAAGAAATTACAAAATAGAAAATACAAATATGACAACATTAGAAAAGGCAAAACTTTGGTTGCATGAATCATTTGATGAGGAAACAAGAAAAGCTGTTCAGCTGTTAATTGACAGCAATTCTCC
The DNA here is from genome assembly GCF_900156075.1 of Chryseobacterium sp. RU37D. Classification (GTDB taxonomy): domain Bacteria; phylum Bacteroidota; class Bacteroidia; order Flavobacteriales; family Weeksellaceae; genus Chryseobacterium. The sequence continues at coordinate 41,153 of NZ_FTMM01000010.1, read as the reverse complement.
CGATTTGGAAGACTCTTTTTACAGAGAGCTGGAATTCGGTACAGGAGGGATGAGAGGAATTATGGGGGTTGGAACCAATCGTTTAAATAAATATACGTTAGGTCAAGCTACACAGGGACTTGCGAATTATATGCTAAAGCAGTTTAAAGGTGAAGAAATCAAGGTTGCAATTGCGTATGACGTAAGAAATAACTCTAAAGAATTCGGAAAATTGGTGGCAGATGTTTTGACGGCAAACGGAATTAAAGTATTGCTTTTCAAAGACCACAGGCCCACCCCAGAATTGTCTTTCACTGTGCGTGATAGAAAATGTAATGGAGGAATTGTATTGACAGCCTCTCATAATCCACCGGAATATAACGGCTATAAGGTATATTGGAATGATGGGGCACAAATTGTTCCGCCGCATGATGAAGCGATTATTAATGAAGTGTATTCTGTAAAATTTGATGAAATTAAATTCAAAGGAAATGATGATCTTATTGAATGGGTAGGAGAAGAGCAAGACGAAGTTTACATTGATGCATGCATCGAAAATTCTACTTACCAGAATGTAGGAAAAGAAAATTTAAATATCGTTTTTACCTCAATTCACGGAACAACCTATTCAACAGTTCCGAGAGCTTTGGAAAAAGCAGGCTTCAAAAAAATTGATCTGGTGAAAGAGCAAATGATCCCAAGCGGAAACTTCCCAACGGTAGATTCTCCAAACCCGGAAGAGTCTGCAGCGTTGGAAATGGCAATGGATCTTGCAAAAATCACCAATGCAGATATCGTTATCGGAACAGATCCGGATGGCGATAGATTGGGAATTGCAGTAAAGAATTTGGACGGAGAAATTCAGTTACTGAATGGAAATCAGACAAATACAATCCTTACGTACTACATTTTAAATGAATGGAGAAAGCAAGGCAGAATTACAGGTAGCGAATTTATCGGTTCTACCATTGTAACTTCTGATATTTTCTTTGACATTGCCCAGAAATTTGGGGTTCAGTGTAAAGCTGGCTTAACAGGCTTTAAATGGATCGGAAAAATGATCCGCGATGTGGAAGGAAAAGAAAAATTCATTTGCGGAGGCGAAGAAAGCTTCGGATTTATGACGGGAGATTTTGTACGCGATAAAGATTCTTGCGGAAGTATCGTTCTTGCCTGCGAAATTGCTGCATGGTGCAAAGCTAACGGGAGAACGATGTATCAATATCTTATCGAAATTTATCAGGAAACCGGAATGTACTATGAAGGATTGGTAAATTTAGTGAGAAAAGGAAAAGATGGTGCAGAGGAAATCCAGAATATGATGAAGAATTTCCGTGAAAATCCTCCTAAAAAGCTGGCTGGTTCTCCGGTAGAAGAAGTGAAGGATTTCAAAGAACAGACCAATTTCGTCGTTTCACAAAACGATAAAAAAGTAATGAACGACATTCCAAAATCGAATGTATTAATTTATTACACTCAGGATGGGACAAAAGTTTGTGTAAGACCTTCCGGGACAGAACCAAAAATTAAATTTTATATCTCAGTAAAAGATGAAATTACTTCTGAAGCAGATTTCAGGGATAAATTGAAATCTTTAGATGAAAAAATTCAAAACGTAAAAAGAGATCTTCAGCTAACGTAAATAATAAGGTTATAAGTTTTGAGTTATGAATTATGAGTGACAGCATTATTGGGAAGAAAAGTTTTGAGTTTGCTATAAAGATTATTAATTTTTATAAAAGATTCAGTGCAGAGAAAAAGAATTTATACTTTCCAAACAACTTTTACGCTCCGGAACTTCTGTGGGTGCAAATGTTAGAGAAGCTTTGAATGCTCAAAGCAGAATGGATTTTATTCATAAACTCTCAATTTCTCAAAAAGAATGTGATGAAACAATTTATTGGCTTGAGCTTTTGTTTGCAACAGATTATATTTCAAAGGAAGAATTTGATAATTTGATAAATCAGGCAAGGGAGATTTTAAAAATGATTAGAAGTATAATTATAACTACGAAGCAAAAAACTCATAACTCATAATTAATAACTTATAACAATAATAAATAACATAAAATAAAAGTAAAGTGAAAGTTTCAAAATTGGCAGCGAACCTTATTGGTTCTGAAATTGTAAAAATTGGTAACGAAGTAAATGATTTAAAGACAAAAGGAGCCGAAATTGCTAACCTTACGATTGGTGATTTAAATTCTAATATTTATCCGATTCCTGCAAAATTGAAGGAGGAAATTCAGAAAGCTTATCAGAATAACCTTACCAATTATCCGCCTGCTAACGGACTTTTATCTTTAAGAAAAGAAGTTTCCAAAGACTTGAAAACCAGATGGAATCTTGATTATTCTCCAAACGATATTTTGATCACGGCTGGTTCAAGACCTTTGATCTATGCTGTTTATAAAACAATTGTTGATGAGGGAGATAAAGTAGTATATCCAATACCATCCTGGAACAACAACCATTATGCTTACCTTACCTCTGCCAATCCGGTCGAAGTAAAAACAACTCCGGAAAACAACTTCCTTCCGACTGCTGACGATTTAAGACCTCATTTGGAAGGAGCGGTTTTACTGGCTCTTTGTTCACCGTTAAACCCTACAGGGACGATTTTTACGAAAGAACAGCTTTCTGAGATCTGTGAATTGGTTTTAGCTGAAAACAAAAAAAGAGGTGAAAATGAAAAGCCATTGTACCTAATGTATGATCAGATTTATTCTAACCTTACTTTCGGTGCAAAACATGTAGATCCGGTTTCTCTTTTCCCTGAAATGAAAGACTATACCATTTATATCGATGGTATTTCAAAATGCCTTGCAGCAACAGGAGTTCGTGTAGGTTGGGGATTTGGCCCTACTCATATCATGGACAAAATGAAGGCTTTACTTACCCACGTTGGAGCATGGGCACCAAAGCCTGAACAGGAAGCAACTGCAAAATACTTTGAAAACCCAGATGATGTGAATTCATTTGTTGAAGATTTTAAGGATAAGTTGGAAGCAAGCTTAAAAGTTCTTCATGCCGGAATCCAGGATTTAAAAGAAAAAGGTCTTGCCGTTGACAGTATTGAGCCGATGGGAGCGCTTTACCTTACCATTAAGTTAGATTATATTGGAAAAACCAAGCCAGACGGTTCTGTGATTGAAAATTCGTCTGATTTGGTATTCTATTTAATTAATGAAGCCGGAGTTGCTCTGGTTCCTTTCTCAGCTTTTGGTGAAGAAAAATCTGAGCCTTGGTTCAGGGCTTCTGTTGGAGGTTTACCCATTGAAGAAATTTCTACAATGATGCCGAAGTTGGAGAATGCTTTGAATAATCTTAAATAATTTTTTAATAAATAATAAATGCTTCGACCTTGCTCAGCATGACATACTAATACTAAATGTTTTTAACAGCATATTTTAGTGATGTCATGCTGAGCAAGGTCGAAGAGTTTTGGAATTAACAACTCAACAACTTATGAAAATAATCGCAGTCATTCCTGCCCGTTACCAAGCAAGTCGTTTTCCTGCAAAACTGATGCAGATGTTGGGCGAAAAAACAGTAATTACCACTACGTATCAAAATGTTGCAGAAACAGGTTTATTCGATGAAGTTTTTGTGGCTACAGATTCGGAAATTATTTTTGATGAAATTATAAAAAACGGAGGAAAAGCAGTTATGACCGGTCAGCACGAAACGGGAAGCGACAGGATCGCAGAAGCTGTGCAAAATATTGATTGTGATATAGTTATCAATGTTCAAGGTGACGAGCCGTTTCTTAAATTAGAACCTTTAAAGCAGTTAATTGAAGTTTTTCATAACGATGAAAATCAGGAAATTTCTTTAGCTTCATTAAAAATAAAACTGACTGAAAAAGAAGAAGTTGAAAACCCAAATAACGTAAAAGTAATTACGGATAACAACGGTTTTGCCCTCTATTTCAGCCGTTCCGTAATTCCTTATCACAGGGAAATTTCCTATAATATCGATTACTTTAAACATATTGGCGTTTACGCTTTCAGAAAACATGCCTTAATTCAGTTTTCAAAGCTGGAAATGAAACCCTTGGAAATCTCGGAAAAAATCGAATGCATCCGATATCTGGAATATGGTATGAAAATCAGGCTGATAGAAACGAGTTTTATCGGAGTAGGGATTGATACACCTGAAGATTTGGAGAAAGCACGAAAATTATTATCGAATTAATTGGTAAATTGCTATATTAATATATTGGTAAATTAATAAAGCCTTATATTTGAATTTATAAAAAGAATTAATGAAGAAATTACTTTTAGTTTTTGTCCTTATATTTTCAAATTTTTCGTTTGCACAGACAGCAAAGGAAATTATTGATAAAAATATTGAATTGTCCGGAGGATTAACGAATTGGAAGCTCTTAAATTCAGTCTTACTTCAAGGAAAAGTAATCTTGGGAATTAAAGATGAATATCCGATTAAGATCTATCAGCAGCGGCCCAATCTTACAAAAACCGTCATCACGATTGGTGGGAAAGAAACGGCAATAGAAGGCTATGATGGAGCAAAAGGCTATGCAATGAATTATGCCAACAACAAGCTGCAGGAATATGCTGAATATGTTCCGGAAAGCTTTGATAATGACTTTATTGATTGGGAAAATAAAGGGTTTGATGCAAAGTATTTAGGTAAAGAGAAAATAGGCAATATTTATTGTCATAAAGTTGAATTAACAAAAAATGTTAATAAAAATATATACTATTTTGATACAAAAAGCTATATGCTTTTAAGGGAAGTGAAAAAAGATGAAACACTAGATTATGCCGAGTATAAAAAGATCGGAAATCTCTCAATGCCTTTCAGGATTGAATCTTCCAGCACAAAAAAAGATGGAGATTATGTAATGTTGATTAATAGAGTTGATATTAATAAAGTATTTCCTACTAATATTTTTAAATTTTAATTAAAAAATAAATTATTATGAAAAAATTCTTTTTAGTGATGCTTTCTTTTGTGGCATTTTTCAATAGTTGTGCTCAAAAAAAGAGTGATGTCTCTAAGGCTAAAACTAAGGAACTTATGGGAAAATCAATATATGATTTCAAAGTTGATGCTCTTGAAGAAGGAAAACAGATCAACTTTGCAGATTTTAAAGGAAAAAAAATTCTTATTGTAAATACCGCTTCAGAATGCGGATTTACCCCTCAATATGCTGATCTTGAGAAAGTTTCAGAACTGTATAAGGATAAATTAGTGGTGGTAGGCTTTCCTGCAAATAATTTTGGAGGCCAGGAACCCGGAACAAATAAGGAAATTGGTGCTTTTTGCCAGAAAAACTATGGGGTAACTTTTCCGATGGCTGCTAAAGTTTCCGTGAAAGGAGATGATACCGCTCCGATATTTAAGTATTTAACGGAAAAAGACCTTAATGGTGTAAAAAATACCACAGTCCTTTGAAATTTTACTAAATTCTTAATTGATGAAAACGGAAAACTGGTTGATTCTTTCGTAAGCACCACCAAACCTACGGATGATGCAATTACGAAATACTTAAAGTAATTTATCAATGTATTAATTTAACAGTATAACAATTAAGATGTTTGTGTTATTAAATCTGTTTAAACTTTTTATTTTCAATGACCAACTCTGTAGATCTTTACTATTGCCTTAAATGACAATGACCATAGCCCCGATTGTAACGGTATCCTTTTGTGTAGCGAAGCGAAACAAAAGATATAGTGAAAAGCGGTAAATTGCTCTTAAAAAGTTTAAACAATTTTATTGATAAATTGTTACATTGTTACATTGAGTTACTCATTACTTTTCTCCGCAAAGCAAAAAATATTTCCTAATTTGATACTGGAATATCCATTGCTTTTGATCTTTGAAGAATTGATCATTGCTTTGGCCAAAATATTTGTAGGTAAAGGTTTCTGACTCTCTAGCAGCCCAATTTTATTGGCAAATCTTATAATTCTGCTTCCTAAAACTTCTCCGGTTCTGTCAGAGTCTTTTCTCTCAAGCATTCCCGGTTTGAAGATGATTATTTTAGTAAAATGTAACTGTTTTACAGCTTCTTCCAGCTCACCTTTCATTTTAGAATAGAAAATTTTAGACTTGGGATTAGCCCCGTATGCAGAAATCAGGATATAATCTTCCACATTATTTTCTTTCGCAGCCTTTGCAAATTCATACTGATAATCAAAATCTACTTTTCTTTGGGCGTCCTTACTTCCTGCAGCCTTCAAAGTGGTTCCGAGGCATGAAAAGGCAACATCACCCTTCACCATATTTTTCCACTCATCCGGATTTTCGAAATTTATTACATGTACTTTGAGTTTATCATTCTGAATATCAATAGGTTTCCTTACGAAAATATGGACTTCCTCAAAATCTTTATCATCGAGTAACTGATTGACCAAATCTTTTCCTGTAGCGCCTGTAGCGCCGATAACGAGAGCTTTCATAATAATATATTTTATAGTGATGTTTGTTTTTTAAATTTACTAAATTTGAATTGAATTTTATATTTTTAAATAAGAAAAATTATTCATTACCAATTACTTATTACCAATTTAAAACATGGATGCTAACGAAATTCTAGATTATTGTTTTGCAAAAAAAGGTGTTACGGAAACTTTTCCTTTTGATAATGAAACACTTGTAATGAAAGTCGGAACGAAAATGTTCTTATTGATGGCTTTGGAAAAACAACCGCTTACCATTAATGTAAAAACTGATCCGGAATGGAGTGCGGAACTTCGTGAACAGCATCCACAGATCACAGGTGCCTATCATATGAACAAAACCCATTGGAATTCCGTATTGGTAGATGGATTGAAACGCAATTTGATTTTCAAATTAATAGATCAGTCATATGAATTGGTTTTTAAGTCATTAACAAAAAAAGCTCAGAATGAAATTAATGATTCCTTATAAATAATTAGACACATTTGAGATGAAAGACATTAACTACTAAAAATAATTTAAATATAAAATAAAAGCAAATGAAAAAGAATCTTTTATTGTTCATGACGGCAGGAGTACTGTTATTAAGCTGTAATAAACACGATAAAAAAGCTGCGGCTGAAAATATTCAATCAAATTTTAAAAAGCCCTCCTCAGCTGATAGTCTAAAGAATTCTGAAAATTTAAAATTGGAATTCACCGGTTCAGAAAAATTTAGTATTAAAAATCCCAAGCTTAAAGTTAGTTTATATGGTCATGATCCGCTTTTAGCTGATACTCCGGCTACCTTAATTACCGAACAGGAATATGAAGAAACCTCAATTCCGTTTACGATTAATATGCCCGTGCCAAAAGATGCTGCAGATCGTATCGACCCTAAAATTAAAGACAGAATAAAATACTATGTTTCCATTGAATGGGATTCTGACGGGAATGGTAAAGCGAGTGAAAAAAGAGATATTTATATCGACCATGACAAGGAATTTCCTAATGTAAAGCTTAATGGAGAACCACAGAAAATTTATTTAAAAATATTAAAATAGAAGAAAGAAAAGCTTACCAATCTGTAAGCTTTTTTATTTCTTTAAACTGAAATTCTTCAGTTAATCTTTTATCTTCATCCAGTCTTTCAATTAATTTTTCAAGGCCTTCAAATTTAATTTCATCATGAAGAAAATCCCGGAATTTTACGGTAATTTTTTGATCATAGATATCACCATCGAAATCAAGGATATAGACTTCAACCGTTAATTTTTCTCCATTCACGGTAGGATTTGTTCCAATGCTCAACATGCCTTTATATTGCTGTCCATGAATAAAAACTTCAACAATATAAGCGCCTTTTTTAGGAAGAAGTTTAATAGAATCCGTTTCGATATTGGCTGTGGGATACCCAATCGTTCTTCCGATTTTTTTTCCATGAACTACCTTTCCGGAAACAGAGTAGGGGTAACCCAGCATTTCATTGGCTTCCTTGATGTTACCCGCCAAAAGTGCATTTCGGATTTTGGTAGAGCTGATATTTTTTTCGTGAATATTGATGGCTTCCATTCGTTCGACTTCAAAATCCAATTCCTTTGATAGTTTTTGAAGTAGTTCAAAGTTTCCGCTTTTATTTTTTCCGAAAGAATGGTCGTAACCTATAATTAAATATTTAACATTTAGTTTTTCAATTAAAATCTGGCGTACAAACTCTTCACCCGTCAAATTTCGGAACTCTTCATCAAATTCTTTCAAAAATAAATTGCTGATACCGTATTTTTTCATCAGAAATTTCTTTTCTTCTAAAGTATTCAGGAGTTTTAAATCTTCATTAGGATTAAAAATAAACCTCGGATGCGGCCAGAAAGTGAGGACGGCAGTTTCTAAATTATTATCTTCACCTACCTTCATAAGCTCACTGATAATGCTTTTATGACCAAGATGTACCCCGTCAAACATACCCAAAGACAGAGCTAAAGGCTTTTGAGATGAATTATCTATAAAATTCTTGAAAACTTTCAAAATAGAAAAAATTTTGACTGCAAATATATATATAAAGTAGCAATGTATCAATACAACAGTTTACCAATATTTTAATCTACGATTATTGTTATATTGCTAAATTGATACATTGTTACACTTATAAAAAAGTATGATAAAAATCTCTTTTTTACCAATTGTGGGTTTATGAAGAATCATTATATTTGCACCAAGAAAAAATTTAGCAATGGCAAACCAAATTAAAGGTAAAATTTCTCAAATTATTGGTCCGGTAATCGACGTTGTCTTCAATGATGTGGAAGCAGTTCCAGCGATCTATGATGCGTTAGAAATTACAAAAGAAAACGGTGAAAAAGTAGTTTTAGAGGTAGAACAACATATTGGCGAAGACACCGTAAGATGTATCGCAATGGACGCTACTGACGGTCTTAAAAGAGGGCAGGACGTAATAGGATACGGAAATCCTATCGTTATGCCAATCGGTGAAGCTGTAAACGGAAGACTTTTCAACGTAGTTGGTGATGCTATCGACGGACTTCAAAATATTTCTAAGGATGGTGGTCTTCCAATTCACAGACCAGCTCCAAAATTTGATCAACTTTCAACTTCTGCAGAGGTTTTATTTACAGGGATTAAAGTAATCGACTTAGTTGAGCCTTATGCGAAAGGAGGTAAAATTGGTTTGTTCGGTGGTGCAGGTGTAGGTAAAACTGTATTGATCCAGGAGTTGATTAACAATATTGCAAAAGGACACGGTGGTCTTTCTGTTTTTGCCGGAGTAGGTGAAAGAACGAGAGAAGGAAATGACCTTTTGAGAGAGATGTTGGAATCTGGTATTATTAAATATGGTGATGATTTCATGCACTCTATGGAAAACGGAGGTTGGGATCTTTCTAAAGTAGATTTAGAGGCTATGAAAGATTCTAAAGCAGCATTCGTTTTCGGACAGATGAACGAGCCACCTGGAGCAAGAGCGAGAGTAGCACTTTCTGGTCTTACTTTAGCTGAGTATTATAGAGACGGTGGAGAAAGCGGACAAGGTAGAGACGTACTTTTCTTCGTAGATAACATTTTCCGTTTTACACAGGCTGGTTCTGAGGTGTCTGCACTTCTTGGTCGTATGCCTTCTGCCGTAGGTTACCAACCAACATTGGCATCTGAAATGGGTGCGATGCAGGAAAGAATTACTTCAACTAAAAATGGTTCAATTACTTCAGTACAAGCGGTTTACGTGCCTGCGGATGACTTAACTGACCCTGCTCCTGCAACTACGTTTGCTCACTTGGATGCAACTACGGTTCTAGATAGAAAAATTGCTTCTTTAGGTATTTATCCAGCAGTAGATCCATTGGCTTCTACATCAAGAATATTAGCTCCGGAAATTATAGGTAATGAGCATTATGACTGTGCACAGAGAGTAAAAGAAATTCTTCAAAGATATAAAGCTCTTCAAGATATCATCGCTATCCTTGGTATGGAAGAACTTTCTGAAGAAGATAAGGCTGTTGTTTATCGTGCAAGAAAAGTTCAGAGATTCCTATCTCAACCTTTCCACGTTGCTGAGCAATTTACGGGTATTCCGGGTGCATTGGTAGATATCAAAGATACGATCAAAGGATTCAACATGATCATCGATGGTGAACTAGACCACTTACCGGAAGCTGCTTTCAACTTGAAAGGAACTATCGAAGAAGCGATCGAAGCCGGACAAAAAATGCTAGCTGATAACGCTTAATAAAATTAATTAGACACAAGATGTCAGATTCTAGACATGAGACTGTTATGTCTGAAATCTGAATTCTGAAATCTTTAAATCTAAACTAATGAATATAAAAATTTTAACACCAGAATACGTAGTTTTTGAAGGAGAAATAGACTCAGTATTGTTACCTGGAAAGAATGGTGAATTCCACATCATGCAAAACCACGCAGGAATTGTTTCTTCTTTGATCGGAGGTAAAGTAAAATTATATGCAAAGTCCATAAGTGAAGCATATTCAAAATATTTTACTAAAGAAAATGAAAAAGATTCGGTTTTTTCTTATCCTATCAAAAGCGGTGTTGTAGAATTTAATCATAATAAAGGAATTATCCTTTGTGAATAATTAAATAATAAAGCTAAATATATTTTCAAGAAAGTGTAACTTTGGTTGCACTTTTTTTTATGTTGTAAGAATCTGATTTTATGAAAAGAAATTTAATCATTTTATTTACAGTTTTAGGAATTCTGTTGAATGCCCAAATCATCAAGACTAAAAGAGGAATCGTAACTCTTGACGGAATTCATGTCGCAAAAATCTCGAATAAAGGAAGTGAGTATACTTTCATGGATCTAAAGGAAAACCCAATCTATACTATTGAGTTTGTTGATAAAAGTATAGTAGATTCAGTAAGAGATAGTTATATAAAATTAAACAGAATTTATAATAAAGAGAAAGTTCTGGAATTGGACTATATTTCACCTTCGGCATTTTCGGGCGAAGAAAAATCTGCAGTGTATACTTCGGTTAAAGCATTAAAGATTATTGATAATAAAGGAATCAACATTAAAAATCTGGATGAGCTTTTTTCTAAAACTCCCAAAAGAAATCTAGATTCAAAAACCAAAGAAGCCTATTTCGTAAGAAGTAAAATTGATAAGCTGAATATTACGGTCAATAATGTTGGGGAAATATTAAGTAATGGAAAACCTGTTGGTTACTTTACCAATCTTCCCACAAGTTTTGGTTCTGACGATACGATTACCGATAAAACTTTTGTAGATATTGAAATTTATGATGCTAATAGCAAATATATTGGAAAATATATCACCACAACCAAACAAATAAAATCCGTTGGTGGAAAAACCTTTACCATTTATAAGGAAATGTCCGGACGCGCATCCATTTTGAAATTTCCTACTTACAAAGCTATTGCAGAACGGATAGCGATCATGGATCCGAATTTTATAAAAATTCAAGGGAAAGTTGTAGCTGGCCAGGTTTTAAAGGATGGTGTTGAAAAATAAAATATCAATAGGAACGGGCTTTAGCCCGTTTACAAAAAATAAAATCAATTGGCTTTAGCCAAAAATTATAAAAGAAAAACTACTGAAAAAAATTTCAAGAGTTTTTTTGTTCTCCTTACTATTTGTATTAAATTTTTCTATCTTGTTTGTCATTCCGTACAAATATCGACATCGTTTCACTAAAGTTTTAGCATAGAGAATGACAAACTTAGCGGATATTTTTGATGTTAAAAAATCGAAAAATAATAATATTTGTAAAGCCTACAAACTCAAAATCACACCATTTTCTTTAAGCTGTTGAATCGGCTTTGAAAACCAGAATAATTCAAAATCTTCAAAATTTTCTTCAAAATTCACCTTAAGTTGCTGAAGGGTAATTCTTTGATATTTTTCCATTGAATTTTCATCCAACATTTTCATTAGCCATTCTGCTTTTTCCTGCTCTAATTCTATACTAACAATATTTGTTTTTAAATGAAATGTAATTCTTGTATACAAATATGTAGATTCCTTTTTTGTTTTTACACGATTCTCAGCGATTACGTTTTTCGTTAAAAAAATTACTTTTGAATTTCCTTTAAAATTAAAATTCTCATCTTCCAACAAACAGTTGTGAATATAATCAGGATGAATGATCGTTCTCGGAATTTTAAAATCAAACCATTTCTGAAGAGGAAGCTCAAAATTAATTCCGTGCATATAATTGAACAAAGATTTTTTTAGACCGAAGCTAAACTTTCCATGATCGATTCCTGTTTTGTCTGTAAAATCTATATCATTATTTGCAAACAAAATTTCCTGCTTAATCGGAATTACTCCAAATTCTTCAGGATTCAAGCCAACAGGCGAGTGGGCGGTCATCGCAAATTGATGCCAAAATCCACTTTGCAAAATTCCCATTTCAAACATCTGCCGAACCATTTCCAAAGAATCAACCGTTTCCTGAACAGTTTGAGTTGGATAACCATACATCAGATATGCATGAACCATAATTCCTGCTTCTGTAAAATTTCTCGTTACTTTCGCCACCTGATCTACGGAAACTCCTTTATCAATTAACTTTAGTAATCGATCGCTCGCTACTTCAAGTCCGCCCGAAACTGCTACACAACCAGAAAGTTTTAGTAAAAAACAAAGATCTCGCGAAAAGCTTTTTTCAAAACGAATATTCGTCCACCAGGTAATGACTAGGTTTCTTCGCATAATCTCTAAAGCAACTTCACGCATCAACGCAGGTGGAGCAGCTTCATCCACAAAATGAAAACCGGTTTCTCCAGTTGTCCGGATCAGTTCTTCCATTCTGTCGACCAGAATTTTCGCCGAAATCGGTTCGTAAATTTTAATATAATCTAAAGAAATATCGCAAAAAGTACATTTTCCCCAGTAGCATCCGTGCGCCATCGTCAGTTTATTCCATCGTCCATCGCTCCATAGGCTGTGCATCGGATTGGCTATTTCAATCACAGAAATGTATTTATCTAGCTGTAAATCAGTGTAATCTGGTGTTCCGATTTCTGCTTGTTTATAATCATGCCTTTTAGAATTACTTTTATAAATAACTTCTTTATTTTCAATTAAAAAAGTTCTTTTGGCTTCAAAAGGCTCAGCGACTGAATTAGTAATATTTTGATAAAGTAACTCAATAGGAAGCTCTCCATCGTCCAAAGTAATAAAATCAAAAAATTCAAAAACACGTTTGTCTTTAACTTCCCTTAATTCAGTGTTAGGAAAGCCGCCCCCCATCACAGTTTTTATATGAGGATAGCTTTCTTTAATAAACTTTGCGCAACGAAAAGCAGAATATAAATTTCCAGGAAAAGGAATAGAAAAGCAAACCAATTTTGGCTGTACAACATCCAGTGTTTCCTTAAGAATTTTTAATGTGAAATTATCAATAAAAGTGTGCTCGTCTGTTATTTTTGAATATAGTTCATCAAAAGAATTGGCACTTTTTCCCAGTCTTTCTGCATATCTGCTGAATCCAAAATCAGGATCAATGTTTTCAACTATATAATCAGATAAATCTTCTAAATATAAGGTAGCCAAATGTTTAGCCTTATCTTGTAAACCCATGTTCCCAAAGGCAAATTCCATATCATCCAATTGGTTGAATCGGGAAGCTTCCGGCAAGAAGTTAATCGAACAAATCTGTCTGGCTAAAGTTGGCGTTTTGCCCTGTAGAAAAGAAATAACCTGATCAATGGTTTTAATGTATTCATTTCTTAAAGCAAAAATTCTTTGTGAATTCTCAGAAACATTCTGAATATCAATCTCTTTATTGAAAATTATTTTGATTCCATCTTTTGAAAATAATTTTAAAATCACCTCAATTCCCAAATCAATTTGATAGCTTGAAATATTTTTGGTATTCAAAAAGCCTTTGATATAAGCCGTTGCAGGATAAGGAGTGTTGAGCTGGGTAAAAGGCGGAGTGATAAGAAGCAGATCTTTCTTCAACAGTAAAATTTTTGCAAAGTTATTTTAAATATTTGAATTTTAAGAATGAATAGTCTTTTTACTTCCAGCCAAAACATTTAAAATTACACCGAAAAGTATTAAAGTAATTCCAAGAAATAAATTAAAAGTAAATTTTTCATGAAAAATAAGAACACTCACCATTACTGCGACCACAGGTTCCAATGCACCCAATATTGCGGTGGGGGTTGATCCAATATATTTTATTGCGAAAACCAGACATAGAGTTGAAATAACTGTTGTTGAAAAAGCAAAAATTAAAAAATTAAAAAAAATATCTGTAGAGGGGATCGCAAAAGATTCTTTCCCGATTAAAGCTTTAATCATGAAAAAAAATGATGTAAAAAGCATAGAATAAAAGGAAAGTTTAAACCCCGAAACTTTTATATTAGATTTATTCACAATAATGATATAAAGTGCATAAGAAAGTGAACTTAGCATGACAATGCCGAGACCTAAGTAATTAATTTCCAGTCCTTTTCCTTTTAAACACAAAATAATTACTCCGGCAAAAGCAAAGAGTAAAGAGAAAGAGGAAAGTCTGGTAAGCTTCTCTTTATAAAAGAAAAACATAATTAATGCTACAATAACCGGATAGATGAAAAGTACCGTTGATGCAATTCCAGCAGTGAGATAATCATAACCCAGAAATAGGAATTCTGAAGAAAATGCATAACAAATTCCTAGAACAGCTAAAATTAATGTTTCTTTCCTATTAATATAAAAATTTTCTTTAGAATAGAGTAAATAGCCACCAATCATTAATGCAGAAAATAAAAATCTATAAAATAAAGTAATGTCCATAGAAAAATGGGCTTGCTTTACTGGCAGAATAAAAATCGGTATCAAGCCATATGAGACCGAAGAAATAATTCCTAAAGCATAACCTTTAAATTTCATTATATTATTCTATAGAATTTTCAAATTGTATAATAAAAAACCACTGATTTATGTCAGTGGTTTTTAGTTTATATTGATTAAATCTCTTTAAAGCTTAAGCCCTGTTCTGCAAGTAGTTTTTGCTCTTGTTCTTTATAGTAACCACTTACTAGTTTATCATGAATTGCTTCAAAAGCAGCAAGAGTTTCATTAATTTCAGAATCTGTATGGGATGCTGTAGGAATTAATCGTAGCAAGATCATTCCTTTAGGTATTACAGGGTAAACCACTACAGATGTGAAGATTCCGTATATCTCTCTAAGATCTTTTACTAATAATGTAGCTTCTACCGGAGTTCCCTGCATCATTACCGGAGTTACGCAAGTGTTGGTATCACCGATGTTAAATCCTCTTTCTCTAAGCCCGTTCTGCAATTTGTGCGTATTTTCCCAAAGCTTTGCCTTAATTTCCGGTCTTGTTCTTAATAATTCCAATCTTTTTAAACCTCCGATTACCATTGGCATAGTCAAAGATTTTGCAAAAATCTGAGATCTCAGATTAAATTTCAGGTATCTGATAATTTCCTTATCTCCAGCGATAAAAGCCCCGAAACCAGCCATTGACTTTGCAAAAGTAGAGAAGTACACATCAATCTGATCCTGACATCCCTGCTCTTCACCTGCTCCTGCTCCCGTTTTTCCAAGAGTTCCGAAGCCGTGGGCATCATCAACTAAAAGTCTAAATTTATATTTTGATTTTAATTCACAGATTTCTTTCAATTTACCTTGCTGTCCCCTCATCCCGAAAACACCTTCCGTGATAACTAAAATACCACCTCCCGTTTCTTCAGCGACTTTTGTTGCTCTTTGAAGATTTTTTTCAAGACTTTCGATATTGTTATGCTTGTAAGTAAATCTTTTTCCGGCGTGAAGTCTTACACCATCTACGATACAAGCATGAGAATCAACATCATAAACAATTACATCATTTCTTCCTACCAAAGCGTCAATGGTAGAAACCATACCCTGGTAACCGAAGTTCAATAAATACGCAGACTCTTTTTTAACGAAATCTGCTAATTCTTTTTCCAATTGCAAATGCTGTTCTGTTTCACCTGACATTGCTCTTGCCCCCATTGGATAAAACATTCCGAATTCTGCAGCAGCTTTAGCATCAGCTTCCAAAACTTCAGGATGATTACACATACCCAGATAATCATTAGCGCTCCAGAAGATCACTTCTCTTCCCTGAAATCTCATTCTGGGCCCAATTGGTCCTTCCAATCTTGGGAAAATAAAATATCCTTCTCCGTAATCTGCAAATTGTCCAAGGGGTCCTGGATTGTTTTTTATTCTTTCAAAAATATCCAACATTATATTTCGTAATTTTTAGTAAAAGCCTTTAATATTAATAAAAAAGGCTTCTTTTTATCGTAATTTATTATTTAATGATCTCAGTTTTGAAAACTTCATCATAATTGTGAACACAATTATTTATAAAGCCCTGTTCCGCCATCCATTTGTCACTATACACTTTTGTAATGTATCTTGAACCGTGATCTGGATAAATAAGAACGATGACATCATTTTCTGAAAACTCGTGAGATTGAGCATATTGTAGTAATGCCTGAGTAACAGCTCCGGTAGTATAGCCTCCCATAATGGCTTCTTTCAGGGCTATTTCACGGGTTCTGTAGGCTGACATTTCATCATTTACCCTTACAAACTCATCTACTTTGTCAAAAAGAAGGGCAGAAGGTATTAAGTTTTTTCCCATTCCCTCAATTTGGTAAGGATGAACATCTTCTTTGTGAATTTCTCCTGTTTCGTGGTAACTTTTAAGGATAGATCCGTCGGCGTCAACACCAATGATTTTAATATCAGGATTTTTTTCTTTTAAAAATTTTGCAGAACCGGATAATGTTCCACCAGTTCCTGTACAGGCAAAAAGGTGTGTAACTTTACCTTGGGTCTGTTCCCAAATTTCAGGACCTGTGGTCTGATAGTGCGCATCAATATTCAATTCATTAAAATATTGATTAATATACACAGAATTTGGTGTTTCTAAAGCAATTCTTTTAGCTACCTCATAGTATGATCTTGGATCATCCGCAGCTACATTGGCGGGGCAGACATATACAATAGCACCCAATGCTTTCAGGTAAGCAATTTTTTCTGGTTTCGTCTTGTCGCTTACAGCCAGAATACATTTGTATCCTTTAATGATGCATACCATTGCAAGAGAAAAACCGGTATTTCCAGAAGTAGTTTCTACAACTACAGAATTTTCATTTAATAAACCTTTTTTCTCAGCATTTTCTATAATATGAAGTGCGATTCTATCTTTAGTGGAATGTCCAGGATTATATGATTCTAACTTGGCATAAACAGTTGCAGGAATATCTTTCGTAACAGTATTAAGCTTCACCATGGGAGTATTTCCTATAAGGCCAAGTATATTATCGTAAACATTACTCATTATTTGTTATTTTTCAATAAAAATCTGTCGGCAAAAATACAAAAAAAATAAACTATTTCTAAACTTTTGTTTGATTTATCACCTCTAAAATAGATAAATTTTATTTTTTAATCATAATTTTCCAGATGAAAGTTTTCAAAAAGTGAGCCAAAATTTTTAAATTTTGTTAAAAACCTTCTAAAATCATATAAAAGCCTTATTTTCGCGTAATTGATTTAATACTATGAAAAATTGGACTTTTAGGCAATGGAACACTGTTCTCGGATGGGTAGTTTTCGTTATTGCATTTTTCACGTACTTGTCCACCATAGAACCCAATTTCAGCTTTTGGGATTGTGGCGAGTATATTTCCTCAGCTGTAAAACTTGAAGTAACGCACGCTCCGGGGGCTGCCTTATTCCAGATTTTGGGTGCTGTAGCAGCCATTTTTGCTTTTGGAAAGGGCGAAAATTATTCTATTGTAATCAATGCGATGTCTGCATTGTTCAGTGCACTTACGATTCTGTTTTTGTTCTGGACGATCACACATCTTGTAAGAAGAATGCTGAACAAAGATTTTGATGAAATTACAAAGCATCAGGAGATTTCTATTCTTTTTGCAGGAATAGTGGGGGCTTTATGCTTTACATTTTCGGACACATTTTGGTTTTCTGCGGTGGAGGGTGAAGTGTATTCAATGGCATCCATGTTTATTGCGCTTTTAGTCTGGCTGATCACAAAATGGGAAAATGAATATAAAGCTCCGGACAACGAGCGCTGGATTATCCTTATTTTCTTTATTTTAGGACTTTCTGTGGGAGTTCACATGATGTGTATGCTGGCAATTCCTGCGGTTTGTCTGATATATTATGCGAGAAATTACAAATTTACCTGGAAGAATTTCCTTTTGGCAAACGGAATTACCTTATTAATATTGGCAATTGTATTTAAAGGAATTTTCCCTTTCATCATGACTATGTTCGGAAAGCTTGAGATTTTCTTTGTCAACGGATTAGGTTTACCTTTCCATTCAGGAACGATTGCAGCATTTATTTTAATGATCGCGATCTGCTATTTCCTGATTTCTTATTCCAGAAAAATGAAAAGAAATGTCTATCAGATAATTGCCTTGTCTGTAGTTTTTATGATGATCGGTTTTTCATGCTGGATGGTAATTCCTATCAGGGCAAATGCCAATCCTCCGATGAACCTTAATGATCCGGACAACGCGATTGGTATGCTGGATTACTATAACAGGGAACAATATGGCGATTGGCCTACGATCTATGGGCAAAACTATACGGCCTTCCTTGATGCCAACGGAATTGAAAAAAATGAAGACGGAAGCTTTAGAACCACCAAGACAGGAGAGATCTACGAAAAGGATGAGAAAACCGGGACCTACAGAAAAACAGGGGACCGATTTAACTATGTTTTCAATAAGGCTCATGTAGGTTTTATGCCGAGGATGTTTAATGAGGATAAAGATGTAATGGCCAATTATATCTCCATGTATGGGGCACCGGATTTTTCATTTAACTATGGAAATGAGGATGTTGCAGACAGCCCTGAAGCTAAACGGATTTTTGATGAATTAAGAAAAAAATATGAAGACGGAACAGTTACAGCATCTGATTACTTAAAGGTAAAACCATATAATTTAATTAATGTTCAGAAACCGTCTTTAGGGCAGAACCTTAATTATTTTTTTACATTCCAGAACGGGTATTATTTCGTAAGATACC
Source organism: Chryseobacterium sp. RU37D (assembly GCF_900156075.1). Taxonomy (GTDB): domain Bacteria; phylum Bacteroidota; class Bacteroidia; order Flavobacteriales; family Weeksellaceae; genus Chryseobacterium. Next base: position 22,194 of record NZ_FTMM01000010.1, on the reverse strand, counting down.
TGCTGTGGAACTATGTTGGCCGTCAGAATGACCTTGAAGGAAGCTCTGAAATCACAAGAGGAAACTGGATTTCCGGAATTCCTTTTATTGATAATGCGGTGGTAGGAAATCAAGATAAGCTGCCTGCAAAATTCAAAAACGAAAGTACAGTAAAATTCTTCTTTTTACCTTTATTATTAGGACTAATCGGATTCTTTTTCCAATTAAATAAAGACTTTGGAAGATTCTATGCAATGTTCTCCATCTTTATATTAATGAGTGTAGGAATTATTTTCTATACCGGTGTAAAGCCTTTTGAACCGAGAGAAAGAGATTATGCAATGGTAGGTTCGTTTTACGTCTTTGCGGTCTGGATCGGGTTGGGAGCAGGAGCACTTCTTTGGATTCTGCAGTCTAAAGTAAAATCAAATGTGGTAAATATTGTTGCAGGGGTGGTTTTGCTTGGGGTTCCTTTCATGATGGGCTTCCAGAATTATAATGTTCACAACAGACACAACAGATATACTTCTTATGATTATGGATATTCAGTTTTAAAATCCCTGCCTAAAAATGATATTATTTTTGTGTATGGTGATAATGATACGTATCCGGTTTGGGCAATTCAGGAAACTGAAAGGTTCAGGGATGATGTGAAGGTGGTGAACTTTACACTGGCTTCAACTCCTTGGAACATTGATCAGATCAAGAGAAGAACATATAATGCGGCATCTGTTCCGGGAATTTTAACCCATGATGATTACAGAGATGGTGTAAACGACCAGATCTATATGATGAAAAAGGATGATTGGGAAGGGCTTTTCTCTATGCTGAAAGAGCAGGGCGCTCCTGAAACAGAGTTTGCGGAATTCAAAAAATATCTTACTCAGGATTCCATGACGTTGAAGGAAGCGATTAATTTTCTTAAACATAAATCTCCGGCAAAAGATGAACTTCTTAAAATGTATTTTGGAGAAGAAAAATATGAAAAATATAATATTTTACCTGTAAACAAATTTATTCTCCCTGTAAATAAAGCAAATGCACTACAGGCAGGAATTATCAATCAGGAAGACCTTCCGAATACGGTAAACCAGATTATGATTAATTATAAAGGCAATACACTTTATAAAAACAACCTGATCATGCTGGATATCCTGGCTAATTTCGACTGGAAAAGGCCGATTAATTTCTCTTCCGGAGGAATTTACGACAGTGAAAATATCTTCTATCTGGATGAGTATCTTCAGTTTGACGGCTTCAGTTACAGATTAATTCCGATCCATACGCCGCAGACTCCGGATGGTGAAATGGGTAGAGTGGATGCCAACTCGTTATACAACGTGGTGAAGAACTTCAGATGGGGTAATTTTAAAGACCTGAACACTCATTTTGATGAGACAGCTACTTCCAATATCATGAGCTACAGAAGTTCTGCAAGCAGGGCAGCTGCGGCGTTGGCGACATCGGGCCAAAAGGCAAAAGCATTGGAATTGCTTGATCTGGCTTCAAAAGAGATTCCTGCTGAAAAGTATAATGATCCACGTTCATTAAGTTCAATGGTTTACGGATATATTGTTTCCGGACAGGAAAGTAAAGGTCTGAAGCTTGCGGAAGTTCTTAAAAAAGGAATTTTTGATGAATATGACTATTATATGAGCTTAAGCAAGTACGATCAAAGCTATCTGAGAAAGCAGATCAGAACAAAGCCAATGGAATATTCGCTTGTAGTTTCTGCTGTTACAGATGCTTACACAAGAATAGGAAAGAAAGATAAGGCATATGATTACCTTGTAAAATCTATTGAGCCAATCGATAAGAAATTCAATACGTTTGTTGAAAATCTTAAGGAAATGGGCAAGGAAAAAGCAATGAATGAGTCTGAGGATGTTCAGAAAATTACGCCATTCTATCAATATTTATTTGATGTGATGGAGCCTTTTGATTCCACTTATTCGAAAGAAAAAGAGACCCAGATCACCAATGCAATTATAAAAGCAACCCAATAATAACAAAATTTAAAACGGAACTTCGGTTCCGTTTTTTTTATAATCTTTGGATTCAAAAATTTTAAGGTTATATTTGCCAAATCAAAGAAGCACAATGGCAGAGACGAAAAACAAAAGAATCCCGATCTACGCTGTAGTTTTTACAGTTGTTTTTAAACTTTTATTTTTATTAACACATTATATTCAGGAAGATGCATTTATTACTTGGAGAGTGGCTCAGAACCTTCTGGATTACGGAGTAATAGGCTTTAATGGAGCTACAAAAATCTCGGCTTCAACCACTCATCTATACGTTTTTGTTTCCTGGTTTTTTAATTTGATTTTTGGTAAAGAACATTTTATTGAACCGATTCTTATATTCAATTCTATACTTTTTACGATAGGAAGCCTTTTTCTTTCACATTTGGTGTTTAAAAACCCTTGGCATAAAGCTATATTTATATTTTTAGTCGGAATTTTACCTCCGGCAATAAAAATTTCTATTCTAGGGATGGAATACGGAATTCTTTTCTTTTTAGAAATGGCTTTATTGTATTATGGTTTTAATAAAGGTAAAAAATGGGCATTGATCATTTTTCCAATATTAATTTTATTCACAAGAATAGATACTGTAATCTTCCTGGGAATTGTCTTTCTTGTTGATCTGTTTTGGACTAAAAAAATTAGATGGAATTATATTCTGGGTGGGATTTTAGGAATTTCGACGGCATTGGCATTCAACTGGTTCTATTTTGGTGAAATTGTGAATAACACTATTGTTGCTAAAAAACTTGCGTATGACAAGCCCTATACTTTTGCTCAAAATTTGGAATATTTCAGGTTAAACTTTGGAAATTTCTGGGGAATGCTGAAGCTTCCAGGAGACTTCAATCCGTTAACGACTCTTCTTTTAATTTTTGAATTATTATGCTTTATATATTTAATCAGACAAAAAGAAAAAAGAAATATTTTTCTATGGATGATCTTTATTTTCGGGTGGGTAAAGCAATTGATTTTCCTTTCTCAGAAAAGCCTGTTCGACTGGTATTACTGGGTTCCGCAGATTTTACTGTTTGTTCCTGTTTTGATCTTCGTTTTGGAGCAAAAAGTTAAGAGAAACCTCTGGCTATCATTATTAATTATTATCTACATTATTCCAATGCTGGCCTTCCAGACCATTCATTCTATCGCTACCGGAAACGGAGAATGGAACTACAGAAGAACCATCGGAACATTTTTAAATACGTATGAAAAAGATAAGAATCAATGGATTTTTCTTGAACCGGCGGGCTATGTTCCATATTTTTCAGGATTAAAAACCATTGATGAAGTAGGCTTGGTAGATAAGAAAGTTCAGGAAGAAATCAAAAAGGATAAGCCGCATTTCTGGATCAATACTGTGAAAAACAGGAAACCGAAATATTTGCTTTCTTACCAGAATTTATTTACATCAAAAGACGCGGAATATTTGAAAAGTCATTACAAATTAATCAAAGAATTCCGTGTAAAGGATCATTTAAAAAGTGACAATAAAATTTTAGAAAAAATATACATTCTAAAGCCTTCCGGAACGGATTACAATTTATATGAAAGGATTGATTAAGCAATTAGAAATTAGAAATTAGAAATTAGAAATTAGAAATTAATTTTGCTAAACCCTAAACCCTAAACCCTAAACCCTAAACCCTAAACCCTAAGCTCTAAATGAAATACTGTGCTTTTCTTCGCGGTGTCAATGTAAAAGGAACCAATATGAAAATGGCGGAAGTCTGCCAGGTTTTCAAAGATGCAGGAATAAACGACGTGGTTTCTGTTCTGGCCTCAGGAAATATTGTTTTTTCTTCTGATAAAAAAGCGGATGAGCTTAAAAAAATCCTTGAGAAAGCCATGTCAAACTATTTTTCTTACGAAGCTTTTTTATTTGTAAAATCGGATAAGGAAACAGAAAATTTCTGGAAGGGAAACCCATTTGAAAAAAATGAAAGCCTGCATTCATATGCCTTTGTAGGAAATGATGGCATTGAGAATTTTTTAATGGAAGAATTCAAAAATGCTTCAAAAACAGAAAATGAAGATGCTAAAATTGTGAATAATATTTTCTATTGGCAGGTGCCTAAAGGTAATACTTTAGATTCTACTTTCGGGAAAATTTTAGGCAAAAAAAGCTTGAAGGATAAATTTACAAGCCGAAACATCAATACTTTTGAAAAAATCCTTAAAAAGATGAGATAAATCCCATATTTTAAAGAGATGCAGTAGAAATAAAGTAGGTTTTTCTTTTTATTTGTGCGAGTTTGTGGTTTATATTTGTCATTTAATTTTTAATCTATGAAATATTCAAAGGAATACACAGTGAAAGAAGAGCATATTGATGTTCAGGGTATTATGGACGGATTATATTATCCATTTTATATGGAGTATTGCAGGCATTCATTCATAGACGAAATTCTGGGTTTTAACCTGGAAGCCGAAGCAAGAAAAGGCATTAATATGGTTTTGTCTGAATATACCATTAATTTTGTAAGATCCTTAAAAAAGGATGACATCGTTACAGTTACCTGTGAATTGTACAGAGATAAAAATGATGTGCCGAGGCTGCATTTTCAGCAATACATTATGCTTAATAATAAAGTAGTGACAAAAGGTATTTTTACCGGAACATGCGTTCCTGCGGCAGGCGGGCGGCCATTCATCCCCGATTCGCTGAAACCGATCATTGAAAATGCTCCTGTTTTAGAATAGAGCAGTGTTGTACTAATTCTTTCCGCATACAGTAAGCTCTCAAATAATTTCCGATTCTGAAGTTTTCTCAGTATTTTTACTGAACTTTAATTTAAACAAAAATGATTCAGTATTTAGATAATATACATCACAAAGATTCCAAAAACTTTTTTCTGATTGCCGGTCCGTGCATCATCGAAGGCGAAGATATGGCACTGAAAATTGCTGAAAAAGTAGTTGAGCTTACCAATAAATACAATATTCCGTATATTTTCAAAGGAAGCTTTAAAAAAGCAAACAGAAGCAGGGTGGATTCTTTTACTACAATCGGTGAGGAAAAATCTCTGGAAATCCTTAAAAAAGTTGGCGAAACATTCAACATTCCAACAACAACAGATATTCATGAGAATGAACACGCTGCTTTGGCTGCACAATATGTTGATGTTCTGCAGATTCCGGCATTTTTGGTACGCCAGACCGACCTTTTGGTAGCTGCAGCGAAAACCGGAAAATGTGTTACTTTGAAAAAAGGCCAGTTTTTATCCCCGGAATCAATGAAATTTGCTGTTCAGAAAATTACGGACTCTTATAATCAAAAAGTTGCCATCATTGAAAGAGGAAATTCTTTTGGGTATACAGATTTAATTGTTGATTACAGAGGAATCCCAACAATGAGACAATATGCGCCTGTTATTCTGGATGTTACGCATTCTTTACAGCAGCCGAATCAAAGTTCGGGTGTGACGGGAGGCCGGCCGGATCTTATCGAAACTATTGCAAAAGCAGGAATAGCGGTAGGAGCCGACGGAATTTTTATCGAAACCCACCCGACTCCGGAAACTGCCTTATCAGACGGGGCTAATATGCTGAGACTAGATTTACTAGAAGATCTGCTACAAAAGTTAACGAGAGTAAGAGAAGCTATCTTATAATTTAGACTACTTAAACTTTCATCTTTTATTTGAAGCTTTTGACTTTCTTGGAATTGTTTTTTATTATTTTTTTAGAGCAATTTCCCGCTTTCCACTGTATCTTTTTGGTCACGGGCTCCGCTTCGCTTCGCCCGCAACCAAAAAGGATGCCGTTTCAATCGGGGCTAGGGTTGTAGAGGTAAATTCAATAGTGAGAATTAATACAGAGTTTGTTAAACTTTATTTTTAAGAAATGTTAAATAAAGTTTAAATAAGTTAAAATAAAATTTATATATTCACGTTTGAAATTTTAAAACATTTCTTTTGAAAAAACTAGTTTTACCACTAAGCCTTATGGTTCCCGTTTTAGTATTCTCTCAGGTAAAAAAGAAGAAGGATACTTTAAAAACCTCTGATATTGAGGAAGTAGTTTTCCAGAAAAAAATTACAGGAAGTACGAAAGATATTACCAATGTAAAAATTTCAGCGAAAGATGCCCAAAATGTGGCGAGTATTTCCGGAGGTATCGAAGGTATTATCAAAACCCTGCCTTCCGTAAACTCTAATACGGAACTTTCCTCACAATATATGGTGCGTGGTGGAAACTATGATGAAAACCTCATCTACATTAATGATATAGAGATTTACAGGCCTTTTCTCATTAGGAATTCACAGCAGGAAGGTTTAAGTATCATCAATCCGGATATGGTTTCTACAGTGAATTTCTCTGCAGGGGGTTTTGAGCCGAGATATGGTGATAAAATGTCTTCTGCATTAAATATTTATTACCGCGAGCCTGAAAAATTTGAGCTTTCAGGGGAAGGAAGTTTAATTGGAGGAAGGCTTACTGCTGGTTTTGCTGCAGGAAAAGATAAGGAAGACAATAAAAAGTTTACAGCTTTATTTTCAGGGCGATACAGAAATACCAATCTGGTTCTTAATACATTAAAAGAAGATACAGATTTTAATCCGAAATATATGGATTTTCAGACGTATCTGAATTATCATTTCAGTCCGAAATTCAATGTATCATTCATAGGATATTATTCTAAAAATGACTACGAAATGATTCCTAAAGAAAGGGAGGTAGATTTCGGAAGTCTTCTGCAGCCGTTAAAGCTTAACGTAGCTTACGCGGGGCGTGAAGATGATAAGTATAAAAATATGATGGGAACGGTTTCCATGAACTTTAAGCCGTCAGATAAATGGAGGTTTACATTGGATGCCTTTGCTTATCAGAACCGTGAAAGGGAATATTATTCTGTTGCTTCGGCTTATACGCTGCAGACTTTTGATCCTATTACCGGAGCCCCGGTTACTTCTTACGATTCGGGAGGGCAGATTGAGCATGCAAGAAATGATTTATTCGTAAAAACTTACGGAGCCCAGTTCAGAACACGTTTTTCACCGAATGTGAATACAGATATTGAACTAGGATTTAAATATGAAAAAGAAAATCTGAAAGATCTTACCAATGAATGGAAACTGGTAGATTCTGCTGGATACAGCCTTCCTCATGAGGAATTTATTGTAGACCCTAGAAATCCTGGTGATTTGCAACTCATGTATAATATTTCAGGAAAAAACCACATTCAGCCTACAAGATTTTCAGCTTATGCACAATATTCTCAGAAATTTTTCTGGGGAAGCAGCAAGGTTTTTGTAAATGCAGGAGCCAGGGTAGCACATTGGAGCTATAATAATGAAACAATTTTCTCCCCAAGAGCACAATTTGCCATCAAGCCGGATTGGGATACGGATATGTTGTTCAGGCTTTCGGGAGGGATTTATTACCAGGCCCCATTTTATAAAGAAATCAAAGATTTAGACGGAAATTTTAACAGCAATATAAAATCTCAAAGATCAATTCAGGCGATTTTGGCTAATGACTATGAATTTTTTATGTACGACAGGCCATTTAAGCTGACCACAGAGCTTTACTATAAAAAGATGGATAATCTGATTCCGTATTATATGGACAACGTGAGAATCCGTTATACGGGTAAGAACAATGCTTCAGGGTACGCCTATGGAATCGATACAAGATTATTCGGAGAATTTGTTCCAGGTGTTGATTCTTGGTTATCTGCAAGTTATGCTAGAGTGTATGAAAATATTGATGGAAGAGGAGATATCCCAAGGCCTACAGACCAAAGGTTCAGATTTGCCATGTTCTACCAGGATTATATGCCGGCTTTCCCTCAAATGCGTGTTAATCTGACACTCACCTATGCCATGGGATTACCCACAGGAGCGCCGGTACTTACGGATCCTTATGTATATCAAAAAACGCTGCCATCTTATAAAAGGGTTGATTTGGGACTTTCCTACGTTTTTATTGATCCTAAGGAAAAGAAAAGCGGCTACGGATTCTGGGGTAATTTTGATGAACTGACTTTAGGAGTTCAGGTTTTCAACGCATTCAATATCAGAAATACGGTTGCCAACCAATGGATTGCGGATGCCAATACGAATTTGATGTATCCGGTTCCGGTACGTCTTACAGGACGTTTCTTTAATGTAAAGCTTGAATTTAAAATTAAATAAAAGATTCAGGCAGCTGACTCTTTAGAATCTGCAAAATTTTTAAATAATAAAATAAAAACTTCTGAGACTTTCAGGAGTTTTTATTTTCAAAATTTTATAAAAACAATACAAAATTTTATAATACACATTCTACATTATATTTTTAACTTTGCTTTGTAATGAAAAAGATTCTTGCCATATTGTACTCTGTCTTCTACTTCGGGTTCTCTTCGGGTGCGGTTTTCAGCGTTCATTATTGCATGGAGGAATTTGCTTTGATCAGCCAGAAGGTTGATGCCATTTGCAGCAAATGCGGTGTTAAAAGCAAAAAAGACTGTTGTAAAATAGAAATCAAAGTTGTAAAAGTGGATGATTCCCAAAAATCGGATCTCCTTAAAATTAATTCTGTAAAACAGATTTCAGAAGTTCAAGAACATGAATTTTTCTTTACAGACAAATCTTTTTCGGCTACAAAATTTACTCAGATACAGATTAATGCGCCACCGGAATACCGATCGGTTCCGATCTTCGTCAGTCATTGTAATTTTAGAATTTAAAATCACCTGTCGTTTGGTATTTTTATCTTTACGGAACAGTATGTCTTGTCGCTTTATGCGATGTTTTTAAATAATTCTATATTAAAAAAATTAATTCTAAAATTTAAAACAATGAAAAAATATATCATTACAGCAGTATTATCTTTATTCTCAATACTTTCAATTTCCGCGCAATCTAAAAAAGATGCACAGGTTTCTAAGCTTTATCAAAATTATATTGCCATAAAATCGGCATTGGCTTCAGATGATGCAGACAAAACATCAAAAGCTGCCGAAGAATTTATCAAAACGGCCTCTGCTATTGATTATAAAGTGGTTTCGGAAGGAAATTTAAATATTCTAAAAAAAGATGCAACAGCAATTTCTGAAGCCAGAAATATTACTGTGCAGCGAGAAACTTTTTTTAACTTATCAGACAATATGATCGGGCTTACGAAAGAGTTTAAACTTTCAGAAAATCCAATTTATGTTCAGTATTGTCCAATGGCAGATGGAAGCTGGCTGAGCGATGAAAAGAAAATTGTAAATCCTTATTACGGAAGTTCTATGCTTTCATGTGGAAGTGTGAAATCTGAGATTAAATAACCAATCTATTTTATTTTAAAATAATAAGTTGTATATCTTAAGTTAGAATTAACTTTAATTATTTCATCAATGAATAAAAGTTTTAATTAAGCTACGCAACTTCAATTCAAAACTTCGGAATATTATGAAAAAAATGATAATGTTTCTGATACTTTTGTTCTCTGTTTTCAGCTTTTCACAAACGACAAAAATATTTTATACCTGTCCGATGGATCCTGAAGTTGTTTCTTCAAAACCCGGAGATTGTCCGAAATGTGGAATGACATTAAGAAAAAAAATTGTAGTCACAAAACCCACAGTAAAAACGGTGATACCAAAAGCAGAGGTAAAATCAACGGAAAATAAAGTTAAGGCTAAGGTTGAGAAAATGGTTGATTCTAAAGAGGTGAAGAAGACAAACAAAGCTAAGGTGGCTACTAAGATAGATAAAGTGAATGTTGCTAAACCTGTTTTGACTTCTAAAGATAAAGTTCAAGATAAAACCTTAGCGGAACCAAAGTCTCAAACTAAATCTCAAAAATACACTTGTCCGATGCATCCGGAAGTTATTTCCGATAAACCTGGAAAATGCCCGAAATGCAGAATGGATCTGGTTGAAACTGAACTTCAGTCTGAACCAGAATCTCAAAACTCTGTTTTAAAAAGGAATTCTGAAAATGGGAAATTAAGCTTTGGCGGAAAAACGGTTCGCTATGATTTATATGTAAAAGACACGATTGTAAATTTTACAGGTAAAAATAGTAGAGCAATTGCAATAAACGGAAAATTGCAGGCTCCTACTTTATATTTTACGGAAGGGGATACAGCGGAAATTTATCTTCACAATATGCTAAAAGAAAATACAGGCTTTCACTGGCATGGTGTGATCTTGCCTAATGAACATGATGGTGTTCCGTATCTTACAACAAAACCTGTAAAACCTGGAGAAATACATTTATATAAATTTAAAGTTTCTCAAAACGGAACATATTGGTATCATTCTCATGAAGCGCTCCAGGAGCAGATCGGGATGAATGGGATTTTGGTTTTTCAAAAAAGAGAAGGAGAGCCAAAAGTGAATTACACCAAAGAAATCCCAGTATTGTTAGGAGATTGGAGTGATGAAGATCCAATGCAGATTGCAAGAAGGCTTCACATGGCGAATACAGATTGGTATGCGATTAAAAAAAATGCAGTTCAAAGTTATTGGGAAGCTATAAAATCAGGGAATGTCGGGACAAAAGCACTCAATGAATGGAAAAGGATGGAAGCAATGGATGTGAGTGATGTTTATTATGATAAATTTCTCATCAATGGGCTTCCAAGTTCAGATTATTCTCAATTAAAAGCTGGTCATAAGGTCAGATTAAGAATTGCAAACGGCGGTTCGTCGACTTATTTTTGGTTGAATTTTGGAGGCGGGAAATTTAAAGTTGTTGCCAATGATGGTAACGATGTCGTTCCTGTGGAAGTAGACCGTTTGATAGTCGGTGTTTCCGAAACATATGATATTGAAGTGACAGTCCCGGAAAATAAAAATTTTGAGTTTAGGGCAACTTCGGAAGACAGAATTGGTCATGCATCGCTTTGGTTGGGTTCAGGAGAAAAAGTTGAAGCTCCGGATTTACCGAGATTAATGCTTTTTGAAGGAATGAAAATGATGAATGGCATGATGGAAATGAGTGGAAATATGAAGCCGATGAACATGACGATGGGTAATCAGATGATGGATGTGAACGAGGTGATGTACCCGGAACTTCCTGAAAGCCAAAGGAAAATGACAATGAAGCACATAAATGAAATGATGGGAATTAAAGCTAAAGAAGAAAATATGGATTCAAAAGCTTCGTCAACCGATCATTCTAATCATTCCGGTATGGATATGAAGCAGGAAAAATCCATTAAAAGGTTGTCTTATAATATTTTAAAATCTCCTGAAAAAACAATTCTTCCATCTGAAAATGTAAGAGAATTAAAATTTACGCTGGAAGGAAATATGAACCATTATTTATGGACATTAGACAACAAAACTGTTACAGAAACAGACAAAATTTTAGTAAAAAAAGGCGAGATTCTGAGAATTACCATGTATAATAATTCTATGATGCGCCATCCGATGCACCTTCACGGGCATGATTTCAGGTTGATTAATTCTAAAGGAGAGTATTCGCCGCTAAAAAATGTTGTCGATATTATGCCGATGGAAACCAATACAATTGAATTTGCAGCCAACCAGGATGGGGATTGGTTTTTCCACTGCCATATTCTGTATCACATGATGGTGGGAATGGGAAGGATTTTCAGTTATGAAAATTCTAAACCGAATCCACAGCTTCCTAATAGAAAATTAGCATGGAAAAACTTTTTGAAAGATAATAGAATGATCAGTTCGATGGTAATGCTGGATATCAACAGTAATAGAATTCATGCGGAAACAATGACGATGTTCGGGCCTAGATGGGGTAACTTGAATGAATTTCATACAAACTGGGATTTTAATCATTTTGAAGGAAATTTTAAAATAGGAAGATTTTTAGGAAAATTCCAATGGGCGATTCCTTATGCGGGGTTTAGAATTCAAAAAAACCATGAAATTATGGAACTGCAGATGATGGAAGATATGGGAATGGATTTTCATGGGAAGAAAACCTGGTTCGGTCAGCAGACAGCTTCCAAAAATAAAGCAAATTTTATTGTCGGAATGCAATATCTTTTACCGATGCTGATTACAGCTGATGCAAGTGTAGATCAAAACGGGAAAGTTTTACTGGAACTGAGCCGAGAAAATATTCCGCTTTCCAGAAGATTGAGAGGAAGTTTTACAGTAAATTCCGATGGAGAATTCAGTACAGGATTGCGGTATATTTTACAGAAATGGTTATCTGTTTCCGGAAATTATGACAATGAATTGGGGTGGGGTGCCGGAATTACTTTAACATATTAAAAACAAAGGAACTCAAAATAGAGTTCCTTTTTAGCAAAATTAATTATTTGAGTTTGATTATAGTCACGCTTGAGAGACTGTTGGCATCGAAATTTATTGTTCCATTGTAGTTTGATCCGTCCTTCCATCTTTTTGACTGAAGGGTAAGAATTTGTCCTGCATTGGCATAGATATAAGAATTGGAGCCAAAAGCAAATCGTCCGTTGATATTGATCCTACCAGGATTATATTGTGGCGGAAGAGTAGCAATATTAGACGATGCCAATGCTCCATCAAGATTAAAATAAATATAATCGTAGACTTCACTATCCTCAGATGCGGGATTTTGTTTTAAAGCAAGATTCACCGAGATCAGATACAATCCGCTTTGTTTGACCTTCAGCTGATAGTTATCGATTTTTTCGAATATAGTCGGATCATCATTGAAAACCAATGTGTTAAATATATCAATACCGGAAGATATTGTTGTATTTGCAGAATTAAAATTAGTGGTGCTTGCCGAAGAGTTTGTAAATTTTACTGCTTTGGCTTTTGGTTCTCCCAGGCTTGATGGATAGATCCATTCTCCATTGTTCCATTGATAAATCCCGGGAAAAATCGCTGTTTCATCTGTTCCGTTGCTTACCGTATTGAATACCAAAGTTCCGTTGGGAATATTACCGGATAATGGAGCCTTATTGTTGGTTGCAAGTAAGCTCACATTTGGGATTAAAACCCCTTTATTACTGCTTGTAACATCCAGAACAGCAGAAGAAACAGGATTTGAGATACCTATTCCGACTTGTGCTGAAATAGCTATAATAGGGAAGATAAAAAGGAGTATTTTATAAATTTTTTTCATGTTTTGTTTTTAGAATTTTACCTGATTCTCAAAATTGCAAAGCTGGAATCGCCGCTTGCATGGAACTGCACCGCAGAATCACCATAACCTGAAGAATAAACACCGTCGGTTTTTTTTATTCGTATACTGATTACATCATTAGCATTCAACTGAAGGTATTCTGTAAAGGAATGGGAGAAAAGACCACGATCACTATTTACTGAAACGGTTTCTTCAGGCGAAAATACCTGTTCTGTTCCTACGGGGTTTCCATTAACAAAAATCCTTGCTGCCATTGAGACCATAGAACTGTTTGATCCGCTGAGCCTGTCAAAAGAAAGAATTGAAGAAATGGAGTATAGGCCTTTCTTTTTCACGGTTAAAGTATGCGCCGTTGTATTTCCCGAATAAATATGACTATTTTCGTTATATATCAGGTTCCCGAAAAGCTTTACATTTTGCCAGCTCGTTGTGTTGTAATTAGTTGACGTTTCAGAATTGGTATATTTTGCGGTTGCAGTATCAAGATTGGTGCTAAAATTAGTCCATTGCTTATCTTCCGCACTCCACCAATAGGCTCCCGGGGTGATTAAATTTGGGAAACTTCCTGTGGTTGAAGTATTAAAAACAATTGTTCCTGTAGGAATTGTATTAGGCAACGGAGCAGTAGAAGTTCTCGAAGTAAGTGCAATTCTGGGAGGAAGGAAACCTTTATTATTGGTACCCATCTGCATCATAACCCCATCAGGAATTGTATTTGTCGCAATGCCTATCTGTGAATAAAATTTTACAAATATACAGGCAAAAAGAAAGAAGAGAATATTTTTTTTCTCATTTATCTGATTTTTTCGATTGAAATAGTTGAGCTGTTTGCATTTCTGAAATAAACATCTGTTGCCGGATCTATTTCGTAAGCCCTCACGCGAAGCGTATAGCCTGCCACATTGATCGGAACATATACCACGTATGCTCTGCTGTTGGGCTGTGAACTGATTGCTCTCCCCGGAATATAGATATTGTCCGTAACAATATTTTCCTGATTGTTGACTAAAATTTCTATCCCAAAATTGTCTTTGCTTCCATTAGAAAAAAGATCAAGATTCAGCATTACTTTATAGTAGCCGGTTTCATTGATCTTTAAAGTAGAATTATCAACTTTTTGGTATAATGCAGGATTGTTGTTGAATCTTACATTAGCAAAAAGATCAGTAAACACACCGCTTCCGGAATTGATGTTGTTGGTAGTATTTTGATTGGAAAATAAAGCTGTTTCGCTTGCGTTTTTCTGCTGAAGCTTTACCCACGCTGGAATAGCGTTGTTCCAATAATATAATCCGGGGCTTACCGCTGTGCTGCCTGTGCCCGAAGTGGCGGTATTGTAGACCATGAGGCCAGTGGTAGCTGTTCCGATAATGGGCGAAAAGATTGCCGTTGAAGTTAGGTTTACATTCGGAAGGGAAACGCCTTTATTACTACTTTCTATTTGAAGCATTACTCCGGGTTGTATTATGGATGTTCCTATTCCTACCTGTGCAAGTATATTTGAAAAAATACACACTAAAAATGGAAAAAATAAATAAAATTTTCTCATAATTTATGTTATCAGGGTATTGTGAATTTTTTGTCAAAAATAGGATATATTTTTAATTAAACAAATATTTTTATGTTATTACATAAATTGTTTATTTTCAGTAATTTGTGAATTAAATATGTTTAATTATTAAATAACTGTAAGATAATTTTATTAGCTAATATTTTTTGTATTAAATAATTATTTTAGCGAATTATTTTTTTATAAAAAATTATAATATTCTTGTTTGAAATTCACCCAATAATGTAATGAGAAATTGTTTCATAAGAATTTAAATGGTAAATTAATTTAAAGATATTAACAAACAGTATCAAATAAAAAGCGGACCCTGAAAATCAAGCTCCGCCTATTAAGTTGTTTCGTTCAAAATTATTTCCCCAAATAAGATTTTAAAATCTTACTTCTGGTATTGTGTTTCAATCTCTTGATCGCTTTTTCTTTGATCTGACGAACCCTTTCTCTTGTAAGATCAAAAGTTTCACCAATTTCTTCCAAAGTCATTGGATGTTTTCCGTTCAGACCGAAATATAGTCTTACCAAATCAGCCTCTCTCGGAGTTAAGGTATTCAATGCTCTTTCAATCTCGATCTGAAGAGACTCAAGCATCAGATCCTTATCCGGGCTTGGAGATTCTCCTGAACGCAATACATCGTAAAGATTAGAATCTTCACCTTCCACTAAAGGTGCATCCATAGACAAGTGTCTACCGGAATTTTTCATAGATTCCTTAATATCTTCCTCGCTCATGTCAAGAACTTCAGCCAATTCTTCCGGAGAAGGTGGTCTTTCGTTTTCCTGCTCAAGGTGAGCGTATGCTTTGTTAATTTTGTTGATTGAACCAATTTTATTTAATGGCAATCTTACAATTCTTGATTGTTCTGCCAATGCCTGTAAAATGGACTGACGAATCCACCAAACTGCGTAAGAGATAAATTTGAAACCTCTGGTTTCATCATATCTTTTTGCAGCTTTCATAAGTCCTAGGTTACCTTCGTTGATCAAATCCGGTAAAGAAAGACCTTGGTTTTGGTATTGTTTAGATACAGAAACTACGAAACGAAGGTTGGCTTTTATTAATTTTTCCAATGCAGCTCTGTCACCGGCACGGATTCTTTGCGCCAATTCTACTTCTTCGTCTGCAGTAATAAGCTCTACCTTACCAATTTCCTGCAAATACTTGTCTAATGAAGCAGTTTCCCTGTTGGTAACCTGCTTAGTAATTTTTAACTGTCTCATCTATTTTATCCTCAAAAAAGAGTTTCTATAATAATATACGTTTGAAAAGATAAAAAGGTTACACATGTTTCAATATTTTTTTATTTTATTTAAATTAAACTGAAAAAATAGTTGTAAGTTATAATTCTCAAATCACAGAATCGCGATTCTTTAGGTTATACATAAAAGATTTTATTCTTTTAAATTTTATTTGAAGCTCATCCCGCTTTCACTACTCGCTTTTTCATGTTTCGGCGGCGGCTTTGCCGCCGCCGAAACATGAAAAAGCCTTATACAGGCTTCTCAATAGGGGCTAGAGTTGTGGTCATTTATTAGAAAATTAAGGGAATGTTCACAAAGTTTGTCATGTTGAAAGCATTTGGATTCGAACCCTTTCAAATATTGTTTAGATGCTTTCAGCATAACATACTTTGTAATAAATCATTAAATTCAACTAACCTTTAAAAGCAAAAAAGCGAAACCAAGTTTCGCTTATATAATTAAGTTAAATTAAAAACTAAAAACCACCAACTAACAGCCATTAAAACAAATCATTCAACCATTTCGCTAGTCTCAAACCTCCGTAAAGAAGCTGTCTTTCCATTGTTTCATTAAACTTGTATTGATAATCGTAAGATAATTTTGAGCCATCTGGCGTTTGTGTGTAGATTCTATTTGCGATTTTATGAGAATCATACAGCCAGTCTTCTAAAGTTCCGGTCTGGATTTGTTTTATTTCATCATTGGATTTAATATCAAGAAGTTTTGCATATTCTGTGTAACTATATTTTTGAGAATCAACCAATTTCCCATCCCAAACGGAATGTAGATTCGTTTTATCTCCAAAATAAGTAACATTAATCTTATTTCCTCCAAGATCTTCAGCTCTTCCTACGTGTAATGGCTGTGCAAGATCACCCATAATGTGGATTAAGAAGATAAATGCAATTTTTCTGTCTTTTTCAGAAGTTTTCTCATTTTTGATCTGGTTGGATAATATTTTAATCTGAGTATATAAGCTTGCTCCCGCCTGTGCTTTCAGTTTTTGTTCAAATACTTTGAAATCTGTTTGTGGATTAATATTTACATAATGCCATGATGAAGCCTCTTTCCATACTCCTGTAGTATCAGATTTTATAAAGTCCGGCCAGTTTGCCCAGTATGCAAGACGTTCTTTGCCCGTAATTTTTTTGATTTTCCTTCTCGCTTTTCCGGAAAGATGATTTTCTGCAATTTCTGCGATAATTCTGTGTCCCGTCAATCCCCACGCATAAGAATAAAGTGAAGATGCCACGAATACTAAAATCAGAATTTTAGAATAAATACTTTTCATTATAAATACCATTTTCAGGCTGCAAAGATACGGTTAATTTAAGGTCAGAATTAAAACGAAGGCAATGATTTATAAAATTAACTAAATATTAAAATTGATGTAAATATGTTTTTTATAAAATTGATTTTATAAAAAAATATTACTGGAATTTTCCGATTTTCGCTGCATTAATTCAATATAGTCTGAGAAAATTGAAAAAGTCTCTGATATTTTTGAAAATTAGCTTGAAATAGTCTTGGATTCTGAGGTTCTAAG
Source organism: Chryseobacterium sp. RU37D (assembly GCF_900156075.1). Taxonomy (GTDB): domain Bacteria; phylum Bacteroidota; class Bacteroidia; order Flavobacteriales; family Weeksellaceae; genus Chryseobacterium. Next base: position 4,793 of record NZ_FTMM01000010.1, on the reverse strand, counting down.
AGTTATGATTTATTTCTTTACCAGGATTTTATCAGTTGCTTTTCTACTCAAAATTTCATGCTTTCCATCAATCTCTACAGTCATTGACTTGTCAAAATTTTCAATCTTTGAAATTTTAATTTTTTTATTTAAAAGTAGATTCCTTTCTGTTAAATAATTAAGGAAAGCATCATCAGAAAGCGTAACAGAAGCAAAAATTACGGTATCGCCAAGAGTACAGTTGCTCAGTTTTTGAAGATCCTGAGCGATAATATTTCCGTCTTTATCGGGAATTGGCTCTCCATGAGGATCAAATTTTGGGTGATCCAGTATTTCATCCATTTTATCAAAAAAAATTGTGGAGTGCACATGCTCAAGCTGCTCTGCAATTTCATGAACATTTTCCCATCCAAAATTCATTTTTTTTACCAAAAACATTTCGGTAAGCCTGTGCTTTCTTACCACCAAAGCAGCTTCACGGCGGCCTTTTTCTGTAACTATCAATGGTTTGTAAGTTTCGTAGATTACCCAGCCTTTATCCGCAAACTTTTTCATCATATTATTCACACTCGGCATTTTTACGGTTAAAAATTTGCTGAGCTCATTGATTGTCACCTTACTTTCATTATCAACCAGGTGAAATAAAGCCTTCAGGTAATTTTCTTCTGTAAGTGTTGTTTTCAAAATGTTAGATGGTTTTCATTACAAATCTAACAAAATTTTATTAATTAATTCTATTTTTCAGATGAAGTTTTTTAATTTTGCTTTATGAAATTTTCATTCAAAAACGATTATTCCGAAGGTTGTCATCCTGATATTTTACAATCACTTTTGAAGCATAATCTTGATCAGCAGGCAGGTTATGGTGAAGATGAATATTCTTTGAAAGCAAAAGAATTAATAAAAATAAAAATGAAAAGTCCGAAGTCTGAAATTTATTTTGTTTCGGGTGGTACACAGGTTAATTTAATTGTAATTTCTTCTGTTTTAAGGCCATATCAATGTGCTATTTCGGCTTCTACAGGCCATATCCTTAATAACGAAACTGGGGCCATTGAGGCAACAGGGCATAAAATTATAAGCATTGAAAAAGAAGATGGGAAACTCATGCCGTCCGACATCATTCCTGTGTTGGAAAATCATCGAAATATACCTCACCAGGTAATGCCGAAAATGGTCTATATATCCAATTCTACTGAGCTTGGCACGGTTTATACAGCAAAAGAATTAGAAATGCTTTCGAATTTTTGTAAAGAAAATAAACTCTACTTATTCATGGATGGAGCAAGAATGGGACATGGCCTGACCTCTGAAATCAGTGATTTAACGTTAGAAAAAGTAGCAGAACTGACGGATATTTTTTACCTCGGCGGAACAAAAAACGGAGCTTTGATCGGTGAGGCAATTGTCGTTAATAATCAGGAACTTCAGACGGATTTTGCTTTTAATATCAAACAAAAAGGTGCGTTGCTGGCGAAAGGGAGATTACTGGGAATCCAATTTTTGGAGCTCATGAAAAATGATCTGTATTTCGATCTTGCCAGACATGCCAATCGGCAGGCCATGAAAATCAAAAAAGCGATGGAGGAAAGGGGAGTGCAGTTTCTGTCTGATACGTATACTAACCAGATTTTTCCGATTTTGCACAACAGTTTAATTGAAAAGCTATCTGTAAAGTTTGAATTTTATATTTGGAAGAAAATTAACGAAAATTTTTCCACAATTCGTCTCATCACTTCATGGAATACAGGAGATGAGCCTGTGAATGAATTTATTGAAATTATTAAGAAAGAGTTATAAGAAAATGGTGGCCATAAAGACCACCATTTTTATTTAAATTATTTATTTCAAAGCTTTTGCAACTATATTACAATCTGCTGTTTTAAGATTTCTTCCGCCCTGATATTTGATCTTGGCCTCGTTGGCGTATTTTGTTCCGGTTGCGGCATCTCTTTCTCCAATGCCTTCTATCAGGCCTTCTTTTGTCTGAAGAAAATAGATGTCATTTTTATTTCCGGTAGTGCCCTCAGCTACAAAATCATAAGTAAGCTTTAGAGTGTCTCCGGATTTTATGCCGGTCAAATCTCCTTTATTACTATCTTTTTCATTATTTTTTATCGCCATTTTCCCAGTAATGGTTCCAAGATTATCATCAATAGTTATGTATATCGTATCTTTTCTCATTACTCCTATGTAGCAAAAAGATTTTGCACCTAAAGTATCGGCTACCGAACTGGTAGCTGCCTTGTCAGACGTGGATACAGGGGTAGGAACTTCTGTTTTCTTATTGCAATTCTGTAAGAAAATTGATAATGAAGCTAATAAGATTATTTTTTTCATATTCTTGTTTATTATTTAAGTTAAATTTCAATAATGCTAAATTAATAATAGTATTTATATATGAAAGAAAATTATTTTAAATAAAAAATATATTATTCAGGTTAAAATAATTATATTTTTATATTAAATCTGTTTAAACTTTTTATTTTCAATGACCAAACTCTGTAGATCTTTCTTCTTGCTTAATATAAATTTATCCAAATATTTTACCTTATAAACAAAATTTGATTTAGGCACGAAAACTGATAGAATAGAGTAAAAAGCTTCAAAATGAAAAAAATTCAAAAAAATATTTGCGTTGCATTTTTGATTTTAGGGCTAAGTTTTTCAGCGGCGCAAGCTCCACAAAATTACATCTATACTTCTTCGGAAAATTTAGAAGATATTGAAAATTTAATCACTCGAAAAGATATCGGAGGTGTACAGATTATTTATAATTGGAGATCGTTAGAAAAAGCAAGAAATGTTTATGATTTTTCAAAAATTGAAAAAGATTTGAAATATTTAACCAAGTTCAATAGAAAATTATTCATACAGCTTCAGGATCGTTTTTTTGAACCGGAAGCCAGATTTGTTCCGGATTATATCTTAAATGAAAAAGAATTTAAGGGTGGTTTGGTTGCTCAATATGATAATCCCGGTGAAAATAAACCCATAGGAAATGGTTGGGTCACACAGCAATGGAATCCCGTGGTTCAGCAAAGATTTCAAAAATTGATAGGAGAGTTGGCAAAGAAGTTTGATGGGAAAATTCAAGGAATCAATTTACCGGAAACGGCAATCGATATTGATTTGAAGCGGGATAAGACAGGTTTCAGCTGTGATAAATATTTTCAGGCTGAACTGAATAATTTAAAACTTGCAAGAAATGCTTTCAAAAAATCTTATGTTTTACAATATGTGAATTTTTTTCCGTGTGAATGGGAAAATGACCATAAATATATGTCAAGACTGTTTGATTTTGCGAATAAAAATAATATAGGATTGGGCGGACCGGATATTGTTCCGAATAAAAATGCACACATGAAAAACTCATATCCTTTTTTTCATCAATATAAAGGAAAGCTTTCATTGGTGGCGATGGCCGTGCAAGAGCCAACGTTGACTTACAAAAATCCCAAGACGAAAAAACCGTTTACAAAAGAGGAGTTTGTGGAGTATGCAGAAAATTATCTTGGAGTTAACATAATATTCTGGAGTGTAGAATCTCCTTGGTTGAAGAATTTAAAATAAAAGAGTCATAAGAAAAAACTTATAACTCATCATTTATAACTCAAAATTTTTTTAAATTTTCAAGCAGCCGCGAAAACCTCTTGCTGCATAGTAAGAATCTGCACCATTGTGATAGGTAAATACTGTATTGTAACGGCGATCACAAAAAATTGCACCTCCCAAACTCCTGATATTTTCAGGTGTTTTTATCCAACTCGAAGTTTTTAAATCAAATTTTCCAAGCTCTTGAAGTTTGTGATACTGCTCCTGAGACAAAAGTTCGATGCCCATTTCAGAGGCTATATCAATAACATTGCTTTCGGGTTTGTTGGCTTTTCGAGATTCCCAGGCTTGATGATCGTAGCAAAGACTTCTTCGTTTTGGACTTTCGGGAGAGCAGTCGAAAAAGTGATATTCGTCATTTTTTTTGTCATAATCTACCACGTCGGGCTCGCCTTCGGTTTGTTCCATTTCGTTTAAAGACCAGAGTTTTTCAGGATATTTCTCCAGCTTTGCTTGGATTTTTTCCCAGTTTAATCCTTTATGACGGTTCATATTTTTTTCAAAACGGTTTTTTAAAACATTTAAAAGCTCTTTGTTTTGTTCTGCGGTAAGTTTCTTTTTGCTCATATTAAGCATTGTTTTCAGCTCCATATTTTTATTTTTTTGATTGATAATTTATCATAATATTTTCTAGCTTATTGAATCTGTCATCCCACATTTTTCGAAAATGTTCTATAAAATCAGCAATTTCTTTCATTTTATTTGGATTAAGATGGTAGATAATTTTACGGCCGTTTTTGTTCTATTATATAGATATTTGACTATAAATATATATGAAGCTATTTAATTAGACAATTTTTATAATAATTTTTTAGTAAAATAAAACTCCTATAATTAATATTATGTTAAATTGTGTTATTTTCAATTTTCAAAACTCTTTGAATTTAACTGAACTGGAATTAATTTACGCAGGATTTTTTGTTAACCTGCATTTGATCAAATTTTAATATAAAAGTAAACATTAAACAGGCTCTGGTTCATTTTATTCTGTAATCTTGATAATTTTTAAAGTCAATTTTTTTATAAATTTATATACTATGAAGTTGTTTAAACTTTTAATTTTTTGATTAATCTTAAAGAAAATGCTAAAAAATGCAGATTCTCCCAAGTAATATCCAACGTTTCAAATCTTATCAGCAAAGCCTTAAAGCCGTCTAACCAAGCATTTGCCTGCTCTATTTTAAATCTGTTTTCGTACA
>NZ_FTMM01000017.1 GCF_900156075.1 Chryseobacterium sp. RU37D | reverse complement strand
TACTGATGAGTTCCAGATTATTAGTTTTTTAAATTGCAATCCAAAATTGCTAATTTTCTTGGAACTTTTTTGTCTAAATAAGTTTAAACAACTTCTATCTTAGGATCATGAAAAAAATTCCCGTATTACTTATTTTCCTTTGTTGTAATTTTTTGTTTTCGCAAAAGAAAGGAATGCTTGATGAAGTATATTTTCCTGTAAAATATGTATTAAAAAATTCTAAAGATACCATTAAAACGAAGGTTTTGAATACAGGCCTTTATTCTGACGAAGAATTTTCAGCTGCTACTTATATCCGTCAGATGACAATTCTGGATGCATCAGGAAAAAAGGCAAAAGTCCTTGAAAATGATATCAGCTACATGGAAATTACAGATTCAAAAAATCATAAAATCAGGTTTATCGATTCCAAATCTGTTCTTTCTAAGGATATCGGTCTGTTGCAGATCATGTTTAAAGGGAAAAAATCAGAATGGTACAGAAATAATTTTTATACAGGGCCAATTTACACCTATAAAACAGATCATAAAGATTACCTACTGCTTCATAAAGATAAAAGTATTACAGAAATATATTTCAAAGCACCCGGTGTAAGACCGCTGCTGAAAGAAAAGTTCGGAAGCTATCCTGATTTGGTTACCTTAATTGATTTGATGGCTGAAGATACGGATCTTCTGAAAATTCTTAAAAAATATGAATCAAAATAGATGTAAAAGATAACTTGATTTATTTTTAAATTTTATTAAAATAATTTTAAAATTTTCAAATTTAGAAAAATTAATCTATTTCTTTCATTCTGTTTGTGTAATTTTATTCTATGGATTTTGAAAAAGTGGGACTCGTGCTATCCGGCGGCGGAACAAAAGGTATTGCCCATGCAGGGGTCTTAAAATTCTTACATGAAAAGAATATTGATATAGACGTTTTGTCGTGCTGCAGTGCAGGTTCTATTGTAGGCTGCCTTTACGCAGTGGGCAAAACTCCGGAAGAAATACTGGAATTCTTTAATTCGGTTTATTTTTTTAACTGGAAGCATTTTGCTTTTAATCAGCCGGGATTGGTTTCCTCAGTGATTTTCAGAAACTACCTGAATCCTATTTTCGGAGAAATGAAATTAGGTGATTTGGATAAAGAAGTGAAAATTGTGGCTACTGAGCTGGTAGGCGGTACAGAAAAGATTTTTGATAAAGATTTTAAAATTGTAGATGCAATTATTGCTTCATGCTCCATTCCGGGGATTACCACACCCTATATTATCGGTGACGAGATGTACTGTGATGGAGGAGTTTTGAATAATTTTCCCGCGGATATCATTCGAGAAGATTGCGATAAGCTGATCGGAGTTTTTGTTTCTCCACCTCATGATATTAAAATTAATGATTTAAAATCCATTAAAGCTGTTGTCTCTCGTTCTTATGATTTACTTTCTTATCGGGTTGAAAAAATTAAGTTTGATTACTGCGATTGGTTTATAACTTCTCAGGAATTGTCGACTTTCGGAACTTTTGAAAGAAGAAAAGAGCGGTTGGAGCAAATTTTTAATATTGGCTATCATGCTGCCAAAAACAGCTTTGATGAAAGCGTTTTTTACCTGAAACAATTAGGAACATAATAAAAACTCCCGCTTATAAAACGAGAGCTTATTATTTTATTTATTAACGATTTCACCGTCTTCGGTAAGAACCGTATTTTTATTTTTGTCGCTTACCATCAGGGTATACATGTATTTTGCACCTCCGAATTCTTTTACAACAGTATAATCATATCCCTTGTTTTTGAAATTATAATAGTATCGGTCTCCCTGCGTTTCATATTCTACAGTGCCATTTTTTATTACAAGGCTTGGTTTTGCAGTGATCGGCGATTGGGCTCCCCAGGATTGATAAAGATAGGTTCCATTGGCCTGCTTATCAATTTTTATCTTGAATTTCTTGGTTTTTATTATAAAAGATTTCGGGGCTTTATCTTTTTGGAAGAGAATCGTTGAAGGCTCATTACCCGTTGGAATAATACAGGCTAATGCCATTGAAAACTGCGCAATTAAACAAGCGCTTAAAAGGTATTTCATCATTTCTTTTTAGAAACTAGTGGTCTCAATTTCTATGCCATTGAATAAAAAGCTTTAAGTAAAATAAGAAACATATTTATTTTTTGATAATATTTGCGTTTTTGATTTACGATTATTTTTCCGTTCAGATCATTTACTATCAGTTTATATGGAAACAATTAAATTGTCTCTACAATTGAGGAGAAAACGAATAGCAATTCTTGATTTAAAATCTTTTGGACTTTTGTGGTAAAACATAAAAAAATGCTCCCAATTCTAGAGCATGTATTATTTTAAGCCGTATAACTTGCGAAGGCTTCTTCCAAGCTTTCAAACTTCCCTTTGAATTCATCAATCAGACAATCCTGTAGAATATTTCCTTTATGAATAAGGATCACACGAGAACAAAGTGCTTCCACTTCCTGCATGATGTGCGTTGAAAGTAAAACCGATTTCTCATGACCGATTTCTTTGATTACATTCCTTATTTCAATAATCTGGTTAGGATCCAGACCATTTGTAGGCTCATCCAAAATCAATAAATCCGGCTGATGGATAATTGCCTGAGCAAGGCCGACTCTCTGTTTGTATCCTTTTGATAGCTGCCCGATTTTTTTTGCTTTTTCAGGAGTGATTCCTACCAGCTCAATAACCTCATCTACTCTTGAATCCTCTATTTTATGAATATTCGCAACAAACTGTAAGTATTCTTTTACATACATTTCCAGATACAGCGGATTATTTTCCGGAAGAAAACCTATTTTTTTCTTGCTGTCAATCCCGTGTTCCGTAATATTTTTTCCATTAAAAATGATCTCTCCTTCATCAATTTTTAGTGCACCGACAATAGATTTCATTAATGTTGATTTTCCTGCTCCATTAGGGCCAAGAAGCCCAATAATTTCGTTTTTTTTAATAGAAATATTAATGTGGTTCAAAGCGGTTTGTTCGCCAAATTTCTTGGTTAGATTATTTATTTGAAGAGACATAATTGTAATGATCTTTTTGCAAAAATAAAAATAAAAAACTCATTCGGGTGAATGAGTTAATTTAATATTTTCAAAAACCGATTATTTTCTTGATTTTTTATCCTTGCTAGATGAAGGAGATGCTGTTGAAGCCTGGTTGCTGGAAGGTTTTCCGCCATTGTTGTCCATGGTTCCGGGTTTATCATACAATGAAGATTTTCCGTTTAATTTGCCGAAAATCTTATCCACCTGTTTTTTATTCAAAAACTGTGATTTTCCAACATATTTTTTGTTTTTATTGATATATTGAATAAACTGTACAGTTGGCTGGCCGTAGTTTTTCTCATAATGCAGTTCGATAATATCGTTAGGAAGTTCCAGAACAATATTGCTTTCAGGAGTATTGATAAAACCGCTAGTGATCAGTTGGTATAAGTCAGAAACGTCTCCGCTCAGATTCTGAAAAGAAAAAGATCTAAATGTATTAAGATTTGCTGTATTAAGATCTTGGTAATTAACAGTGAATCTATCTTCTTTTTTATATAAGCCTACGGAATTATCTTTACCAATTTCCACTATACTTTCGTTTTTCAACACCTTGATTTGTGAGAAAACTGAAATACCGAACATACAAGTAAATAGTAGAATTATTTTTCTCATTTGACTGAATTTTAATGTTTTATAAAAAATAGAATAATGATAAACGCTAAGATTGCCTTACTCTATAGCAAAAGTAACACTTTTTTTTAAATTTTTCCCCTATAAAAATTTATTAACATATTCATCAAGTAGTAATATATAGCATAAAACTAAGGATTATGATCAAGATTGATGTGAAAAATTTGTTTTGTCAGGAAAAATGTAGAGTTGCTACCTTTGTTAGTAAACAATTCCTATACTCCTTAGCTTTAAGAGTGTGAAAAAGAATAGAAAAAATTACAGTTAAGAGTTTTTTAAGATCCAAGTGGTATCTTTAAGTGAGCTGTAAAGCCGGTAAAATGGATATTTCAGTAATGGAAAAAAACTTAACAGTTTATTACTAACGAATTAGTCGGTAAATAAAGTAAAATTGAATTAGATGTAAAAAATATTCGTGGACCTTGCGTTAAAACATAATTAAACCATTTTAAAAACAATAATCACCTTAATTTTAACCATTTAAAAACTAAAACTACAAATTAGCAAAATCCAAAAAAAATCCCGACTTTTGCCCTCTTCAAAAATTCCGAAAATTCATGAAACTTTGTATCGCCGAAAAACCAAGTGTTGCCAGAGATATCGCCAAAGTATTGGGGGCTAACGCTCCTAAACAAGGCTATATGGAAGGAAACGGCTATTGCGTGACATGGACCTTCGGGCATCTTTGCACCCTCAAGGAACCTCATGATTACGGTCCGCAGTACAAATCCTGGAATTTATTTTTACTGCCCATTATTCCCAGTAATTTTGGAATCAAATTAATTCCCAACAAAGGTGTTGAAAATCAGTTCAAAATCATTGAAAGATTAGTAGGAGAATGTGATGAGGTTATCAATTGCGGAGATGCCGGCCAGGAGGGAGAACTCATCCAGAGATGGGTGTTACAGAAGGCGAAATGCAACAAACCCATTCAGCGTCTGTGGATTTCTTCCCTTACCGAAGAGGCGATTAAAGAAGGTTTTGCCAATCTGAAGCCGGCGGAAGATTATAAAAACCTTTACCTTGCAGGAAATGCAAGAGCTATTGGCGACTGGCTGCTGGGAATTAATGCAACAAGATTATTCACCAAAAAATTCGGCGGGAATAAAGCCGTTCTTTCTATTGGAAGAGTGCAGACTCCCACCTTGGCGATGCTTGTACAGCGGCAGAAGGAGATTGACTCGTTCACTATTGAAGAATATTGGGAACTAAAAACCAAATACCGCGATGTTATTTTCAATGCTGCGATCGACCGTTTAAAGACATTGGAACGTGCAGAAAAAGGATTAGAATATTTAAAACAAAATCCTTTCGAAATCGTTTCATTTGAAATTAAAGAAGGAAAAGAAAAAAATCCGAGGCTTTTCGATCTGACGGGGCTTCAGGTGGAAGCCAATAAGAGATTCGGTTATTCTGCAGAAAATACATTAAATTATATTCAAAGTCTTTACGAGAAAAAGCACGTGACCTATCCTCGTGTGGACACTACGTATCTATCCGAAAGCCTTTACCCGAAAATCGAGGGGATTCTCAGGAAAATGTCTTTCTATCAGGAGCTGGCAGCTCCTTTGCTAGCAGCTCCTATTCCGAAATCTAAGGCTGTTTTTGATGATACAAAAGTGACCGATCACCATGCAATCATCCCCACGGAAATTCCGCCTTCTCAAAACCTGAGCAGGGAAGAAAAGCTGATCTATGACCTAATTGCAAAACGTTTCATTTCCGTTTTTTACCCGGAATGTAAAATTTCAAATACGCTGGTGGAAGCAAAAGTAGGGACGATTCCCTTCAAAACAAGCGGTAAGCAGATTCTGGAACCTGGATGGAGAGCCGTTTATGCTAAAGAGCTTAAAGAAGAATCCAACGATAAAGAAAAAGAGAAAGAAGAAGAACAGGCCATCCCGGAATTCACCGTTGGAGAAACAGGGCCACATGACCCCTTAATTCACCAAGGGAAAACCTCGCCTCCAAAACCTTATACCGAAGCCACACTTTTAAGAGCCATGGAAACCGCAGGAAAACAGGTGGAAGATGAAGAACTTCGCGAATTATTAAAAAATAACGGGATCGGCAGACCTTCAACCCGCGCTAATATTATCGAAACTCTCTTCAAAAGGAAGTACATCGAGAAAAAAAGAAAAAACCTGATCGCTACCCAAACCGGAATTCAGCTGATTGATACCATTGAAGATGAGCTGCTGAAAAGCCCCGAACTGACGGGCGAATGGGAATTAAAGCTCCGTAAGATCGAAAAAGGTGAATATGAGGCCAATCAGTTTAAGGAAGAATTGATCCAGATGGTGACGGAACTGACCAAAAAAGTAGTCGACGGAAAAGCAAAAGTTTTCACTTTACATGAAGAAAAAGAGGTTAAAGAAAAGAAAAAACGTGAACCGGCCGTCAAAAAAGAGCTGCAGTCGTGGGAAGAAATAAAATGCCCGAAATGTAAAGAACATCAGCTAATGAAAGGAAAAACCGCTGTCGGCTGCTCCGATTTTAAAAACTGCGGCTTTAAAGTTTCGTTTGAAATCTTTGGTAAAAAACTATCAGATAAACAATTGATGGATTTGGTCTTGAAAGGAAAAACTTCAAAGTTGAAAGGATTCAGTGCGCATCCTGAAAGTTTAACAGAAGGTGTTTTATCCTTTAATGATCAGTTTGGCGTAATTATCCCTTAAAGTTAAATACACATTATATTAAAAAGAAACGGCGTAAACCGTTTCTTTTTTATTATTCATGAGGCCCGTTGAAAAAGCTCAGCATATTTTCAAGAGCGTTTTCAGCATGCATCAGTTCTCCGTTGTCAAGAGATTGTTTTGCAATGTGAGCAGCTCTTTTTCGCATTCGGATTTCATAGTCAGAAATAGCTTCCTGTAAAGTTTTGTATTGATCTGAAGTCAGGCATTCACTTAATTCCAATGCATCCAGCATCGCCATATTAACGCCTTCCCCGGCAAACGGAGGCATTACATGAGCTGCATCCCCAATCATGGTTAAATTAGATTGAGCTTCCCAATGCTGATCAAAAGGAATACAATAAATAGGGCGCGGAATAAACGGTGTTTCTGCATTTTCAAACAATTCCAGCCAGATAGGGGCCCATTCCGGATAAGTGAATTTAAACCAGTCTGTTATTTGAGATTTGTCATTATAATCTAAACCACTGTTTGCCGCCCAGTTTTCATCAGTCTTCAAGCTTGCATAAAAACCTATGTCACCGTTTCCTTTTTGGCCCATCAAAAGATTTTTCTTGTTTCCGAAAGCCATGATTTTTCCACCATTCAGTAAGGCATTAATTGTTGGAGCATTTTCCCTTGCCTGCAGGATATTTCCTTCAAGCATCGTGATACCGGTATAGAAAGCTTTACTGTCGGTGATATAAGGATGGATTTTTGAGTTGGCTCCGTCGCATGCAATTACAATATCAGCATACGCTGCTGTGTTGTTTTTGAAACGTAAAGCCCAGCCTTCACCATGCTTTTCCATAGAAACAAAATGGCTGTCCCAAACTACCGTTTCCGGATGTAAAGATTCCAGTAGGATTCTTCTTAATGTACCACGGTCGATTTCCGGACGGAAATGCTGATGCCCGAAATTTTCCTCATATTTCGAGTCGTGATCGCTGAAAAATATTTCTGCTTTTTCATTAACGATAAGCTCTCTGTCGGCTCCCACAAGATAATTCTGTTTGAATTCTTCCAGTAGTTCTCCTTTCCGAAGTGCAGCTAACCCCGAATTGTCATGAAGGTCAAGGGAAGCTCCCTGGACACGCGCATTTTTATTTAAATCTCTTTCAAATACTTTTACATTGGCACCTTTTAGTTGTAGCAATCTCGCCAGCGTTAATCCTCCCGGACCACCGCCTACAATGGCGATTGATTTATTGTTAATAAGCATAATTTTAAATTTTATGCTGCAAAATTAGGAGGTATGATAGACCAGAAATTGTAAAAATCGGTCATTTTGATTTTTAAACAGCTCTTTGGGAGAAACTCCGGAAAGTTTTTTAATCTCTTTGATGAAATGAGACTGATCGGTAAAATTAAGCTGCGGAAAAAGATTTCCGTCCTTAATATGATGAAGTGAAGCATGGAAACGTAAAATTTTGCAGTAGTACTTTAAAGAAATTCCTAATTGCTTATTGAAATAACGGTTGATCTGACGTTCGCTCCAAAAAATTTGTTCAGACAGATCCTTAACCGTGATCTCCCCATGAGTAGAAAAAATAAGCTCAAATAATTTTCTTTTTCGCTCATCAATCTCTTCAGGCAATAAGGATTTAATTTTTTGAGAAGCTTTTTCACAAAATTTTTCAAAATTGTTTAGGTCATTCATAGTAAAACCCCAGAAATTGTCTGGCAATTCTTTTCCGTTGTTTACAAATTCGGCAATGGGCTGATGCAGAATATATTCCAGAGCAAGCGGATTGAAGCTGATCGCGAAAAAAACGGAAAATTCTGTTTCGGGCATCGGTTTGGGCTTGGTTTCCAGCCCCATTAAGACAATTTGAAACTTATTATTGGTCGTTTTACAGAAAAGAAGATCAATTTTTCCGTTGGGAATGATCACTCCGCCTTTGAATGTTGACAGATTTTGCAGTGAAGAATATCCATACACAAAGTCGGTAAGGGGTTTTTCAGGCTTGACAAAGCGGTATATTAAATTATTGCTCATGAGAGGTGTAACCAATTTCAATTGAACGAATTTACAGTTTTCTTATTTTCACACATGAATAATAGCTGAAAACTTTCACATTTTTTAGGGTTGTGCTACATTTGCTTTTAAATTAAAAAATAATGACACCCGAGAAAAAACAGCTCATCACCGACAGTTTCAACCGCTCCGAAACTTTAAAATTCTACAAAGCCGAATTACTGGAAGCCAATACCGATTTCATCTCCATGAAAATTCCCAAAATGGATATGATGACTAGAAAAGCCGGAATGTTCAACGGGGCAATGATCGCTTCTTTGGTTGATGTTTCTTCTGGCTATGCTGCGGTAAGCCATTATGAAGAAGATTGCTATGTGGTGACGGTGGAATTGAAAGTGAATTATTTAAGGCCTGCCATTGGAGATGCCTTAGTGTCAAAATCTTATGTGATTAAAGGAGGCGCAAAAATAAACGTAGTAAGAACAGAGATTTATACTGTTGATGAAAATAATGAGTCCGAAAGCCATGTTGCTACTTCATTGGTGACAATGATGAAAATCAAATAAAAAAAATCTGCTAAAACTGATAGCAGATTTTTAAACTCAAAACTTTAAAGCGTTCCAGCTCTCCAACTCAAAAAGAAAACGCCTGAACTGAAAACTGCAGATATGCATTATTTCCTACAGGGTTCCACATTCCCCATATTCCTACGGGAAGCTTATAACCTGCAATGGTGAAGTTTTTAGTTACAATTAAGCTTATTTCCGTAAACCCGTCTCTTTTGGCGAAAAAATTACTTTCTTCTCCGGCATGATTCAGGGCAAATCCGTATCCGACTCTTCCTCGAACTTCCAGATTTTGATCCTCCTTTTTATAAAGCGGATATTCTGCGGAAACGAAGGATGAATATTTGTTTTCTGTATTTTCTTTATTTCTGTCGCGCCCGAATACCACGGTGTTTGCACTCAAAGTCAAAGGAAGTTTATCACTAATGGTATAATAGGTTCTCAGATCCCAGAAACGGCCTGTTTCGCTGGCATTGTAATTGAAAAACTCTTTATTGTTGTAGGTTGCTCCGGGCGAGAAATTATAAATGTCCCAAAGTTCAACGGTTAGATGCTTATTTTTATATCCAACGTAATTGTTGAATTCTTTGTAAGAACCATCCACATTTCCTCCGGTCCAGAAACCTCCGTAGAAATTTTTTCCATCTAAATGAATATCACCTGTATAAATTAACCCTGATGAAACTTCAAGCCCTCTCCATAAATGACTGTTTCTAAGCTGCAAAGCAGAATGAATTTGCTGGGCAAAGGATAAGGAGCTTCCTGCGATAATTAAGAAAATTATCAGTAATCGATTTTTGATCATAAATGTTACGTTCTTTTTAAATTCAAATTTTGTGTTTATTCCACATCCGGTATCATTGCCGAATGGTAGATGGTAAAAACACACAAACTGGAAAATATAATTTAGTTATGTACGATGTCTTTTTCTCTTATTTTAGAACCGAAAAGTGCATAAGAAAGCATTAATAATTCACAAATAACAGTAAGAACCCAAGTCCATCTCCAAGATCCGAATGCATCTGCCAGACCTCCCTGAATCAAGGTGAAAACCGCTCCTCCGAAAACTGCAGAAATGAAAACTCCTGAAGCTTTTGAGGTATATTTATTTAAGCCTTTAATAGATAAAGAGTAAATACAGCTCCACATCGAAGAGTGTAACAATCCGATAGCCACCAAAAACCAAAGATTTTGAGTAATCATTGCAACAATGGCTAAAACGGTTGCTAAAATGGTTGTTGTTGCCAACTGTGTTTTCGCAGAAATATTACTAAAGAAACTGGAAATTGATCTTCCTACTAAAAAGCCTCCCCAATACAATGTTGAAAGCAAGGCATGAATTCCAAGATCCATTCCGCCGATGATGATGTCTGTTTTTCCGAAGAAAGTAATCGGATGACCGGATTCCATCAATTCAAAGGCGTGAAGATTGATATTGGCCCCGATCGCAACTTCCGTTCCTACATAAAAGAAAATCGCTAAAACGCCCAGTGCAAAATGCCTGAATGACCAGATGCTTCTTTCGAGCTTTTCACCGTCTGCAGCTCTTGTGTTTTCAATATCAGGAAGATGCAGTCTTTTTGTAATTAAAATAACCGTTAAAATACAGCCGATTAACACAGAAAGCGGAAGCAGTAGTTGTTTGATTTCAATTTTTTCAATGGAAATTCCGCTGAACATAATTACCGTTACGAAAAACGGGGCAGACGTAGTTCCGATAGAATTAATGGCCGTTAAGATATTCAAACGCTGAACAGGCTGTGTTCCTTTCAGCTGATAAGAAGCCGCGTAAGGATTTACAACCACCTGAATCACCGCCGCCGAAGTTCCCATTAAATAAGAGCCTACGACAAAAATGATAAATCCGAAAGGAATAGTTGCATCCGCCACGTTGAATTTTAGGTCAGGAAAGTTTGCACCAAACCAAGAAGATAAGAGATACATGAAGAGTCCCGAAATCATGAAGAAAAGGCCTCTAAGAATGGTGTTTTTGTATCCGAAAGCATTTACCCATTTGCTTCCCAGTGTTCCGTTTAATAAATATCCTAAAAAGAAAAAGAACGAAATAAGGGTCGTAAATGTATTTTTTAAACTTCCTGCATGAGACAGAAAAGTGAATTTCAGAGGAGCCTGAAGCTGCTCGTTTACCGTGGTTAAAAAACCAACAATAAAATAAATAAATGTAATAATAGCGAAAGGAAAAACGCTGTTATTCGTCCTTGAATCCAAGGCTTTAATGTCTGAGTTTACGATCATAAGTGTTTGTTTTTAAATAATTGTTTCTAAAGCTTTTCCTGCTCCCTGATTTTTGATTTCATCCGCAAACTTTAAATAAAGACGGGTGAATTTTTCATTAGACTGTAAATCAATGCTTTTAAAGGCAGACGATCCCAGGAATTGAAGAGGGCTTTCATTGGTAGTCAATTGTTTATCCTCCTCTGTAATCCACGGTTCTGCAACTTCGAAAGAATGCCCGTTGTCATCAACTTTATATTTCAAATAATGCCTGTAAGCCGCTGCCAAAAAGGCAAGTTTTGTTAAATCTTTATCATCATTTACCATTTTAATAAGATTCGGAATAATGTAAACCGGAAATTTTGAGATTCCGTCAAAGCACAATCTGCTCACCTGGTCGCTCACGCTGTGATTTGCAAATCTTTCAATCAAAGTCTGTTTGTAAAGATTTAAATCTGTGTTTTTTGGAGCCGGAACATAAGGGGTAATGTCAATTTCCATAAAATCACGGACAAATTTTACAATGCTTTTATCCATCATTGCCTCATCTACTTTTCTGTATCCTTTTAAAAACGAAGGGTAGGAAAGAAGGGTATGGGAAGCATTTAGCAGGCTCAATTTCATATTCTCAAAAGCCGTAACATCATCGGTAAATTCAACACCTACTTTTTCCCAATCTGGTCTTCCTGCAATGAAATTATCTTCAATTACCCATTGTGTGAAATCTTCACAATAAACAGGTGCTTTGTCATGAGTCCCGTTTTTTTCATTAAGCCTCAAAACATCTTCCGGAGTCGTTGCCGGAGTGATTCTGTCGACCATAGAATTAGGGAAGGTTACATTGGTTTTTACCCATTCAGCGAGGTCTTTATCCTGATTTTCAATGAAGGTGGTAAATGCACTTTTAGCCGTATTTCCGTTATGCTGAAGATTGTCGCACGAAAGGATGGTAACAGGCCCGTTTCCGGTTGTTTTTCTCTGGCGAAGGCCTTCCGCAATAAATCCAAAAACAGTGGTAGGATTTTCCGAATTATTTAAATCATGTTGAATTTTTTCATCATTTAAATTAAACTCATTGGTTTCTTTATCCAGGTTGTAACCTCCTTCTGTAATGGTTAAAGTAATAATCTTTATGTCTTTATCTGCAATTTTTTCGATAACCGCCTTTGGATTTTCGATGCCCCATATCAATTCTGTTAAAGATCCGATATTGAAAACCTCGTCTTTTCCGTCTCTTCCGCAGACAGTTAAGGTGTAATCAAGATTTTGTGATCTCAAACTGTTTACGATCTTTTCATCGGAAGAGAGAAGGCAGATGCCGCAGATTCCCCAGTTTTGCTGATCTTCATTTTCCAACAGTAGATTAGTATAGTATTGTTGATGCGCTCTGTGGAAATTTCCAACACCGATATGCACAATTCCGGAAGTGATGTTTTTCTTGTTAAACGAATATTGAGCGATAGTCATATAGAATAGTTTTTAATTAATTGTTAATTATTTCCTAAACTTATATTAATAATTACAATGCTTATTAAATTTTGTTGATAAATTGTTAATGGGAACGTTCCCAAAACTTTGGGAACGTTCCCATTTGATCATTTTTTTATTATTTTTGATAAAAAAACACACAAGATGAAGCGTGTAACCATTAAAGATCTGTCGAAATTTTTGTCATTATCTACGTCTACCATCTCAAGGGCGCTGGTAAATGATAAAAATATCAATGAAGAGACGAAGCAAAAAGTGTTGGATGCCGCTAAAAAATTAGGCTATAAACCCAACCCGACTGCACTCAATCTGAAGTACGGGCAAACCAAAAATATTGGCTTTGTCGTACCGGAAATGATTACCCCTTTTTCCTCGAAAGTTTTGCAGGGGATTCAGAATATTTTGTATCCGCTGGGCTATCGGGTGATTATCATGCAAAGCGAAGAAAACCCTTTGATAGAAAGGAAAAATCTGGAACATCTGGAAGAGTTTAATGTAGACGGAATCATCATTAATCTTTGTCATGAAACCTATAATGAAGATGTCTATAGAAGCATTATCGATAAAAATATACCGCTTGTTTTTTTCGACCGGATTCCCGCAAAATCATTGGATGTTTCGAAAGTTATTGTAGATGATCATATTAAAGCGTCTCTTGTTGTAGAACATCTGATTAAAACCGGAAGAAAAAAAATTGCTCACATTATGGGGCCTTCCACGATACGGAATGTAATCGAAAGAGCAGGTGGATACAAAAGAATTATGGAAAAATATTCTTTATATAACCCAGATTTGGTTGTACAGACAGAAGGAATGATGTTTGAAGATGGGAAAAATGCTATCAAAAAATTATTAGATAAAAAAGTGGAATTCGACAGTGTTTTTGCTTTTTCTGATACACTGGCCATAGGTGCCATGAATTTTCTTTTGGATAAGGGGTTTAAAATTCCTGGCGATGTTTCCGTTGCAAGCTTTTCCGGAACTGAGCTTTCTACCATTGTTCATACGCAATTGACGAGTGTGGAACAGCCTTTGGTGAAAATGGGCGAGAAGGCTGCAGAGCTGATTTTAGAAAGAATAAAAGATATTTCTACTCCCGCACAAACCATTGTAATGGATACTGATTTGGTTTACAGGGCTTCCACTATTGCCTGAAATATAAAGGAAAGTTTTTATTTATTAAAAAAACAAATCATATATCAATGGAATAGCTTTTGCACAAGAATAGCTGTAAACTTAAAAAAATAAGAACTATGAACTTAATTATCCGGCTGCTCATCACAGCAATTGTTGCTTATCTTTTAACAATGATTTTACCCGGCGTGCACTTTACAGGCTTCGGCGGAGCGATCATTTTTGCCATTGTTTTGGGAATCTTAAACTTGATAGTTAAACCTATTCTCAGTATTTTAGGGCTTCCCCTAACGATTATCACACTAGGGTTATTTGCGTTGGTTATTAATGCTCTGATTATTCTAATAGCAGATTATTTTATTGAGAGTATGATGGTTAATGGGTTCTTATGGGCACTTATTTTCAGTATCCTGCTTTCTATTATTACTTCTCTCGCAAATTCTATGTTTTCGGATGGAGGTTAATTAAAAATAAAATGTAAATAATTAAAGAGTAAGCTTCAGTTTGCTCTTTTTTATTTTAAAATTAATTAACTTTGGTAATCTTTGAATTAAATAAAGACTTTTAGATAATCTTTCATTTGAAAGTCGTTAAAAATGAAAATCAATATATGAAACTTAAGTACAGTCTGCTGGCTTTAGCAGCTCCGCTTTTAATGAATGCACAACAGTTAATGACACCTGAAATCCTTTGGACTTTGAATAAAGTTGGTGTACAGGCCGTTTCACCTGATCAATCTTCACTTATTTATAAAGTAGGACAGGTAGATCTTAAAACAGAAAAAACTAAAAATGAGAACTACTTCTTAAACGTTCTCAATAACCAGTCCACCAAAATAGATTTGGGTAAAAAAGCCCTTATCCAATGGGATAAAAATGGGATTTATTCGCAAGAAGGCGACAAAATTTTCCTTTCCAAAGACAGTGGAAAAACCTGGTCAGAATTTTATACAATCGGTGAGGCAGACAATATCGTAATTTCTCCTGACGGTAAAAAAATCGCTTTCAGTAAACAGGTTTTGGTGGAAAAAGTAATGGGTAAAGACAAATATTCCGATACACCAAAAACTACAGCGCAAGTTTATACAGATCTTAATCACAGGCATTGGGATTACTTTAATGAAGGGAAATACAATCATGTTTTCATAGTAAATGTTTCGGATAAAGCAGAAAATGCAAAAGACCTTTTGGAAGGAAAAATGTGGGATTCTCCTCAAAGACCTTTCGGTGGTGCGGAAGATTTTATCTGGAGTCCCGATTCGGCACAGCTTTTATATATTACAAAACCTAAAAGCGGTGCAGCATATGCGACAAGCACCAATACAGATATTTTCGCTTACGATCTGGCTTCAGGAACGACAAAGAATTTAACAGAAGCCAATAAAGGCTATGATGTAAACCCAAAATTCAGCCCGGACGGAAAATCATTGATATGGCAGAGTATGGCAAGAGATGGTTATGAAGCAGACAAAAATGATGTAAAAATCATGGACTGGAAGTCCGGAAAGACCACCAGCCTCACAGCAGGCTGGGATGAAAGCGTATCCGGAGATGTTTTCTGGAGCGGAGATTCTAAAACAATATATTTCACGGCAGCTTTCAGGGGCACGAAGCAATTGTTTTCGTTAGATCCTAAAAATGCTAAAGTTCAGCAGATTACAAGAGGAGATTTTGATGTAAATGAAATTTTTGCCGATAATAAAAATTCACTTTTAGTCGGAAGAACCGATATCAACCACACAACAGATCTTTTCTCCGTAAACATCAAAAATGGAGAAATGAAGCAGGTTACAGAAGCTAATAAAGAAACCTATGCAAAATTAGCCCAAGGAAAATCTGAGCTGAAAATGGTAAAAACTTCAGACGGAAAAGAGATGGGAGTATGGTTCCATTACCCACCCAATTTCGATCCGAACAAGAAATATCCTACGTTGGTATACTGTCAGGGTGGTCCGCAATCTGCACTAACGCAATTTTTCAGTACAAGATGGAATTTTGCCTTAATGGCAGCAAACGGATACATCGTAGTGGCACCAAACCGCCGAGGAATGCCGGGCTGGGGTACGAAATGGAATGAAGAAATCTCAAGAGACTGGGGCGGACAGCCAATGAGAGACTATCTTGCAGCAACGGATTATGCGAAAACATTACCTTATGTAGATGGCGACAGGATAGCGGCTGTAGGGGCAAGCTATGGTGGGTACAGCGTATTTATGCTTGCCGGAATTCACGAAAACAGGTTCAAAACCTTCATTGCCCACGACGGATTATTTGATATGAAATCATGGTATCTGACAACAGAAGAGCTTTGGTTTGCCAACTGGGACCTGGGCTCACCGTGGGAAAAACCACAGCCAAAGGCGTATACGGAATTCAACCCAAGTAATTTTGTAGATAAATGGAACAAACCTATCATGATTGTTCAGGGCGGAATCGACTTCCGTGTTCCTTACGAACAGGGGCAGGAGGCTTTCCAGGCAGCTAAATTGAAAGGCTTGAAAACAAAATTAGTATATTTCCCGAATGAAAACCACTGGGTGCTGCATCCTCAAAACGGACTGGTGTGGCAGAGAGAGTTTTTTGACTGGCTGAAGGAAACACTCTAAAATTCCCCTCTTCTGGAGGGGTGGCGAAATTTCGAAGGAATTTTTTAAGGGATGGTCAAATAGTTGTATTTTTAACGAATATATCAGTAGAAACGGGCTTTAGCCCGTTTTTTGTTTTTGTAATTGAAAAGCACTTTACAAAATATATATATATTTGATCTATGCAAAACAGAATTTTTTCTTTTCCGCCGATTATAGATGATAGGTCTAAAATCTTAATTTTAGGCTCAATTCCAGGCGTGAAGTCTTTAGAAAAACAACAGTATTATGCTCATCCGCAAAATAAATTCTGGAATATTATTTTTGAATTACTAAATGAAAATTTTATTGACGATTATGCCGGAAGGATTAAAATTTTAAACAAACATCATGTCGCACTTTGGGATGTTATCGATTCCTGTGAGAGGAAAGGAAGCTTGGATTCTGAGATTAAAAATGAAGAAGCTAATCAGATCGGAGAGCTTTTAGAAAAACATCCGAAGATAAAAGCTGTTTTTTGCAATGGCGGAAAATCATATAAAAATGCACAGAAAATTTTAGGGAAAAACTTTCCGCTTCCCATCCATCTGCTGCCATCTACCAGCCCTCTTCATACCATTACTTTTGAACGCAAGCTTGAGGAATGGAAAGTTATATTGAATTATTTAAATGCTTAAGGGCAGATTCTTAAGTATTCCATCAAACCTTTTAAAAGCTGAATTTGATTTTTAGTACGATCCAGGTTATGTTCGGGATATTGTACGGAATAGTAGATGCTTCCATTCAGATAATCGGATAAAAACCGTATCATCTGGATATAAATGGCGGCCTGCCCTGCATAATCAAGATTTTCAGATTCTTCGGGAGTCAGTTTTTCTTTCAAATGAAATAGAAATCCATCTTTTACAGCCTCATATATTTCTGCATCAAAATTATTTTTGGCCTTACCGTCGTCTTCGTTGGTTTTGTTGGTATACGATTGTATCATGGTTCCAAAGTCGTACAAAATGGTAGACAGCATCACTGTATCAAGATCAATGACAGCAATAGGAATTTTGTTTTCACTAAAAAGGATATTACTGATTTTGGCATCGGCGTGTATGATTCTTGGAGGGAGCATTCCTGTATTTACCATTGTAATCCATTTTTCTGGTAAGGACAACAATTGATCAGCATAATCAATCTCATTTTCAGCATTTTTTATTAAAATAGGATCTGCGTTTTTTAATGAATTTTTATAATCCGAAATTCTCTTTTCAAAATTAAGAAAATCGGGAAGGGTAATTTCGAGTTTGGGTAATTCTCCTTCGTTAATGGTATTTAAAAAATAGCTGAACGTTTTAGCTGCCCTGAAAGCTGTCTCCTTATCCGGAACTTTCAGGAATGTAATGCTGGATTGTATATAGCTGAGCATTCTCCAAAAACAGCCGTTCTCATCTTTTACCACAAAATCATTGTGAAGCGATGCGATGGGTTCTACGACTTGAAGCTTGTAATCGGATTTATGTAATAATAGGTTGATTTCTAAATGGTTATTGACTATAGATCCTGGGTTTTTAAAGACTTGTGTATTTATTTTTTGAAGGATAAATTTTTCATCCTTATCGTTATTCTCCAGAATATAGGTAGAATTGATGAGCCCGTTGGCAACCGAAAACGTATGGTAATTTGTAGCATTGATAAATTGATTTACAATATTGTTTAATTCCATAAATTTTTAGGGTATTTTTTGTTTTCAATTTCTTTTTCAAGAAAGTTTTTCAAAATAATTTTGTCTTCAGGATAGGTCATCCCTTTCCATATTGATGATGAGGTTTTTACAAGAATATCAATTTCGTGTTGATTAATCATTTTCTGTAAAGCATCAGGAATGTAGAATTCGCTTGTTGGAGATGGGTTTGCCTTTATAAAATCCTGAAAATAAACCGCAAGAAAATCAAAAATTTTAGGATGAAACAATAAAAAATTCATTGATACCAAAGTGCCTGAGCTGATCTCAAAATCACGGCCGTTTTCGGTATAAATTACAGTTTCATTTTCTTTTCTGATGGAGGTCTGCTCGGTAACATCCATTAAAAAATTTTTAGAATCCAGGACACAGATTCCCCGGGCTACATGACCGTTATCACTTAACGTACTTTTTACAGGATAGGCAATAAGCTCAAATCGTTTTTTTGAAATATTCCCTGATGAAATTTCATCCGAGGCCAGCTGATAGTTTTCTTTCCCGTAAAAATCATCTGCATTAATCATCAAAAAAGGCTCATGAATGATATCTTTTGCACAAAGTACTGCGTGGCCTGTTCCCCAGGGCTTATGACGTTCAGCATAATCAAAATTTTCAGGAACATATTTTTCAATATCCTGATATACCCAGTACAGCTCAAAGTTTTTATCTTTTGAAATCTTATTGAGCCGGTCAATATAACTTTCCGGGACAAATCTGTTTATAACAATGATAATTTTATTAAATCCTGCTTCCAGGGCATCATACAGAGAATATTCCAAAAGAGGAGAGCCGTTATCCAGTATCCCGTCAACCTGTTTCAGGCCTTTGTAGCGGCTTCCCAGCCCGCCGGCCAAAATAAGAAGTGTTTTTTTATAATTCATCAGTCATGGCAAATACAGGTTTACGGTTTTTCCATTGTCCTTTTGTAAAATCCGGAATATCGATAATCTGTCCTCCTTTGACGATAGATTCCTCACTGAGTGGAGTAATAGAGTACCATGTTGCCAGATCATAGACATCCATCGGAAACTCTATATTTCTTTTAATACATTCTATAAAAGTATTCATGACAAAAAAATCCATACCTCCGTGCCCAGCGCCTATTGCCATGCTTTCATATTTCTTCCACATGGGATGGTCATATTCTTTCAGCCATTTTTCTGTATTATCCCATTTGTGGGTATGGTTCATTATTTTTTCGAAATAAATATTTCCCTGATTAAATTCTCCCCATCCGAAATCCTGCCAAAGCCCTTCTGTTCCCTGAACCCTGAACCCCAGATCATAAGGACGCTGCAGGCTTGTATCATGGGTTAGAAGTATGGTTTCACCGTTTTCGCATGCGATCTGAGTGGTAACAATGTCTCCCTGGTTAAATTTTACCTTAGCATTGGGGTGGTTTTCCCCGCCTTTGGCATGTTCCACAATGTATTTATGCAGCCCTACGGATTTTGAAGAGAAAGAAGATAATCTTGTCAGCCGGTTTCCTCTGTTGATATTCATTGTCATGGCAATTGGTCCTAAACCATGAGTAGGATAGAGCTCGCCGTTTCTTTTTACGTAATGTTCGGTTCTCCATTTTGCTTCACTAAAACCTTTTTCCCCAAACTCCACACCGGAATTGTATGGGGTAACACCATCATTAAATAAAACTCCGCGAAGATCATGCTGATAGCCGCCTCTTCCATGCACAAGCTCTCCAAATAGTCCTTTCCGTACCATATTGAGCACAGCCATTATATCTCTTCTATAGCATACATTCTCCATCATGAAGATGGGGATTTTTGTTTCTTCGTAAGCTTTTACAAATTCCCAGCAGTCCTGCAGCTTTATGGCTCCGGCCACTTCCATTCCTACGATTTTTTTTGCTTTCATTGCTTCTACTCCTTGTGTAAGGTGCCATTCCCACGGTGTCGCAATGACTACTGCGTCAATATTTTTCAGCTGTAAAAGATTTCGGTAATCATATTCACCATTAGAAAATTCTTTAGCGGCAGCCTTATTATTGGCAGCTAAAATTTTCTGCGAAGCGGCAAGCATAATTTTGTTGGGGTCTGCAAATGCAATGATCTCGACATCGTCTCGTTTGGCAAGTAGTTTTACATGTTCCTGTCCGCGAAGCCCGACTCCGATAAATCCGACGCGAACTTTTTTATCGGTTTTTATCTGAGCCAGATTGGCAAATAATGAATTAGGTAAAATAAGCGCTCCAAAACTCGCTAGAGTAGCGGTCTTAATAAAATTTCTGCGATTGGTGTTCATTTGTGTGTAATTTATTGACTTAAAAGTAATAAATATTTTGATAGATTTGTAAAAATAATGGTGTATTTTAACTGATTTTCTATTTTTTTTGTTTTTTGTTTTAAATTTTATTAAAAATAAAAAGAAAAAATATTTATATCTAATAATTTATGAATGGTTGGTGGATATTTTTTAAAGGATACGAATTTTAAATTTTTTGCATTTTATTAAAAATTTCATCTTATTGTATTAAAACATTCAGAAGAGATTATCCGAAATTAAGGTTTATTAAATTAGACCCGTTTACATTTTGAATCTTAATTAGAGGATACCTGCTTCTGCTTGCGATGATAAAAAATACAGAAAAAGAGGAAGGATTGGTTTTAATTTTTTTAAACGAGTTAAACAAAACGCGTTTCACTTAATCCCGAAATACAAAGATTCAAAATTTCCAGCGGGTTTAAGTAATTATAATATGGTTGTAAACAATACATAAAAAATAAATCACATTAGTTAGAATTTTATTATCTTTGTACAAGTAAAAAAAATATCTTCAAATTTTTAGTATGTATTTAGTCCTCTATTTATGGAGGGCTATTTTTTTAGTTAAAATTTAAAGATTTATAAATTTATTTCATATATAAATTCATCATAAATCAGTTGTAGATTTTTCCAATGAAATATTTTGAGATAAAGAAAGTAGATATTTATTTTAAATATCTGTAAGTATCTCAAACAAGCTGTTTTTTAAGCTTTTAACGTTAGGCGAAATATTTTTAATTCACTTAGAATTGCGATGAATAAAAATTCTATTCCTCTTTGAATCACATCTGTACTACTCTAAAAAAATACTTATCAAGCCGTTCTATTGAACAGTCTTTGTGTACGTGAAGTATTACTATAAAAAATAATAAATACAGCAAACTCCAATAGGAGCATTCTACTGGCGTTTTTACAAAGATGCTTAAAAAAATTTAATTCAGTTGGTAATTTGGGATTACTAAACTCAAGATAAAGTGAACATAATTTTGTTCAACCTCTTTTCTGTTGATCAGTTTATTTTTGTATTCGTAAGAATTAAGCTGTTTTATCAGGCCCTGGTAGATATCAAAATCTTCACCTTTTATTCTTATTCTGATATTACCGTCTTTTCTTGGGACAAGCACATCATCCAAAGTTCTTACCTTAAACAAAACCTCATAAAGCTTTGCGTTACGAGGATTAGATCCGATATACCTTTCAATTAAATTAACTTTAAACGAATCAAATAGAATTGTATGAAAAACAATTTTAGAGTTAGGCTCCTGAGTATTGAGCTCAAGTTTGTAGTTCATGAATTTTAAATTTTGGCAAATATATGTTTATTTATATCAAATTATAGTTCATTTTTCAATTCTTTTTATAGGAGAGGTATTTTTTTCTCAATAATTATGTGTCACATAATTTTTCTCATATAAAAATAAGAATTTTAAAAAATTGTGGTACAATGAGTTAAACTTTTCAATTTTATTCTGATGTAAAAATACAATAATTTTAACAGAAATTGGCGATCAAAAATAATAGTTCATAGTTAAAATTATTAATTTAATTATTACTTTTGCTGTATATTAAAAACACACTAGATGTTGAATTAAAAATAATAATTTTTTTAGGGTTTTTATAGTATGGAGAATTTTGTTAAAATCAAAGTGTTAAAGTAGATACCTAGATGGTTAATTTTTTTATCAACAGTTCAATCATTTATTTTTTCATCATAATTTTTTATTTGTTTATTGGAAATTTCAGCTGAACAGACCCCTAATAAAAAAATAAAAAGTAAAGAATCTGTTGTGCATTTAGAGCAAACACCATAAAATGGAATTTCAAATAATTGAGGAAGAATTTTACTTCCAAAATAGAGATTCAAAATACAAAATATTGTATAGTTCATCTCTTTTTACGAATAATCTCTTTTTATATTTTCATAATCAATTGGATTCCTAAATACACACAGGTTGTAAAGATACAAAAGCCGTTATTTTAATAAAAGTATTCTGGTAACCGAAGTGCCGACTTTGATGGCAGGTTGCCTGGCATAATCCGACAGGCGGTGTGGTTATGGATCAGACGGAATCGCCTATATGTGAGCTTGAACTTGAATTGCTGGGAAAATTTTCTTACCAGAAAATTAAGTATGCTCTGACGGATATTTCAAACCAGAACAGATTAGAGATATTATTCGAAGATTAATCTTATTGCGGTAAGAAAACAGGTAGCTATATAACAATTCAGATTTTTAAGTTTGAATAAAATTCTTGGAAGAGGTTTTTTTTGAATAAAAAAATAAAGTAAAGATAATTAATGGATTAATTTTTTTTTGCTGTTTTGTTTTTTTCGGAATGAAAATTGCTGCAAAATGATTTAACATAATATATTATTCCCTTAATAGTTTTATTATTTTCACTATTTAGTGATATTTATATGTTAAGTGAAAAATATACATAAATTTTATGTATTATGATATTGTTTTTAAAATTAAATAAGGTAGAGTGTAAATAGCATATGAAAAAAACAAATATTATTATTTACCTGATGATGGTATCGGTGATTTTACTATCGTGTAAGCCCAAACAGAATATGGTATATTTGTCCAATCATAATATGCAAGATGAGGTTTCCAGAGCCAAATTCCAAGGATTGCATATTCAGGAAGGAGATATTCTTCTGATTCTAGTTTCTGCATTAGACGAACTTGCAGTGAAGCCTTTTAATCTTAATACAGCTAACAAGGTGGGGAGTGATTCTAGTACTGGGATAAATCAATATGTGCAACCGAGTGAATATTTGGTAAGTGAAGAAGGATATATATATATCCCTGTTATGGGGAATATTTATGTTAAAGGAATGACACAAATACAGTTGAAGCAGGATTTGGAATCTCGTCTGAAAAAATATCTCACGGATCCTATGGTAAGTATCAGTCTTAAAAATTTTAATGTGAGCATATTAGGTGAAGTAAAAGATCCGGGTCAAAAAGAAAGTGTTTCTCAAAAGATTAATGTTTTTCAAGCATTGGGGCTTGCAGGAGATATGACAGATTTTGGCGACCGTACCAATGTAAAACTTATTCGTACAGGAGAAGACGGGGTAGATCAGGTGGTTAATATTGACCTTACAAGATCGGATGTCGTAAACTCACCTTACTATTACATGAAGCAAAACGACATCTTGTATGTTCAGCCGGATAAAAACAAGCAGGTTCAGGCCAATTCTAACCCAAATAGAGCACTTACATTCCAGATTATCGGTGCATTACTGACTGCGGGTACCTTAATTATTGCTTTAACAAGACGATAAAATATGCAGCAAGTAGAATTTCAAGCAGGAGAAGAAAAATTTAATATTAGAAATACAATTTCTAAATATTTATATAAATGGGCATGGTTCATTGCCTCTATTTTGATTTTTGTAACGAGTGCTTATATTTTCCTCAGGTATAGTGTACCAAGATATCAGACTAAAACCACCCTTAAATTTGATAAGAAACAAAACGATCTTTCCTCAGCTTTGGCAGACCTTGATAATCTGGGGATTGGTCTCGGAAATGCAGATGAGCTCAAAAGTGAAGCTGCTGTAGTGAATTCGAGACCGATATTGATGCAGGTAGTGAAGAATCTTAACCTGAATGTAGAATATTTCAGTACGGGAGAGATCAAAGATTCTCAGCTGTTTATAGATGCCCCTATCACGGCAAAGATTTTAACGTATAATGATAAAAAATTTAAATTATCTACATATACCATAACAAATATCAAAGGTGAGCAATTTGTTCTTAAAAACGAAAAGAAAGAAAAGATTATAGGGAAATTCAATACTCCTTTAGCATTGGATTTCGGAACTGTGATCATACAGAAAAGAGCTCCTTTTTCTTTAAAATCAGAATATAAAATCGTTTTTTCAAACCCCACTGAGAAGGTTAAAAAACTTGAAAAGACAGTACAGGTCAATTTGCCAGACGAAAAGGCTATGCTGATGGATATCACCCTGATAGGAACTCTCCCAGAAAAATCTGAGGCTATTCTGAATGAAGTAACCAAACAATATAATATTGATGGCCAGAGAGATAAAAATCTGCAGGCTCAAAATACCCAGGAATTTATAGATAAAAGGCTGGAAGTAATTACCAAAGACCTTTCTGGGGTTGAAAACCAGAAAGAAGACTTCCAAAACCGAAACCGTATTGTTGATCTTCAGGCGCAGGCAGAGCTTGCCCTTCAGAATACCAGTGAAAATACAAAAGTACTTCTTCAGCAGCAGGCACAGCTTGATCTTTTGAATTCGCTTTCTGCAGAGGCTTCAAAAGGCAATAATCAGCTGATGCCTTCCAATCTTGGGCTCAATCCTTCTTTGGAGCAATCAATTTCTCAGTATAACCTGTTTTTAATCAGCAGAAACAAAACTTTGAAGCAGGCAACGAACGAAAACCCTGCAATCATTGAGATGAACAGGGAAATTGCGTCATTAAAAGAAGTCATCAGAGATAATATCCGTGAGCAAAAGCAAAGTGTTCAGGCAGGTATTTCTCAGCTTCAGAATCAGATATCGACAAGCAATAATATTATAGAAAAAGCTCCCAGGCAGTCTAAAATCTACAGAGGGATTGAACGCCAGCAAAACCTTAAAGAACAGCTTTTCCTTTTCCTGCTTCAGAAAAGAGAAGAAAATGCGATCAATCTTTCTGTAAATGTTCCGAAGGCTAAAATTGTGAATCCGGCATTCACTCAGGATGCACCGGTATCACCTAAAAAAGATCTTATTCTTTCCGGGGCTTTTTTTCTTGGAATATTAATTCCTTTTGCTTTTTTTTATTTATTGTTCATGCTTGATGATAAAATCTACAACAGGGAAGATATTAAGCGGCGTTCCGGATTAGGTGTCCTGGTTGACATCCCTTCGCTTAAAGATAATGAAAACCACCTTGTTCAGAAAAATGACTTTTCCGAGCTTGCGGAAGCATTCAGGGTGCTTGTTTCCAATCTAAAATTTGTACTGCCGGTAAAAGATTCAGCTAAAGTTATCATAGTAACTTCTTCCGTGAAGGGGGAGGGTAAAACTCTTGTTTCGGTAAATCTTGCCTTAACGTTGGCAAATAAAAATGGAAGAGCACTTCTGATTGGTTCGGATATCCGTAATCCTCAGATCCAAAGGTATGACAGTGAGTCCGTAAAGAGAAAAGGTCTTACAGAGTATTTATATGATGAATCGATGAATGTTGAAGATCTTATTCATACATCAACCACGAATCTTTCATGTGATGTGATCTATGCGGGGATGATTCCTCCAAATCCTCAGGAGCTGCTTTCTAATGGGAGATATCAAAAGCTTATTACGAAAATGTCTTCTCAATATGCTTACATTATCATAGACTCTGCCCCGCTGATGTTGGTTTCCGATACTCTGAGTATTGCTGATACAGCTGATACCATACTATATGTAGTGAGATCAGGGGTATCTAAAAATATACTGATCGATTTTGCGAACGATCTGGTAAGAGATTCAAAATTATCTAATGTATCCTTTATCATTAATGATGTTTCGAAGCGTGCGGGAGGCTACGGATACAATTACAGCTATGGCTATGGTTATAACAATAGCGAAAAGAAAAGTTGGTGGAAGAAAATCTTTAAATCATAGAAATGCAGAAAATATTAATAACAGGAGGAGCGGGTTTTATCGGTTCTAATTTAACGGAATACTTTTTAAATAAGGGCTATCAGGTAGTTTGCTTAGACAATTTCGTAACAGGATACCGCCATAATGTAGAGCCTTTTCTTCAAAATCCAAATTATCAATTAATTGAAGGTGATATCTGTGATCTGGAGATGTGCCGAAAGGCCGTTGAAAATATAGATTACGTATTGCATCAGGCAGCGTTGGGCTCTGTACCGAGATCTATCAAAGATCCTATTAAAAGCAATGAAATCAATATTTCAGGTTTTTTAAACATGCTTGTTGCAGCTCGTGACGCTAATATTAAACGTTTCGTTTACGCAGCCTCGTCATCCACATACGGAGATTCTGTGTCATTACCTAAAGTGGAGAACGTTATCGGAAGGCCGCTTTCGCCATATGCCATTACAAAATACGTTAATGAATTATACGCAGATGTATTCGCAAAAACATACGGAATGGAATGTGTCGGCTTAAGATATTTCAACGTATTTGGTCGCAGACAGGATTCTAACGGGACTTATGCGGCTGTAATTCCTTTGTTTATTAAACAATTGATGAATCATGAATCTCCTAAAATCAACGGAACAGGAGACTATTCACGTGATTTTACCTATATTGATAATGTAATCAGGATGAATGAGCTGGCAATGTTTACAGACAATCCAGATGCAGTCAATACAGTATACAATACGGCAGTAGGTGATTGTACAACACTGAATGATCTGATTGTTTACCTTAAAAAATATTTAAGTGAATTTGATGAGAAAATAGCAGACATCGAAGCTGTACACGGTCCCAACCGCATAGGAGATATTCCGCATTCGCTTGCTTCCGTGGAAAAAGCAGAAAAATTACTGGGGTACCAACCTTCACACACTATAGAAAAAGGCTTAAAGGAAGCGATCAGCTGGTACTGGGAAAACTTAAAATAAACACTATTAATATAATATTTGTGGAAAAAAAACATAAGATAGCCGTTATCGGATTAGGATACGTAGGGCTGCCATTGGCAAGATTATTTGCTACTCAATATCAGGTTGTGGGTTTTGATATCAATAAGAACAGAATTGGTGAGCTGAAAACAGGATTAGACAGCACGCTGGAAGTAGAGAATGATGTCTTACAATCTGTACTGATTCAGGAAAATCCTTTTAATAATTCAACTGATAAAGGTTTGTACTGCTCTTTTGATATGAATGATATTAAAGATGCAGATATTTATGTTATCACGGTTCCGACTCCGGTTGACCAGCACAACAGGCCTGATCTTACACCTTTATACAAGGCTTCAGAAACTGTAGGCAAAGTATTGTCTAAAAATGATGTTGTGATCTACGAATCTACGGTATATCCCGGTGCTACGGAAGAAGAATGTATCCCGGTGCTGGAAAAAGTTTCAGGATTGAAATTTAATCAGGATTTCTTTGCAGGATATTCGCCGGAACGTATCAACCCCGGAGATAAAGAGCATACCGTAGAAAAAATTGTGAAAGTAACCTCAGGTTCAACACCGGAAATAGGGAAGGTGGTAGACGGACTATATAAATCTGTAATCGTGGCGGGAACTCATCTGGCTCCAACCATCAAGATTGCAGAAGCCGCTAAAGTAATTGAAAACTCACAAAGAGACATCAATATTGCTTTTGTTAACGAATTGGCAAAAATTTTCAATCTTCTGGAAATTGATACCCATGAAGTTTTAAAGGCTGCAGGTACAAAATGGAACTTTTTACCTTTCAAACCCGGTCTGGTAGGCGGTCACTGTATTGGTGTTGATCCTTATTACCTGGCTCAGAAAGCACAGGAAAAAGGCTATCATCCGG
This sequence comes from Chryseobacterium sp. RU37D, assembly GCF_900156075.1. GTDB lineage: Bacteria > Bacteroidota > Bacteroidia > Flavobacteriales > Weeksellaceae > Chryseobacterium. The sequence continues at coordinate 46,298 of NZ_FTMM01000017.1, read as the reverse complement.
AAATTATTTTAGCAGGGCGCCGTCTTAATGACTCGATGGGACAGTATGTGGCTTCTCAATTGGTGAAAACCATGATTAAAAAGAAGATTACCATAAACGGAGCCAGAGTTTTGAACTTAGGAATAACATTTAAAGAAAATTGCCCGGATGTACGCAATACAAAGGCTGTTGACGTTATCCAGGGGCTTGAAGACTATTCTTTACACGTGACGACTTTTGACCCGTGGGCAAACCCACAGGAAGTGCAGCATGAATACAGCCTTAATGTGGTGAGTGAAATTCCCGAAGAGAAATTTGATGCGATTATCCTGACAGTAGCGCACAACGAATTCATGAATGTAAACCTGAATAATTATTTAAAAGAAGGCGGAATCATTTATGATGTGAAGGGAGTTTTACAGAAATGTGACTTCAGACTATAATTAGTTTAATTTAAAAAAGTATAGAAAGCAGCTTTAGGAAAGAAGAGGCACCCGATAAGGATGGAAGTACACCGATCATCAAAATTAGCTTTATTCGCTTTAAGTTTTTTGTTTTTCTTCATAGGTTTTTTAATCTATGGGAATAGCAATAATGACTTTTACGAAAATATTTATCTTTTGCCGGTGGGGTTGGGGTTTTTCTCCCTATTTATCTCTGACATTTTTGAAAAGCTTAAATCTTACTTCATTTTCTGGATCATTACTATTCAGCAGGTTATACGATATGCTGTGATCCCGCTTCTTTTTATTACCGGAGACAAATTAAAGTTTGGAAGCATAACGGTCAACGAGCCTTATGCTGTTGTGATGATGCTTATTGAGTTGCTATTCATATTGATAGCTTATCATATCTGTACTTTTTCGGGAGAAAAGAAGGCAAAAAAATCACATCTTGACTTTTTACCGCTGAATACCATTAATATAGGGTTATTTTTTCTTTTTATACTGATCATTGCCACAAACGGAAGCTTTTTACAGAAATTGAGTTTCGTTTGGGATATTGCAAAGTATTTAAAGGTGAAACTTTCCGGTGATCTTGAGAATGTTTCACCTTTAGTTAGTATTATGTTCCCGGTGATGAGGGCATATATCGTGCTTTTTATCTTTTCGGTAATTAATTCTTTCAAGATAAAGCAAAGAACAAAGCTTATCCTGTCGATACTGATGGTTTTGATTAACGCTACGATTATTATCGGGATTAGCCGTTTCAGTATTGTGTATGCTACCTTTCCTTTGGTGCTTTTGCTGGTCTATTTTTACCCGGCGTACAGGAAAAGAATAGTTAGCTACACATCTATTTTCTTCGGCTTGATATTATTGCTGGCTTCTGTGGCCAAGTTTTCAGGAGAAACAAAAAAAGCAGATGTAGGAGGTTTTTTCAGTCTTCATCAGCTTAATGCGTATTTCGGAGGGGTGGCCAACTATGCAATTGGATATGACTCTTACAAGAAAAATGTAGTAGAACCGTCTGATAAATATTATTATTTCATTTCTGATATTACACAGAATATCCCTGTTTTATCAAATTTTTCGAATGATAATTATAAGACCAATATTAAGTTTAATGATCAGATCTACGGTGCAGGGCGTTCCAGGGACCAGATTGTTCCGGTTTCTGTAGCAGGGCTGTATCATTTTTCGATTTATTTTTTTTACCTCTACATATTTGTATTGAGCATTTTGGCTTTCAGGTTTGAAAGAAAGGCTTACATATCAGATTCGCCGGTTCTATTTTTCCTATATATCATTTTAGCTTTCGGATGTTCCACGACGATGATGATTAATATCGGATCTCTTTCGGCGACATTATTTATCAATCTGCTAGTGTTTATACCATTCTTTACAATGATTAATAAATTAAATTTAAAAAAATGAAAAAGTTAATCTTCTTATTTTTTGTGTTCATATACTTTTTGGGAAACAGCCAGCAATATGTAAAAGACCGTTTTTCAGGATACACTACCGTTAAAAGTCAGTATTTTAAAACGGCAAAAGACCTTACATCTTATCTGCCTGCAGGTTTTTCCAAAACAGGAAATACAGATTATACTTCATACATTCAGAAAGGGATTAATGAAAATGCTGCGGTCATTATGCCGGATTTTCCTGTTCTTGTTAATGAAAGCGGACTTAATTTAAAATCAAATCAGAAAATCCTTTTTCAAAAAAATTCAAAGCTGATTATGAAGCCTAATGCCAAAGACCGCAACGGGATTCTTAATCTTTTTAACATTCAGAATGTTGATATTTATTACCCTAACCTCGTTGGGGACAAGCACAAGCATTTGTCAACCGCCGGAGAATGGGGAATGGGGATCTATATTTTATCTTCCAGCGACATCAATATCATCGGTTCAAACATCCAAAGCTGCTGGGGTGATGGAATTTGCATTGGAGGAAGAAATAACATCAGTTCATCCCACATCACGATTAAAAATTCGATCCTGAATGACCACCGAAGAAACGGGATCACCATCGGCGGGGTCACGAATTTAACAATTGAAAATGCTTACATCGCCAATACTTCCGGAACAAATCCTCAGGCGGGAATTGATATTGAGCCGGACAGCAATAATTACGACATACAAAATATAAAGCTCACCAATATAGAAACCAAAAATAACGGAAACTACGGGATTATAGTTTCGCCGGGCAATATGGTGGGTAAAAAGCAAAAAGACATTTCAATCGCGATTAATAATTTCAAAGACAACGGCTCTAAAATAGGCCTCGGAATGGCGGTAACAAGAGACAAGCCGAGTGTTGGCTTACCCATGCTGGGCGGGAATATCAGTGTAAGCAATTTTTCTTCGCAGAACAATTCTACGGGAAAATTCAGGTCATTCAAAGGGGCTTCGCATAAAGTAAACATCAATTTGGATTTCGGTAAGACGGGAGCGGCTTCCAAAAGCGTAACCAATTACGGGCAGAAGCTTAAAAATAATAACGAAACGATTACCTTAAAATAATGATCAACAGAATAAAAAAGATTTTCAATACGAAAGACAAGAAGGCCCTGCTGGAAAACTTCGTTTCACTGTCTGCACTGCAGCTGGTGGGGATGCTGCTGCCGTTGATCACCCTGCCTTATATCTTAAGGGTAATAGGTTTTGAAAAATATGGAGTTATTGTTTTTTCAGCATCGCTGATTGCATATTTTACGGCTTTGACTGATTTCAGTTTCAGAATTACAGCTACACGTGATGTGGCTGTTCACAGAGACAGCCCGATGAAGCTAAATGTAATTTACAGCAAAGTTTTAACGCTTAAAACCCTTTTCCTGATGCTTTCCTGGCTTATCATCGCGATAGCGGTTTACATTTATCCGCCTTTTTACGAAAATAGGGAAATTTATTTTTACACGAGCCTGCTTTTGCTGGGTTACGTTTTGTTTCCGGAATGGTTTTTTCAGGGGATTGAAAAAATGCGCTATATCACTTATCTGAATTTAGGAATTAAACTTTTCTTCACGCTCTGTGTTTTTATTTTTATTAAAAAGCAAAGTGATTTCTGGATTTATCCGCTGCTGCAAAGTGCGGGATATATCGGGGCCGGTCTGGTGGGACAGTTTCTTCTAATGAAAAAATATAAGCTAAAATTTATTTTTCTGCCTTATAAAACGATTGTAGAAACAATTAAGGTTAATTCGCCGATTTTTATTAATCAATTTGTACCTACGCTGTATAACAATACCAGTACATTTCTGCTGGGGATTTTCGGGACGGCGCAATTGGTGGGGATCTATCAGGCGATTTTAACGGTTATCAATCTGATTGTGGCTTTAATCGAAATTCTTTCCCGTGTGTTTTTTCCTTTCCTGAACAGGAAAAAAGATACTTTTCAATGGTATAAAAACATGATGCTGATCACGGTAAGCGTAATGATCTTCGGTGTTTTAGTATTTAATAAACTTATTTTCTGGTACCTGAACATCAGCTATGATCATGCCTTCTGGATTTTGCTCATCCTTTCTATAGGACTGTTCGGGTATACCTTGTATAATATTTTCGGACTTAATTATTTTATAGTGCACCGCGAGGATAAGCTGGTGATGAAGAATACACTGCTGTTTTCGGTAGTCGGCTTTTTCATTACCATTCCGATGATCAGGTATACTACAATTTTCGGTTCTGCCATAAGTTTAAGTCTGGTAAGATGTTTAATAGGTTCAAGTTTATTTTTAAAATGGTTTAAGCATGATTCTAAAAAAAATCTATAACAAATCTCTAAACATTTTCTTGAACGGATATTATAAAAATTTAAAGGGAATTAACCTTTTGGGAAATGTTCATTTTAAAGCGGCTCCTGTAATTGTTAAACATCAAAATGCTAAGATAACAATCGGGAAAAATACTGTCATCAATTCCTCAAAAAGGAATTATCATATCAATATGTTCTCCTCTTGCAAATTATTAGCAGACCGCCCGCAGGCTGAGATCATTATTGGTGAAAACTGCAGGATACACGGAACCTGTATTCATGCCGTGAAAAAAATTATCATAGGAAATAACTGCTTAATTGCGGCAAATACTAATATCATCGATTCCAATGGTCATATTCTGGCAATGAATAACCCGATTGAACGATTAACAATTGCCGATGAAGGCAGGCCGGTAATCATAGAAGATAATGTCTGGATAGGATCTAATGTGATTATCCTTCCCGGGGCTACTATCAGAAGAGGATCAGTAATTATGGCCGGAAGTGTGGTAAAGGGAGAGGTACCTCCAAAAAGTATATATGGAACAGACTCATATAAAGTGATTAAATAATATGGATAAAATGAACATAGCAGTACATCACCGTAAAGGTAGTTTTTCTGATCGCTGGATAGAGTATCTGGAGGCAAACAAAATACCCTATATTTTGGTCAATGCTTTTGATAATGATATAATAAGGCAGATGAAAGTGCATCAGGTAACACATTTTATGTGGCATTTCAATCAGAACTATTTTGAGGATATGCTTTTGGCCAGAAATTTATTCAGGTCTATCAGTCAGATGGGTGTAAAGACATTTCCTAATGAAGATGCTTACTGGCATTTTGATGATAAAGTAGCACAGAAATACCTTTTGGAAGCATTGGATATCCCTTTGGTAAAATCAGATGTTTTTTATCATGAGAAAGAAGCGGAAAATTATGTTGAAAAAGAAACGTTTCCGAAAGTTTTTAAGCTGAAAGGGGGAGCCGGATCTATTAATGTAAAGCTTATAAAAACAAAAGGTCAGGCTAGAAGAATCGTAAAACAAGCTTTTGGAAAGGGCTTTCCTGCATTCGATTCTAAGGCTGTTTTCACAGATACTATCGAAAGATTCTGGAGGCAGAAAAATGTTCACAACTTTCTTAGGATTGTAAAATGGGGCTACAAAGGAATTTTTATAGATAAGCAGTATAAAGTTTTTCCAAAGCAGAAGAACTACGTGTACTTTCAGGAGTTTATTCCCAATCTTACCTATGATATAAGGCTTATTGTGATTGGTGAAAAGTGTTATTACCTTAAAAGAAATACAAGGGATAATGATTTCAGGGCATCAGGAAGCGGAATGTTGGAATTTGAGCCCGGAGGATTCGATACTAACGCAGTGGGTATAGCTTTTAAAGCTGCCCGTAAGCTGAATATGATCTGCGTGGCCTATGATTTCATATTTGATACTGATAATAATCCTCTAATTGTGGAGATTAGCTACGGATTTCAGCCATATATATACGATCAGTGTTTAGGATTTTATGATATAGACTTGAAATGGAATGAGACAAAAGTTAATGTAGAATGTGAAATGATTCATAATTTTTTAAACTAAATTTTATAAATGTGTTGATTTTTATTTTAAAATATTTTATATGTTAATAAATTTTTAATTTTATTAGTTTATTCAACTTATTGTGAAATATTTTTTCGTATATTTGCTTAGCATAGTAAAATAATAAATCAAAATACGTTTTATTTAAAAAAAATGTCTTGTGAATGAGATTTTTACCTCGTTACTATATAATATCTTAACACACAAATTTGAAAAAAATCATCTTATTTAATGAAAATAATTCAAAAATTCAGAATTGCTCTGAAAATATTTGAAGTTATTCTTCATGTAAAGTTTAAAAAACTTGTAACCTAATTTTTATCTGATTACTGCTAATAAAAAAGTAATAGAATAGAATATGAATATAATATTCCTTGAAGCCGTTCAAATTCATGGTGGTGCCCGTAAGAGTACCATCGAACTGGCCAGGAGACTGAATGAAGAAGGGCACAACTCAGTTGTTGTAGATTTCTGGGGCAATTGTACTGATTTTGTAGAAGACGTAAAAGCGAATGATATTCCGATTAAAATATTAAAGAAAAATAATACCCCGATTGTGATTTTTAGCTCCAAAAACCCAGTGATAATACTGAAAAACATCACTTTATTTCTGTTGGATTGGATGAAACTGAAAAAAGAATTCAGAAATTATCAGAAAGAATTCAAAACCGATGTGGTTATTGTTAATAATATAAAAACCAATTCCATACTTAGAAAAGGAAAAGGCTATAAGATCGCTTATTTTGCCAGAGGATGGTTTGCTTACCACTCGATAAGCTTTCTAAAGAAGCTGATGTTTAAGAATAATTCTGATTATTTTATCGGAGTTTCCCAATCCACGAGGCAGGCCATCTTTACCGGAGGGTTGGCTCCATTAGAAAAAATATTTGTAGTGCCGAATGCTATTGATTTAGCTAAAGTTGAGCAATACAGAAAAGACAGACAGGCAAGAACGGATAATGATCCTATGGTGATTCTGCATTGCGGCGGATTTCTACCGGCGAAAGGGCAGGGGATGTCTATTGTTTTAGCAAAAAAATTAAAGAAAGCGGGTGTTAATTTCAGACTGATTTTAATGGGAGCCGTCTATGATACCTCTGCTTCAGAGAATTTTTTGAAAAAGATCCTCCAGGAAATTAAGCAGTATAGCCTTGAAGATAATGTAGAAATCCTTCTCAACCAGAAAGATCCGTATCGTATTTTCATGAATGCCGATATTCTCATACATCCATCTGATACCGAGGGTTTGCCTCGTGTAATTATGGAAGCGCTCGCTTTTGAGATACCGGTTATCGCTAATCCAGTAGGTGGAGTTACAGATTATGTGCTGCACAATTTTACAGGATATATTGCCACACACAACAATGCAGATGACTACTTTGAATATATCTATAAGCTGTACAATGACAGGGTTTTATATCAATTTATTGCAGGCAATGGAAAAGCTTTGATTGCAAATAATTATGATAAGAAAAATCAAGTGGAAGAATTTAATAAAATCTTTGAAAAAATGGGAAAATTATGAAATTAATAACTGTTTTTACCCCGACTTTCAACCGAGATAAAACACTCGGAAGGCTGTATGAATCATTATGCAGACAGAGCAGCCGAGATTTTAAATGGATCATTGTAGATGATGGCTCTATAGATAATACTTTCGCACAAGTTGGTATATGGATTACAGAAAATAAGCTAGAAATACAATACCATTATCAGGAAAACAAAGGTAAGCTTGCCGCACAGATATTGGCCCTTGATCATATTGATACGGAACTGTTTACCTGTATCGACTCTGATGATTATATGCCGGATGACGCCATTGAAAAGATTTTAAAATTCTGGAGAGCCAACAAAAAAAGCCATTCTGCAGGAATTATCGGCCTGGATGCGTATAAAGACGGGTCTGTGACGGAAGAAAAACTGCCGGAGGTAGAAGAAATAACCTATTCTGAGCTCGTAGATTATTATAAAATTAAAGGAGACAAAAAATATATTTTCAATACCGAAGTATACAAGAAATATCTGCCTTACCCCTATTTTGAAAATGAAATTTTTCATGAAGTAAGCTGGATTTTTCCACTCATTGATCAGAATCATAAATTTTTGATTTCCAATGAAATATACTGCATTATAGAATATCAAGAGGACGGGCTCTCAAATGGATTGTACAAAAGATATAAGGAAAGTCCCATGTCTTTCATTGAATACAGAAAGATGAAAATGAAATACGGGATCAATAAAAAAGTAGTGCTCAAAAACTCAATACATTACATATCTTCCTGTCTTTTTGCAAAAAAGTGGAATTTTTTTAAGGACTCCCCGAATACACCATATACCCTCTTAGCAATCCCCTTTGGAATATTGCTCAATGTGTACATCAACCGAAAGGTGAAACAAAATACAAATCGTATTAAACAAGGAAAATTAAACTAAGAAAATGAACGCGATAATAGTACCCGGAGTAACTGATTTGAATAAAGGTGACCAGGCTTTAGTCTGGGAAAGCTGGAGGCTGGCTAAAGATACCGGGCTTTATAATGAGGTATATATTTTAGATGCTGGTGATAGCAAGGAAGAGAGAGAATTATTATGCAGACAGTCTGAGGAGCATGGCTTTAAGTTATTAGACAATATTCTAAAGCATCCCAGAAGGGCCCGGCATAAATCCGGTGAACATATTAAAGAATCAAAGCTAGAACTGTTAAAGCAGATCAAAAATGCAGGAATGGATTTTAAAAATACAAGATATCTGATCAGAATCTGCAATGATCTTGATAAAGTAAAAAAAGCTTTTGACGATAAAACCTTTCAGACTGTAAAGCAGTTTCATAATGCTAAAACCATTTTTGTAAAGGGTGGAGGGTTCATCCATGCTTATGGCGAAAAAACAGCTCCTTATCTGATGTGGTATTTCTTGTTCTATGTGAGGTTGGCAAAGGCATTAAACAAAAAAGTGGTTTTTTTTCCTAATTCTTACGGCCCGTTTATAGGCCTAACAGTAAAAAACCAGGTGCGTTCGGTTTTCAACAAACTAGATTTGGTGTATGCCCGTGAGAATGTTTCTTCAAAAAGCTTGGGGGAATTATTGGGAAAAAATATTCCGGTAGAGATGGATCTTGGTTTTTTTCTTGAAAAAGGCAGTCAGGAAGAAGCTTTAAAAGTATTGCAGAAATATAATCTTTCAAAAGAGGATAAAATTGTAGGAGTTACGATACGTCCATGGCGTTTTCCAGGCCTGTCGAATCCGGAAGGATTGTATAGAAAGTACATCGATTCCGTAGCGGAGCTTGCAAAGCACCTTTTAAGCAAAGGATATAAGATGGCTTTGTGCAACCAGTCATTAGGACCGAATTCACATGAAGATGACCGAAATGCCATCAAAGATCTGCTGGAAAAAATACAGGATCCGAATATAATCTGGATCAACGAAAACTTATCCTGTGACCTTTTAAAGGCGGTGTATTCCAGCTTTTATTTCTTCATAGGAACACGTTTTCACTCTATTATCTTTTCACTGACTTCCCTTGTCCCTTCCATCGCCATCGGATATGGGGGAAATAAAGCTTTAGGAATTATGAGAGATTTCAGTTTAGACGATTATGTTGTTCAGATTCAGGATGTGCACCCTGATTTGCTGATCAATATGTTTGACAAGGCGATTACAAAATATGACGCGATAAAATCTCAGCTTGAGAAATCAATGGGCTTGGTGACAGAAAGCCGAAACAGGTTAATAAAAGACATTCAATCCTTATATTAATATGAAAATAATTCGGACATCCACAATACCATTGTCTTTAAATATTTTATTAAAAGGGCAATTAAAATTCTTGAACGGATCTTACGAAGTCGTAGGAATATCTTCTGACGGTCAACTGCTTAATGAAGTAAAAGAAAGGGAAGGCATCAAAACTATTGCCGTAAATATGGAAAGAGGCATCAGTCCTGTAAAAGATTTAAAGTCTCTGTACAGATTATACAAAATTTTAAAAGCTGAAAAGCCGGAAATCGTACATTCTATTACGCCTAAGGCTGGGCTTTTAACGATGCTGTCTGGCAAAATGGCAGGTGTCCCGATTCGGATTCACACATTTACCGGGCTTGTTTTTCCCACCAGAAAAGGGGCTGCGAAAAAGCTCCTCATCAGTATGGATCAGCTGCTGTGCTGGGCGGCAACCCATGTTTATCCTGAAGGGGAAGGAGTAAAGAAAGATTTGATTAATTATAAAATAACTTCAAAATATTTAAAAGTTCTTGGAAACGGGAATGTAAACGGTATCGACCTGGGCTATTTCTCCCCGGAACAAGTGACTGAAGAACAGAAGAAACAGCTAAAAAAAGAATTAAAAATAAATGACACAGATTTCGTATTTGTGTTTGTTGGAAGACTCGTAGGAGACAAAGGAATTAACGAGCTCGTAAATGCCTTTTCTCTTTTAAGCAAAAATATTGGCAGAAGCTTAAAATTATTGTTGGTTGGACCTTTGGAGCAAGAGCTGGATCTATTGCGTCCCGAAACTTTAAATGAAATTAAAAATAATCTGAATATTATCTCTGTAGGCTTTCAGAAGGATGTTAGGCCTTATTTTGCAATTTCAGATGTGTTGGCTTTTCCAAGTTACCGCGAAGGCTTTCCTAATGTTGTCATGCAGGCTGGTGCTATGGAATTACCAAGCATTGTCTCTGATATCAATGGCTGTAATGAGATTATTGTAGAAGATGAAAACGGAACGATTGTTCCTGTAAAAAACACGGAAGCGCTTAGAAAAGCAATGGAAAAAATGGTAACGGACACTCATTATTACCAAAAAATAAAAATGAATTCCCGACAGATGATTGAATCACGATATGAGCAGTCTGTCGTCTGGTACGCCATTTTAGGTGAATACAAAAAACTGATTAAAGAAAGAGATTATCGTGTATAATTTTTTTAAAGGCTGATCGACTTTATGATTGCATTAATAGGATTACTTGTTTTATCCCCTGTTTTCATAATGGTCATGATAATGCTCTATTTCGCTAACGACGAAAAACTTCTCTTTTTCTAGGCAAGACCGGGATTAAACAAGAAGATATTCAATATCATCAAGTTTAAAACAATGAATGACAGAAAAGATAAGCATGGCAATTATCTGCCGGATTCTGAGCGGCTGAATCCCGTTGGATGTTTATAAGGCAGAATTCCCTGGATGAGCTCCCATAGTTGATCAACGTATTAAAATGTGATATGGCAATCATAGGCCCACCACCTCTTTTGTCATAATATCTTCCTTTGTATAACGAATCCCGGAGACATAGGCATAGCATCTGTCTGGGGATCACGGGATGGCCCAGGTAAACGGAAGAAATGCTATATCTTGGACAAGAAAATTTGAATTAGACATTTGGTATTATCGACCATTTGTCATTCGCGACAGATTGCAAGGTAATCTTCCTTACTCTAAAAAAGGGATAAGAAAAGGAAGGTATTAATCAGGTAGAGCAAGCAACAATAGAGGCCTTTAAAGGCAATAACTAATTTAAATGTAGATAGAATATGTATTTATACGGAGCAAGTGGTCATGGTAAGGTAGCAGCTGAAATTGCTGAGGCAAGCGGCTATGTTATTGAAGCATATATCGATGAAAACCCGATGAAGGAAAAAGTATTAAGCTACCCCGTCCTTCACGAAATCCCGCCGCATGATATAGAAATACTTATTTCTATCGGCAACAACAGGATACGGAAAAGGATTGTAAATCAGGATTATCCTTTTAATTATGTTACCCTTACACATCCCAGGGCAATTATCTCTAAAAGGGTAAAGCTCGGGGAAGGTACCATAGTGATGCCCGGAGCTACAATCAATGCTTCGGTAAGGATAGGAAAGCATTGTATTATCAATACCAATGCTTCTGTGGATCACGATTGCATACTGGATGACTTTGTGCATATCTCTCCCAATGCAGCACTCGGTGGGAATGTACAAGTAGGAGAAGGAACTCATATAGGGATAGGAGCCAGTGTGATCCAGGGAATAACTATTGGAAAATGGTGTACCATCGGTGCCGGTGCTATTATTATTAATGATGTTCCTGATGAATGTACTGTAGTGGGCAATCCCGGAAAGGTTATTAAAAGTAAAAGTTTAAAAATTTAGAATAGTAAAAAAATATGAACCCAAAAATATGGTTATCCTCTCCCCATATGGGAGGAAATGAATTAAAGTACATCAAAGATGCATTTGATGCCAATTAGATAGCACTTTTGGGACCAAATGCTGGTGGTTTTAAACAAGATCTTGAAATATTCTTAAACGAAGAGGTAAAACTAGCCGCACTTTCTGTAGGATACGCGGAATCTTTAGGCTCTAAATATAAAGGCAGGGCTTGTGGTACATTCGGACGTTTTGGAATTTTATCTTTTAACGGAAATAAAATTATTATCACTTTCGGAGGCGGAGCATTGGTTTGCCATTCCCAGCAAGATAAAGACAAGGTGATATTCCTTTCTACGCAGGCCAGAGACGATGCTCCGCATTATCGGCACTCTCACATCGGGTACTCTAATCTTTCGGATGATGAAAGAGAAAGGTTTGCAAAAGTAATGATAGAAGTTTTTTCCGGAAAGGAAGAATATTCAGTTTAAATACACACAAACCTTCAAGGTTTTCAAAACTTTGAAGGTTTTTAGATGGTAAGCTTATTAAATTTACTTAATTGTAGTAAACTTTTTCAGTGAAAGTTGGCTGGAATTACCATAAAACCTATATTTGCAGCCTAAATTTTATAAATAATGAAAGAACTAATTGAAAAAATCAACTCAGAATTTGAAGCTTTCACTACTGAAGCAAACCAACAAGCTGAAAAAGGAAACAAAGCAGCTGGAACAAGAGCTCGTAAAGCAGCTTTAGAACTTAGCAAATTGTTCAAAGAATTCAGAAAAGTTTCTGTTGAAGAAGCAAAAAAATAAGAATCAGCCGGCCTCAGAGCCGGTTTTTAATTATATTATATAAGCACTCATTCCGGGTGCTTTTTTATGCTTGAATTTTAAAAATACGTTGAGTTTTTGCGTTGTGGGCTATTACTTTTGTTTTAATAAATCTTGCAAGAAATTAAATTAAAACTATGAGCAACACATTAAATTTATCAGAAACAAACGATTTTCCGTCATTATCTCCGGTTCCATCGGGAATTATCAATATAATGCTATAACCGAAGTTCAAAACGGAATGATAACCACATTTAGTAATAACGGTAGTGGAGATGATGATCCTTTGAATCTTCATACAAGCCCTTACGGATATAACACTTATACTGTTGTTCGGGAAAATGGTGCATGGAAGAAAATTCCTGATTATATAGAAAATCTGTCTCACTTTTGAGATAGATTTTTAAAAACACTTTGTCAAAGTTCAAAATCTTTGACAAAGTTTAATTTATTAAAAAATTACAAAATCATGCTCAGCTGAACTCTCTTTCTCGCTTCATCCACATCAGTTACTTTTACCTGGACGTGCTGATGCAGCTTTACCACCTCATTCACATCAGAAACAAAACCGTCCTTTAGTTGAGAAATATGCACTAGTCCGCTTTCTTTAATTCCCAAGTCTACGAAACATCCGAAAGCCGTAATATTATTAATAATTCCGGGTAAAATCATTCCTGGTTTTAAGTCTTTGATGCTTTTTACATTGGAGTCAAACTCAAAAACTTTGGCTGCTTTTCTGGGGTCTAATCCTGGCTTTTCAAGTTCCTTTAAAATATCTTTAATTCCAAGAATACCAATATCTTCCGTGATATATTTTTCTGGCTGAACCAAGGCGATCTTTTCTTTATGAGCTATTAATTCATTGGTTTTTATACCTAAATCTTTGGCCATTTTCTCAACAATTCCGTATGCTTCCGGGTGAACGGCAGAATTATCCAGAGGATTTTTCGCGTTATGGATTCTTACAAATGCAGCTGCCTGTTGAAAGGCCTTTTCGCCTAGTCGGGGAATTTTTTTCAATTGCTTTCTGTCCTCAAAGGCTCCGTTTTCGGCTCTGTAATTGACAATATTTTCAGCCATTTTTTCACCGATTCCGGATACATAGCTTAAGAGTGATTTACTTGCCGTATTTAAATTAATTCCAACAGAGTTTACACATTTCATTACTGTAGAGTCCAGCTCGCTTTTAAGCTGTGTCTGGTCTACATCATGCTGATATTGTCCTACACCAATAGATTTAGGATCAATTTTTACCAGCTCGGCCAAAGGATCCGAAAGCCTTCTTCCGATAGAAACTGCTCCACGCACAGTTACATCATAGTTTGGAAATTCATCCCTTGCAATTTTACTGGCAGAATATACCGAAGCTCCGGCTTCTGAAACTACAAAAACCTGTAATGGCTTATCAAACGCAATTTTTTTTATAAAAAACTCCGTTTCGCGGCTTGCTGTTCCATTTCCGATAGAAATAGCTTCTATATTATAGGCATTTACCATCGACCGGATTTTTTTCATGGCCATTCCGGATTCATTCTGCGGGGCATGAGGATAGATGGTTTCATTATGAAGCAGATCTCCTTTTTCGTCCAGGCAGACCACTTTGCATCCGCTTCTGTAACCGGGATCGATGGCCAGAATTCTTTTCTCACCCAAAGGCGGGGCAAGCAGCAGCTGGGTAAGGTTTTCAGCAAAGATTTCAATGGCTTTTTTATCGGCCTTTTCTTTGGCTTCCTGTAAAGTTTCATTTGAAATAGTCGGTTCCAATAATCTTTTGTAGCTGTCTTTTATGGCTAATGAAATTTGTTCCGAAGATTCGTTATTTGACTTGATGATTGCTTTTTCAATAAAATTAATGGCTTCTTCTTTATCAATTCCGATATTGGTTTTTACGAAACCTTCGGATTCGGCTCTTAACATGGCCAAAAGGCGGTGAGAAGGTGTTCTGCTAAGACTTTCTTCCCAATCAAAATATTGAGAAAATTTTTGGGCGTCTTCTTCATCTTTTTTTGCTTTAACGACTTTTGAAGTTATCGCCGCTTTCCGCTGGAAAAGCCTTCTGAGGTTTTTTCTGACGTACATGTTTTCATTGATCCACTCCGCCATGATATCTCTTGCACCCTGCAGGGCTTCTTCTTCTGAAGATACATTTTCGTTAAGATATTTTGAAGCTAAAAACTGAATATCGTTATTTTTCTGGCTCATAATGATTTTAGCCAAAGGTTCGAGGCCTTTTTCTTTTGCTGCATCAGCTTTTGTTTTCTTCCGCTTTTTGAAAGGTAAATATAAGTCTTCAATCTCCTGAATATCAAAGCTTTCTTCGATTTTCTGATGCAGTTCTGGAGTTAGGGCGTTTTGCTCTTCAATAGATTTTATAATGCTTTCTTTTCTCTTTATTATTTCTTCAAACTGTCTGCTGATTTTTGCAATCTGCTCGATTTGGGTTTCGTCAAGATTTCCCGTTTTATCTTTTCGGTATCTTGAAATGAAAGGGATAGTGCAGTCTTCTGCCAATAGTTGTAGGGTGGCATTAATGCTTTTTTCAGAGATATTGAGGGTTTGTTTTATATAGTCTGTAATGTTCATTTTGAATTTTAAATGGCTAAAATAGGTATTTTTAATCTGTAGCTAAAATTTACAATTGCTATATTTGGATTTGGTATAATTTGATTTCTTGATATATGATAAGGTGAAGTTATGATGACGTTTTATATTTTTGAAAATTATAATTAAGTAAAAGAAAATTTTTACTTTTCAGAAAAATAAATTTTTTTAAACAATTAATAAATATGAAAAAAATTAGTGTAATTGCATTGGTAGGTATCGGATTGCTTGCTGCATCGTGTAACAAGGATAAGGCTGCAAATTCAGCTGCTACAACTACGGAACAGGCTGTTGCAGAAAGCAAAGGGGAAACTTTGACGGTAGATACAGCTGGTTCAGTAGTAAACTGGAAGGCTACCCATAAAGGAGGTATGGCGCCAAGATGGGGAACTCTTACAATAAAATCCGGTGATCTGAACGTAGAAAACAGGCAGGTGGCAGCAGGAAATTTTGTAATTGATATGAATTCTATTAAAGTAGATCCTGCTTCTGTAACGGAAAAAGATAAAAAACCGGCTGACCTTGAGGCTCACTTAAAAAATCCTGATTTCTTTGATACAGCTAAAAATCCTACGGCAGAATTTAAGATCACAAGTGTGACAGATCTTAAAGATGCTCCGAAAGATGCTGTGGCTGGGGCCAACAAAACAGTAAGCGGAAACCTTACGCTGTCAGGAAAAACAATGAATGTAACATTCCCTGCGAAAGTGGACGCTACGGAAAATTCTGCAGCTATTCAGGCTAAATTTACCGTAAACAGAGCTGATTGGGGAATCAAATTCGGGACTTCAGAAGCAGATCCGGCAGAATGGATGATCAGCAAAGACATTGAAATCGCAGTTAATGTAAAAGCTAAAAAATAATAATATTGTTAGATATAAATCTTATAGCCGCCTTTTAGGTGGCTTTTTGTTTAAATTAATATTTTATATATTCAAAAAAATCAATTCAAAATCCCGGAATTCCCAATTCTTACACAATATTCACTCCCAAGATATAAAGGGTTGCCGTACTTTTCGGACCAAAATCCTTCCAGAATATCTTTATTGATACAGCGGTAAACAGCTACTCCTTTATAAATTTTTTGATTATCGCCTTCGTAATTGAAATTAATCACTAAAATATCGTCTTTAAAAAATCCTGTGCCGTTTTGTATATGATCACCTATCATCCATTGTGCAATGATACGGTTATTTTCATCAATGGATAAGGTGAGCAGACCGTAATACGTAATGTAATCTGTTTCTTCCTGGTTGCTTCCCTGAACCGAATAGCTTCCTACGAGCTCCTGTACTGTCATTGATTGATTGGTTTTATTAAAAGACAAAACTAAAAATTCATAGGCTTTTTTAGTAATTTTTTTTTGTTTTATATTTGTCGGAATGGCTTATTTTATAATTATAATCAATTTTATTGCCTTTATTATTTTTGGAGTGGATAAAAAAAGGGCAGAGAAACATCAACGAAGGATTTCAGAAAATATATTGCTGTCAGTCTCTTTTTTAGGAGGAACAATCGGAGCAGTTTTAGGAATGACGATTTTCAGACATAAAATATCAAAAACTTCTTTTTTATTGAGATTTGGATTGGTTGTTTTAATTCAAATTGCTTTATTTTATTTTTTCAGAAAATATATTTAGCATTAAATATTTAAAGCTTAGAATCTTTTTAAATTTTATTCAATAAATTTTTATAGCTTTTCTTAATTTCCTAAATTAAAATAAGCTTGTTCATTCTTGATTTTTAATATTAAGATTTTCAGATGATTAAACCAAAATATACTAAGAAATCAGTACGTCGTTTTAGTAGTTTTTTTAAGCTAAATAAATGATCTTAATTCCTTATATTAAAATAAATTATAAATTTAAACAGGCTCTTAATTATTTAATTAAATATTAATAATAATATCCTTATTTTAAAAGACTATTATTTCAGTTTTCTTTTAAAAGTCTCATTATGAATTTGTTAATTATCAAAACTTATTGATGTATTTTTCATTAAAAATCACTATTTTTGCACCCGTAAAAATCTTATATGCAAAACATTAGAAATATTGCGATTATCGCACACGTTGACCACGGTAAAACTACCTTAGTTGACAAGATTATCCACGCTACCAATATTTTCAGAGAAAATCAGGAGAGTGGGGAGTTAATTATGGATAACAATGATCTTGAAAGAGAAAGAGGGATCACCATTTTATCCAAGAATATTTCTGTTACTTATAAAGACACAAAAATTAACGTAATTGATACTCCCGGCCACGCCGATTTTGGGGGAGAGGTAGAAAGAGTTTTGAAAATGGCAGACGGAGTTATTTTGTTGGTGGATGCTTTCGAAGGGCCAATGCCACAGACAAGATTCGTACTTCAAAAGGCTTTGGAATTAGGATTAAGACCATTGGTAGTTATTAATAAAGTTGATAAGCCAAACTGCCGTCCGGATGAAGTTCATGATCAGGTATTTGATCTGTTCTTTAATCTTGATGCTACTGAAGAGCAGTTGGATTTCCCAACATTCTACGGCTCTTCTAAACAAGGATGGTTCAACACATCTTTGGAGCAGACTGAGGATATTTTACCTTTATTAGACGGTATTCTGAAGTATGTTCCTGCCCCGAAAGTAGCGGAAGGAAACCTGCAAATGCAGATTACTTCTCTTGATTACTCTTCATTCTTGGGAAGAATCGCGATCGGAAAAGTAACAAGAGGTGAGATCAAAGAATCTCAATGGATCGGTCTTGCCCAGGCAGACGGTAAAATAGCTAAAGGAAAAGTAAAAGAATTATATGTTTTCGAAGGTTTAGGAAAGAAAAAAGTAACCGAAGTACAGGCAGGAGATATTTGTGCTGTTGTAGGTTTCGACGCTTTCCAGATCGGAGATTCTTTTGTAGATCTTGAAAACCCTGAACCATTGGAAAGAACAGCGATTGATGAGCCTACTTTGAACATGACGTTCTCTATCAACAATTCGCCTTTCTTCGGTAAAGATGGTAAGTATGTGACCTCTAATCACTTGAAAGAAAGATTAACTAAAGAATTAGAGAAAAATCTGGCATTAAGAGTTCAGCAGACGGATGATGCGAACACTTTCCTGGTTTTCGGTAGAGGTATTCTTCACTTGTCAGTTCTTATTGAAACCATGAGAAGAGAAGGATATGAAATGACGATCGGCCAGCCGCAGGTTATCCTTAGAGAAATCGACGGTGTAAGTTGCGAGCCTTATGAGTCTTTGGTTGTTGATGTTCCTGAAGAATACGCTTCAAGAGTTATCGATTTAGCTACTCAGAGAAAAGGAGATCTTCATGTAATGGAAACTAAAGGTGAAATGCAGCATATGGAATTTGAAATTCCTTCAAGAGGTTTGATCGGGCTGCGTTCTCAAATGCTTACTGCCACTGCCGGTGAAGCGATCATGGCACACCGTTTCACAGAATATAAGCCTTTCAAAGGAGCTATTCCGGGAAGAAATAACGGGGTGTTGATCAGCAAGACTCAGGGGCCGGCTACAGAATACTCAATCAACAAGCTACAGGACAGAGGTAAGTTTTTCGTAGATCCGGGTGAGGAAATCTATTCAGGGATGATCGTTGGCGAACAAAACAAGCCGGGAGATCTGGTTGTAAATATTGTTGAAGCAAAACAGCTAAACAACATGAGAGCTGCCGGAAAAGATAAAGATACCGGCGTTGCTCCGAAAATTTTGTTCTCATTGGAAGAGTGTATGGAATACATTCAGGGTGATGAAGCTATTGAAGTTACACCGAATTTTATAAGGATGCGTAAAAAATTACTATCAGAAGAAGATAGAAAACGTGCTGAAAGATCAGCCAAAGCAGAATAATTTTCTAGAATATTATAAATATAATGAAAAGCTTCGATTATTTCGAAGCTTTTTTGTTTTTAAAATAAATGTAAAATGTTAAATACCAGCTAATTGTGAGTTTTTATCGTTTCCTTTCGTATATTTATACAGTCAAAATGCTATTGCATAATAGAATTTACACCAAACTTTTAATTCAGATATTGTCCAAATCAATATATGAATATACCAAATTTCACAATTATGAAAAATTTTTCGAGTCGATTGTTAAGCAATTACAAATTGTTTATACTACAGTTTTTTTTATGGTTACCAACCGTAGTACAGGCTACCCTCAGTATTGTAGCGGCAGATCCGGCCACAGGAAAGGTAGGGAGCGCAGGTTTTACCTGTATATGTAATTATGATCTGAGGAACAAGATCGCTATGGTTGCTCCTGGGAAAGGCGCTTTTAATGCGCAGGCAGGAGCCATATTACAATTTTTTCCTAATACAAAAAATTATTTGTTAGGAGGATATAATGCCTTTGAAGTCATCAATGCTAATCTTGCAGATAAGAAGGATATCAATGTGTCTCAAATACTTTCTGCCACTTTAAACCCCGGAACGGGAGTAAACTTTGGAAATTCACCTAATGCTTTTGCTTTTACAGGAAACGGAAACGCAAATGTGAATTATTATCGTTATGGCCAAAACTTTGCAATAGCCGGTAATATTTTAATTAGTAAGGCCGTTTTGGATGATGCTTATAACGCATTTCTTAATACTCACGGAGAGCTGGAGGATAAATTAATGGCGGCATTGCTTGCTGCTAAAAGACCAGGCTCGGATTCCCGATGTCTGTCCGTGAATACCTCTTCATATGTCGCTTATATTTCTGTTGCAAAGCCTAATGATCCTTTTAATCAGGGATTTCTTGAGCTGCAGTATATGAACCCTTGCGGTGTAAGTAAAGAACCAGTTGATATTCTTAATACCATGTTTATCAACTGGAAAAGAGCAAACGCAGGGCTTCCGCCAATGGATATTCCTGTTCTCAATATTACCAGTATTATAAATATAAGGCAGCCCACTGGTGATAACGGATACACTTTTAACGGGAGCAGAATGGTAGATTCCAGGGCTAAAGTTTTAAATGCGGATAATTTCGGCATGTACGGCTACACTCAGGCTAAAGTCAATATTAATGATGCTTTCAGCTCACAGGGATCAATTACTCAATCTGCAATTAATAATCTTTCTACTGATCTGCTGTTTATTGGAAGCTTCAGCAAAACACTTCTTGGAGCCTCTGGCTTTACTGCCAGTGAGATCAATGAAGCCTATAACTGGTCATTAGGAGATAATAAAACCGCTTTTATATTCGAAAGCGGAGCCGAATGGAATTCCTTTTTCTCTAAATGGGGCTACGGAGTGACCGCAGAAACTTCTAATCCTAATAAACAATATACTGTTAATGCTAATCAGCCAATCAGTAAAAAAATATTCAGCGGACCTTTTGGAAATATTACAGGTATCCAGCAGGGAGGCGGGCTTCAGGGCTATTTTTCCAAAATGCCTCCCAATGCAATAGTTTTGGCTGTTAATAACTCAAACCGGCCGGTTCTTGTATATGATTGTGCTACAAAAGATATACTTTGTTCCGATACAGACGTGATTACCTCATTGGGAGGAATCAGTGCCGGGAACGTTGTTACAAATGATAATGATAAGTTCCTTGCCAATCTTATCAGCCTGGTCGTAGATATAAAAACAAACCGGATACAGTTACCTGCTTGCACAACAGCGGCTAAACAGTCTTCTGTAAGTAATTCATCATTGAAGGCTGCTAACAATGGTTTAAAAGAGAAGAAAACGAAATTATTGTTTCCCAACCCTGCAAAATCTGAATTTTTTATAGACTTAAACGATTTTAAGAATCAAAAAATAAATATTGCAGTTTATAATCAGAATAATATTCTTCTGTATGCTAAATCGGTAAATAAAACTCAGGACAGTCAGAGAGAAAAAATAGATGCTCAGAATCTGCCTGAAGGAGTATTGTATGTCGTAGTTTCAGATGAAGAGAATAATAAAATCTCAGAAAAAATTATTATTAAACATTAAAAAAAATTATCTGAATTAATATTTAAGGTAAAATTTTTCATTTAATAGCATCATAAGACAGACAGGAACCTCTTTTGAGGTTCTTTTTATTTATTGTAAACCTGATTTTGCATAAATTATTAAATTGTAAATTTGTCGGTCAAAAAAATACAAATCTCAAAAATATTTGTTTAATACACAGACTTTATGAATCTTCAACCCCTTAAAATAAGCGTATTGGCAAGCCTGTTAGCAGTATCAGCAGTTTCCTGCTCAGTTCAGAACGGAACGCAGCCGAAGCCTGTACAGCCAAAAGCTCCGGCAAAAACTTCCGTCGGTACAGTTAAAGAAAATAAAAATATCACCAAAACAAAAACTATAAATATCCCTGCTGCAGAGGAAACATTCAGAACCAGTCTTCCTGAGATCAGAAGAGAATTCCGTGGTGCCTGGATTGCCAGCGTTGCCAATATAAACTGGCCTTCAAGACCTGATTTAACAGTTGATCAGCAGAAAGCTGAAGCTGTCAATATGCTTGATATTTTGAAAAACAACAATTTCAATGCGGTTATTTTCCAAGTAAGACCTTCTGCAGATGCTTTATACACCAGCAATATTGAGCCCTGGTCGTATTTCTTAACGGGGGAAACAGGAAAAGCTCCATATCCAAATTATGATCCATCATTGCAGTTCTGGATAGAAGAAGCTCACAAAAGGGGGCTGGGGCTTCATATATGGCTGAATCCTTATCGTGCTCATCATACAAATGGAGGTTCTGTCAATAATTTGTCTATGGTAAATAAACTTTCAGATATAGTTGTAAGATTAAAAAACGGGATGTATTGGTTTGATCCTGCAAACCCTAAAACACAGGGACATGTTTCTAATGTGGTAAAGGATATTGTGAAAAGATATGATATTGATGCTGTTCACTTTGATGATTATTTTTACCCTTATGCTACCTATAATAAAGGGGCAGACTTTCCAGATAATGCAACTTGGAACGAATATGTAAGAAACGGGGGAACTCTCACAAGAGCCGATTGGAGAAGAGATAATGTTAATAAATTTGTTGAAAGAATCTATAAAGAAATTCATGCTGAGAAAAATTATGTTCAATTTGGGATTAGTCCATTCGGAATATGGAAACCTGGTTACCCTGAGGGTGTTGTAGGCTCTTCGCAGTTTGATGAATTGTACGCTGATGCTAAATTATGGTTAAATAATGGCTGGGTAGACTATTTTTCACCACAGTTATATTGGCCGATTGACTCTAAAGGTCAGGGATTTCAAGCATTGCTAAGCTGGTGGCAGTCAGAAAACATCATGAAGCGCCATCTTTGGCCTGGATTAAACACTGTCGAAATAAAAGTGTCTGACAGACCATCGGAAATTAAAAATCAAATTGAAATTACAAGGGAAGTTTTAGGAAAAAATTCCGGAGAAATTCACTGGAGTATTGCAGGTCTTATCAAAAACTCAAATATGCTTCCGACTTTGAAAAACGGGCCATACAAAGAAAAAGCTTTGGTTCCGAAAACCCCATGGCTAAAGGCTGTCCCTTTACAAATTCCAAATTTATTTATAAATGATAACGGAAGTTTTGCAAAAACGAATTGGAGTATCAAAAATATGGCTGATGTTTTTCAATGGGTGCTTTTCGCCCAGTACAACAGCGTTTGGGAAACCGAAATCCTTACCCTAGACCAGCTTTCAAAAGATATTCCGAAGTTTAAAGATGGAAAAACTTTAAATGCAATCGCTATTAAAGCTATAGACAGGCTCGGAAACGAGAGTGATTATATTGCTAAAAAAGTAAAATAACCTGAATTCGGGTTAAGGATTTTAAGTTAACATCAATAAATCAATTGCTTAAATTGAGTACTATTATCTCTTAGTTTATTTTATTAATTTTCAGCATAAAAATCAATGTGAATAAAAATATTGAATTCGTTTTCACAAAATTTTTAGAAAATGAAAGGCTAAACACTGACATTGTAATTATATTATTTTCATTATCAGCAACTTGAAGAGCGTTTTCGTTCTGTTTCTTATCCCGAACTTAAGTTAAATAATTAAAAAAATGTTTGTAACAATCAAAGCTTCAAGATTTCTATAAAATAAAGTTTAGAATAACTATAAATTATTAGTATAAAATAAAGTGTTTCAATAAATTATAAATTTCAAAATTTAAATTGATTTAAAAAAAACTTCTCGGAATCATTTTTGCATCCATAATTCCATAATCACTAAAAAATATGAATTATGAATACTAAAAGACTTTCCAATGCAATGGAAAAAGCGCTTAGTGATCAGATGAATAAAGAAATTCATGCATCACACGTTTTCTTATCTTACGGGATTTGGGCAGATGATAAAGGCTATCAGGGAATCGCAAATTTCCTTTACAGACATGCTCAGGAAGAGAGAAATCATTCTATTAAATTCATGGAATATATTCTGAACAGAGGAGGAAAACCAAAAATAGATGCAATACCAGCTCCGCCTGCAGATCCAGAATCTTTAACGGAATGTTTTGATGGTGTTTTTAAGCATGAAGTAGATAATACAACATCTATTTACAGGCTGGTAGACCTATCGATGGAAGAAAAAGATTGGGCCACCTGGAATTTTATGCAATGGTTTGTTCAGGAGCAGATCGAGGAAGAAACACTGGCTAAGAACCTTATTGATAAATTGAAAATTGCCGGAGGAGACAGAGCTACTGACGAATCTTTATTTACTTTGGATAAAACATTACAGGAAACACCGAACGATGCCCCTCTTGCTCAGGAAGCGACTGGTGAAAAACCATAAAAGAAGATCATTGGGATCAAAATTTATTAAAATCTGTCAATTTTATTGGCAGATTTTTATTATGAAACTCAGCCCAAAATCACTATCTTTGCACACTCATAATTCAAAGATTGTGGTTCCGAGTTTAAGTTAATCGTTCAATATAACTGTAAGCCTTAAACTCTAAACGCGAAACCTTGAATTTTAAACCTTAAACTTTGAATGTAACGTTATGAAATGTGGAATCGTAGGCTTACCAAACGTAGGTAAATCAACTCTTTTTAACTGTCTGAGCAATGCAAAAGCCCAGTCAGCGAACTATCCTTTCTGTACCATCGAGCCCAATTTGGGAACCGTTTCCGTACCGGATCACAGGCTTTTTGAATTGGAAAAACTGGTAAAGCCGGAAAGAGTTTTGCCAGCAGTGGTAGAAATCGTTGATATTGCAGGACTTGTAAAAGGAGCAAGCAAAGGGGAAGGTTTAGGAAACCAGTTTCTTGCTAATATCCGTGAATGTGAGGCAATTATCCATGTTTTAAGATGTTTTGACAACGGAAATATCATTCACGTAGAAGGTTCGGTAGACCCGTTAAGAGATAAAGAAATTATTGATATTGAACTTCAGCTGAAGGATTTGGAAACTGTAGGAAAAGCAGTGGAAAAAGCAAAAAAGTTCATCAAATCTGGTAAAAAAGAAGATGTTTTAACGTATGAAACGCTTCAAAGCCTTCAAAAATTCCTTGAAGATGGTAAAAATGCAAGGGAATTTGCTACAGATGATCTTACAAAATCTATTATAGGGGATGTTCAGTTGTTGACAAATAAGCCTGTACTTTACGTTTGTAACGTCGATGAAAATTCAATCAAAAACGGAAACGAATGGATCAGAAAGATTGAGGAAATGGCTAAAAATGAAGGAGCGGAAGTTGTAGTTCTTGCAGCTCAGATCGAAGCTGATATCAACGAATTAGAAACTTATGAGGAAAGAGAAATATTCCTTGAAGAGCTTGGCCTTACAGAACCTGGTGTAAACCGTCTGATCAGAAAAGCATATGATTTGTTGAAGCTTCAGACTTATTTCACGGCAGGTGTGAAAGAGGTAAGAGCATGGACAATTGGCCAGGGATGGACAGCACCACAGGCTGCCGGGGTAATCCACACAGATTTCGAAAAAGGGTTTATCCGTGCTGAGGTAATCAAATATGATGATTATATAAACTATGGCTCAGAAGTAAAAGTAAAAGAAGCCGGAAAGCTTTCTGTAGAAGGAAAAGAATATGTGGTGAAGGATGGTGACATCATGCACTTCAGATTCAACGTATAAGAAAATATTAAAGTTAGTTATAATGAAAAACGTTTCCAATGTATTTTTGGGAGCGTTTTTTGCATTCGTGTGTGAAAACTTTTAATTTATGAAGATTTTATACTTTTTTATTTTTATTTTGTTTTTTTCTTGTTCAAAAAATGTTGAAGAGAATTGTTTTATAGACAAGGAAAAGGAATCTGAATATGTGGAAAAAGTTCCGTTAACAGCAAAGGAAATTATTAATGATAAACCCGCATATCTTGAAATAATAGACCTTAAAGAATTCAGAAAGTTTAAAGAAGACAGCTTATATGTTCATAATTATAAATGGAACAATTATGAAGGTAAAATAAAAATTCATGATCAGGAATTAAAAGCTTTCAAAGGCTTGTTTTTCGAACAGTTTATGTGTTTTGCAAAGCAACAGACAGGAAATGTTTTATATTCATTAGGAAGGAATAATTTAGGATATTGGTTATTAAAAATAGAAAATAATAAACCGTTTGCTTATTTTTTAGGATTAAGTTTTAGTCATTATTATTTGAATGAAATACAGGAAAATCCAATTATCAAAGATGGATTTTTGCAGGTTGAAGGAAGTTTGGTGAAAATTATCAAAGTTCCCGGGCTTCCCGGTCATGATGATTATTCTGCAATTGATGAAGGTAAATTATTTAAAATCAATGTAAAAGACTTAATGAAAGACACTGATCATGATGGATATAATGATATTTTTGAAAAAAGCTTTGGTTTAAATCCTAATAAAAAAGATTCTGATTGCGATGGGATTAATGATTTTGAAGATTTGAATCCTATGTTTAAATCAGAGAACAATAAATTTACAGAGCTTTACGAAAGATTGCTACCAGAATATGCAGTGACAATAGATTTCAAAAAAATGCCTTATTACTTTGAAGTTTTTAAAAGCGATTGCTATTATTTTCATAATATAAATCCTAATAGTTACAGAGTTTTATTTGCTTCTGAAGATGAAAATAAACAAACCGATTATATTAAGGTGACCGATGTATTTAATTTTGGGATTTCCAAAATCAGGAGAAATAAAGATTTTCCGGAAAGATTCTATCTTTATAAATGGGGTAGTGGTTCTTCTACCAGCATTGCCGCAGAGTATAAAAACGGGAAATGGGAGATTACGGTTGTTGGGCAAACGGTTTCCTAATAAGTAATTTCAATTATTCGTACATTTGATTTTTACAAATTATCAATCATGGAAAAGATGGCTCACACTTCATACACATCTCTTGATGATTTTTACCGTGAAATGACTCAAAAATTAGGTAAAGATATCGAAAGTATTTTCCCGAAAGGCCTTCACAAAGATATTGGCCATTTCAACGTTTTTGATATTGCCCAAACGATTGAAAAAATGAAACTAACCTCCGAAATGCCCTACAACAGGAGAAAATATTACAAAATTAGTCTGATCAGAGGGAAAAACAGGGCAGAATATGCAGATAAAACTATTCAGATAAAGCAAAATGCTTTACTGTTCGCGACACCTAAAGTTCCTTACCACTGGGTTCCGCAAGATCCGCATCAGTCGGGGAGTTTTTGTGTTTTTACAGAAGATTTTATGCTTAAGAATAAATCGCATAATACGCTGGAAGACCTGCCGATATTTCAACCGGGAAATGTTCCGATTTTTGAGATTGATGATGAATTAGCAAATGAAATCGAACAGCTGTATTCTAAGGTTAAAAAAGAAATAAACTCGGATTATATTTTTAAATACGATTTGATCAGGAACTATGTTTTAGAACTGATTCATTATGGCCAGAAACTGCAGCCCGCTTCAAAATTATCCACCTCAAGTGATACTTCTTTGCGGGTAGTTTCGTTGTTTATTGAGCTGTTGGAAAGGCAGTTTCCTATCGAAAGTTCAGATCAGAGATTGCAGTTGAAAACCGCAAAAGATTATGCCGACCGACTGGCAGTTCATGTGAATTATTTAAACAAAAAATTAAAGGAAAGCACCGGTAAAACAACCACCGAAATCATTGCTGAAAGGGTAATTCAGGAGGCTAAAATTCTTTTAAAACAAACAAAATGGAATGTTTCCGAAATTGCTTATGCCTTAGGATTCGAGGAAATTGCTCATTTTTCCAACTTTTTTAAAAAGAAAACCTCGCTGGCTCCTTTAGAGTTCCGTTCATGATTTGAATTTTGCAAATTTTAGTTTGATTAAAGCAAATACAACATCTTGAAGTTTTCTGAACTTTGTCTCGTCAAAAACAAACAGAAAAATGGAAACAAGAACAAAAATTGCATTAGTTACAGGAGGAAGCCGCGGATTAGGAAAAAACTCTGCCATAAAAATCGCTCAGAAAGGTTTAGATGTTATTATCACTTACAAAAGCAATAAAGAAGAAGCGGATAAAGTAGTTGAAGAAATTAAGGCTTTAGGAAGAAAAGCTATTGCCTACCAGCTTGATACAAAAGATGTTAAAAGCTTTGATGCTTTCGTAAAAACGGTGGGCGACCATCTGGAAGAAAATACAGGAAGCAGAAACATTGATTTCTTAGTGAATAACGCAGGGACAGCTTTATATATGCCGATTCCTGATGTTACGGAAGAGCAGCTGGATGATATGGTAGACATTCATTTCAAAGGGGTATTTTTCTTAACGCAGAAGTTTTTACCATTCATGAACGATAATGGCGGCATCATCAATCTGTCTTCAGGTTTGGCGAGATTTGCAATGCCCGGATCTTCAGTTTACGGCTCTATGAAGGCTGCCATCGATCAGTTGAGTAAATACATGGCGAAAGAATTGGGACCAAGAAAAATTAAAGTAAACGCAGTAGCCCCGGGAGCTATCGAAACTGATTTTGGAGGTGGAAGAACAAGGGACGACAAAAATGCCAATGCGATGGTTTCAAATAATACTGCGTTGGGAAGAGCTGGTTTGCCTGATGACATAGGTGGAGTTGTGGCATTCCTTTGTACAGAAGATGCAAGATGGATTACTGCTCAAAGAATTGAAGTTTCCGGCGGAATGTTTTTCTAATATATAATTACGTGATTTCGAAGCGTAAATCACTATGAGGCTAAAGAGCAATTATATAAAAAACTGGTGGCTGAGGTTCTCTAAACCACCAGTTTTTATTTTTTCACTCCCATATCTAGCATTAAGCCTGTTTTTAATTAAAGAAATCTGCGTAGTCTGCTAAATCCGCGAGAAATTAAATTTAAGTATAAAAATTACAATTTAGCCAAATTCTCAATTGCCCTTTCCAGTGTTTCCTGCTTTTTTGCAAAACACAAACGAATTACATTATCATTCAGTTTATTTTTATAAAAAGAAGAAAACGGAACGCTTGCCACCTTGTAATTGATTGTCAGCTCTCTGGCGAAGTCAAAATCATTTTTATCTGAAACCTTATCATATTTCAAAGCCTGGAAATAAGTTCCTTCACAATCCAGCAATTCAAAAGAGGTTGTTGCTAAGCCCTTTCTCAAAAAATCTCTTTTTTCCTGGAAAAACTGATTTAGCTGATCGTAATGATCAGGATTTTTCATGTATTCTGCCAAAGCAAGCTGAATTGGTGTATTTACTGAAAAAACATTAAACTGATGGATTTTTCTGAATTCGTCTGTTAAAGCTTTTGGAGCTGCACAATATCCCACTTTCCAGCCCGTAATGTGGAACAATTTCCCGAAAGATGCCACTAAAAGACTTCTTTTTTTCAGCTCGGGATACTTGCAGATGCTCAAATGCTGCTTACCATCAAAAACAATATTTTCATAGACTTCATCGCTTAAAATAAGGATGGAAGTTCCTTCTACTATTTTTATCAATTCCTGAATATCATTTTCCTTTAAAATTTTTCCTGAAGGGTTATTGGGATTATTTAAAATAATCATTTTTGTTTTGTCGGAAACTAGATTTTTTACCATATTCCAGTCGATTTCAAAATCGGGAGCATTCATTTCAAACCTTTTTACCACTCCCCCGAAAAGCTCTACAGTAGGCTCATAGCAGTCGTAGGCAGGCTCAAAGATAATGACTTCGTCGTCTTTTTTAATGAAAGTGGCAATGGTGGTGAAAATAGCTTGTGTTCCGCCGGCTGTAATGGTTATTTCAGTATCAGGGTGATAAACAGACTTATGAGAATTTTCAATCTTTTTTGCAATTTCTTCTTTTAATCTCATCATTCCGCCCATAGGAGCGTATTGATTGAAACCCTCTTTAATGAATCTGTCAACATAATTCAGAAGCTCAGGATCAGGCATAAAATCAGGAAAACCCTGCGAAAGATTGATCGCTTCGTTTTCATTGGCCAGCTGTGTCATTTGGCTGAAAATGGTGGTGCCTACATTACAAAGCTTAGATAAAGGAAGTTTTATCATTAAAGAAAAATTTTAATTGTATCGAATTTAATTTATTTTTTTAAAATGAAGGCTAAAAAATCTTAATATTGCAGCAATAACTTTTAATTATTTGGAAATGTTTAACGATGAATTAGATTATAAGATTCACGGAGAAGAAATGCAATGTGTGGAAATTGAGTTGGATCCTAAAGAAAGCGTAATTGCCGAGCCGGGAAGCTTTATGATGATGACAGAAGGAATTCAGATGGAAACATTATTCGGAGATGGAACTGAAAAAGGACTGATGGGAAAATTATTCTCTGCAGGAAAAAGAATACTCACAGGCGAAAATCTTTTCATGACAGTATTTACAAACACCACTTCGCAGAAAAGACAGGTAACTTTCGCTGCACCGTACACGGGAAAAATCATTCCTTTTGACCTGAGTAAGCTGGGCGGAAAGATCATATGTCAGAAAGATAGTTTTCTGTGTGCCGCAAAAGGTGTGAATGTAGGTATAGAGTTTCAGAAAAAGCTTGGAACAGGATTATTTGGCGGTGAAGGCTTTATTATGCAGAAGCTCGAAGGCGACGGTATGACTTTCGTTCACAGTGGAGGCCATGTTATTGAAAAAGATCTTCAGTCGGGAGAGATTTTGAAGATTGATACGGGATGTATTGTCGGTTTTACCCATACAGTGGATTATGATATTCAGTTTGTACGCGGAATTAAAAATACCATTTTCGGTGGCGAAGGATTGTTTTTTGCACAGCTGAAAGGGCCAGGCAAGGTTTGGATTCAGACACTTCCGATTTCAAGATTAGCCAGCAGGATTTTACAATACGGAACTACAAAAAGTAAGGAGCAGGGAAGTGTCCTAGGTGGGCTAGGAAACATCTTGGATGGTGATGGGTTCTGAAAATTAAAAAGCTTGAACTAATAAAGTGAGAATGGTTGCCTTACAAAAAGGCAATCATTTTTGTTTTTCAAACGAGACTACCACAGGGATATCACGAATTTAGAAAAGCATAATAAAAGGGACATTGTTTTTCACTTAGTATTGAATAATGTAAGTTTTATTAAAAATAATCTAATGATTAAGGATAATTGTTGATAAAAAAAATACCAAAATATTCGGATAATCTTGGGCAATTTCGTATTTTTGTATGTTTGATGTAAATACATATGTCGCAAGAAATAAATCCAATCTATTCCGAAGATAATATAAGAACCCTCGACTGGCAGGAGCATATCCGTCTGCGTCCCGGAATGTACATCGGGAAGCTGGGAGATGGCTCGTCTGCTGATGATGGTATTTATATCCTGCTTAAGGAAATCCTCGACAACTCTATTGATGAGTTCAGAATGAAAGCAGGAAAAAGAATTGAAATTAAGCTTGATGATGGTAAGGTTACCATTCGTGACTTTGGACGTGGTATTCCGCTTGGAAAAGTAGTTGATGCTGTTTCCAAAATGAATACCGGAGGGAAATATGACAGTAAAGCGTTCAAAAAATCCGTAGGATTGAATGGGGTCGGTACAAAAGCCGTAAATGCCCTGTCAGATTATTTCCGGGTTCGCTCATTCCGTGATGGGAAAATGAAAATGGCCGAATTTTCAAGAGGCCTCATCAAAGAAAATTTTGATGAAAAGGATACTTCTGACAGAAACGGTACGGAAATCTCTTTTATTCCGGATGGGGAAATTTTCCTTCATTTTAAATTCAGAAAAGAGTATATCGAAAGAATGCTCCGTAATTATGCTTATCTGAATCCGGGATTGAAAATTCTGTTCAACGGAGAAACCTTCTACTCTGAAAACGGACTTAAGGATTTGCTGGAAGAAGAGCTTGAAAATGAAACTTTATATCCTATCGTCCATCTTAAAGATAATGACATCGAAGTTGCGATTACGCATACTGACAAATCTCAGACAGAGACTTATTTTTCATTCGTAAACGGTCAGAATACTACACAGGGTGGAACTCATTTGAATGCCTTCCGTGAAGCATATGTAAAGACGATCCGTGAATTTTTTAATAAAAATTTTGATGCCTCTGATGTCAGGAAATCAATAGTTGCTGCTGTTTCCATTAATGTGGAAGAGCCTGTTTTTGAATCTCAGACCAAAACAAAATTAGGATCAAATGATATCGGGCCAAACGGTCCCACGGTAAGGACTTTTATCATTGACTTTTTAAAAAGTAAATTAGATAATTTCTTACATAAAAATCCTGAAGTTGCAGAAGCTATTCAAAGAAAAATATTGATTTCCGAGAGGGAAAGAAAAGAACTTTCGGGAATCCAGAAACTGGCTAGGGAAAGAGCTAAAAAGGTTTCACTTCACAACAAAAAACTTCGCGACTGCAGACAGCATTACAACGACCAGAAAAATGAAAGAAAAGGGGAAACCCAGATATTTATTACAGAGGGAGATTCTGCATCCGGATCCATCACAAAATCCAGAGATGTGGAAACGCAGGCCGTATTTTCTTTGAAAGGTAAACCTTTGAACTGTTATGGATTAACCAAGAAAGTGGTATATGAAAATGAGGAATTTAATCTTCTTCAGGCGGCACTGAACATCGAAGAAAGTTTGGAAGACCTCAGGTACAATCAGGTTATTATTGCGACGGATGCCGATGTAGACGGGATGCATATCAGGCTGCTGATGATCACATTCTTCCTGCAGTTTTTTCCTGATTTAATTAAAAATGGACATCTCTATATCCTTCAAACCCCACTATTCAGGGTGAGAAACAAAAAAGAGACGAGATACTGTTATTCTGAGCAGGAAAGAATTAAAGCACTTAATGAGTTGGGAAAGAATCCGGAAATCACAAGATTCAAAGGGTTAGGAGAAATCTCTCCGGATGAGTTTAAGCATTTTATCGGAAAAGATATCAGACTGGAGCCTGTAGTAGTGGGAAAA
Organism: Chryseobacterium sp. RU37D; assembly: GCF_900156075.1. Lineage (GTDB taxonomy): Bacteria > Bacteroidota > Bacteroidia > Flavobacteriales > Weeksellaceae > Chryseobacterium. The sequence continues at coordinate 13,669 of NZ_FTMM01000017.1, read as the reverse complement.
GATCAAACGATAGATCAGCTGTTGGAGTTTTATATGGGGAAAAATACTCCGGACAGACAAATTTTTATCCTTGAAAATCTTGTAGTTGAAGATCCGGATATAGATAAAAAAGAATTATTAAGTAAAGCCATAAATGAGAATTAATTAGAACGTATAGATTAAAAACGCAAATATTTGAAACAAAATGAGATTAAGTAACCGTAACAAAAGCTCAGTTTACAATTTCGTAAACACTCTTCTGATATTTTTCCTGATAGCGGGAATTGGAGCTTATTTTTTAGAAGAATACAGATTTAATATTTTAGGATGGGAAAGTTTATTTTTGATCATTATTCCTATGGTTTTGGTATTGCTTTTTTACTTCAATGGTAGGCAGATTTTTGAGTATGACAGCGATGGGGAAGCACTCCATTTTAAAAATCGGAATATTATTCCTTTTTTAGACAAACCGTTGAGTGATGAGTTTCCGAAATATAAGCTTTTAAGCTATGAAGTGATTGATCTTTTCTTTGTAAAAAGACTATATATTACAATTTCCAGTAAAAACAGCGGATCAACCATATTGAAATATGAGATTTCGTATTTAACAAGAAAAGAAATTAATGATTTAAAATTCTCTTTAAGTAAAGTCATAAAAACTAATAACGAGAAAAAGAGTTAATATAATAGATGATGACAGAAGAATACTCGCATGAAGGTGAAAGCTTGAAAAAAGTTTCCGGGCTATACAAAGACTGGTTTCTGGATTATGCTTCTTACGTTATTTTAGATAGGGCCATACCATCGATATATGATGGTTTTAAGCCTGTCCAGAGAAGAATCATGCATTCCATGCGGGAGCTGGAAGACGGACGGTACAATAAAGTTGCCAACATTGTAGGAAATACCATGAAATATCATCCTCACGGTGATGCTTCCATTACCGATGCAATGGTGGGAATAGGGCAGAAGGAACTATTAATTGATACTCAGGGAAACTGGGGGAATATTTATACAGGAGATTCTGCAGCAGCGGCAAGATATATTGAAGCAAGGTTGACTCCTTTTGCGCTGGAAGTGGTTTTCAACCCGAAAACTACAGAATGGGCAAAATCTTATGACGGCAGAAATAACGAACCAATAGATCTTCCTGTAAAATTTCCGTTGCTTTTGGCGCAGGGTGTTGAAGGGATTGGAGTGGGGCTTTCCACAAAAATACTTCCGCATAATTTTAATGAATTAATTAATGCTTCCGTAGCATATCTGAAAGGGAAAAAAATTGAAATTTTTCCTGATTTTCTTACGGCCGGCTATCTCGATGTTTCAGAATATAATGATGGCCACAGAGGAGGAAAAGTGAGAGCCAGAGCGAAAATTTCACCCGTGGATAAACATACTCTGGTCATTTCCGAGCTTCCTTATTCCAAAACAACGAGTGATCTGATCGATTCGATCTTAAAAGCCAATGAAAAAGGTAAAATTAAGATCAAAAAAATTGAAGATAATACTTCAGATAAAGTTGAAATTTTGATTCATCTTCATAATGATGTTTCGCCTGATAAAACGATTGATGCGCTTTATGCATTTACAGACTGCCAGGTTACCATTTCACCCAATGCCTGTGTAATTGTTGGTGACAAGCCTATGTTCATGAGTGTTTCCGAGATTCTTAAAATGAATACGGATCACACGGTTTCTTTGCTTAAAAAAGAGCTTGAAATTGAGCTTCATGAATTGCAGGAAAGCTGGCATTTTTCTTCATTGGAAAGGATTTTCATCGAAAACAGGATTTACCACGATATCGAAGAGGTGAAAACCTGGGAAGATGTATTAAAAACCATAGATAAAGGCTTAAAACCACACACCGGTCATCTTCTAAGAGCCGTAACGGAAGAAGATATTTTAAAATTAACCGAAATCAGGATCAAGAGAATTTCAAGATTCGATTTAGATAAATTTAAAGAAAATATTGCTGCGCTGGAAGGTAAAATAGAGCAGGTGAAGCACCATCTGGAAAACCTTATCCAGTATGCAGTGGATTATTTTTTAAACATTCAGAAAAAATACGGGAAAGACAGGCAGAGAAAGACCGAGCTTAGGATTTTTGATACGATTGATGCGACAAAAGTGGCGGTGGCCAATGAGAAATTCTATGCCAATTTTGAAGAAGGTTTCATAGGAACTTCTTTAAGAAAAGATCAATATTTATTTGACTGTTCGGATATTGACGACATTATTACGTTCAGAAAAGACGGAAGTATGAAAGTAGTAAAAGTGGAGGCAAAAACCTTCATCGGAAAAGATATTCTGCATGTTGCCATCTGGAAGAAAAACGATAAGCGGACGGTTTACAATATGATCTACCGCGAAGGAAGGGAAGGCCCTTACTACATGAAACGTTTCTCTGTAACCGGTGTTACCCGGAACACGGATTATCCCTTGGCATCAGATAAAAAAGGTTCGGAGGTACTGTATTTCTCTGCAAATTCTAATGGTGAAGCGGAAACAGTAACGGTACTTTTAAAGCCAAACCCAAGAATCAGAAAAAATAAAATGGATATTGACTTTTCTGAACTGGCCATTAAAGGCCGTGATTCAAAAGGAAATCTTGTCACAAAATATTCCGTTAAGAAGGTAGATTTAAAAGAAGAAGGCGTTTCTACCTTGGCTCCGAGAAGAATCTGGTTTGATGATACCGTAAGAAGGCTGAATGCTGATGCAAGAGGGACATTGCTCGGAAGCTTTAAAGGAGATGATAGAATATTAACAATCAATACAAACGGTGAAGCAAAGCTTGTTTCTTTCGATCTTGGAAACCGTTTTGACGATGAATATTTAGTCCTTGAAAAGTGGAGGCCGAACCAGCCCGTGACCTGTATCTATTTTGACGGAGAAAAAGACATTTATTTCATTAAAAGATTCTTGTTTGAAAATACACCAAATTTACAGACTTTCATGCCTTCGGAACACCCGAAATCATTTATCGAAAATGTAATCGTTGCCAATAACGCAACTGCCGAAATCATTTTTGCGAAAGATAAAGGCAAAGAAAGAGACACAGAAACCATTAATATTGATGAATTTATTGCGGTAAAAGGGATTAAGGCAATCGGGAATCAGTTTACAAAATTTAAGGTAAAAACCATCAATATTACAGTCCCCGAACCTGAAGAAGAGGAGCCTGAAATATACGAAGATCCCGAGCCAATGAACGGGATGGACGAAGATGGCATGATTGGTGATCTGTTTCAGGGTGAAGAAAATCAGGAAAATTAAATGTTGAGAAAATGAATATTTTAATATTAGTTATAATAATTACTGCTATTATAAGCTTCGCAGTACCTAACGGAAGCAGCAATTTTGAGAAATACAAATTCAGTGTAGGAGCTATTTTAAATAGAAAGGAATATGTCAGATTGCTTTCTGCAGGCTTTCTGCATGCGGATATTTTTCATTTGGTTTTTAATATGCTTACGCTGTACTTTTTTGGTCCGGTTGTTATTCATGGATTTGGGAATTTAGGATTTTTGATTATTTATTTCGGATCAATTTTATTGGGAAATATCTTTTCATTATTTATTTACCAGAGACAGCCGTGGTATTCCGCAATTGGTGCGAGTGGTGGTGTTTCCGGGATTTTATTTGCTTCGATAGCATTGTATCCAAGTATTGGTATTTATATGTTCTTTATTCCAATTCCAATTCCGGGATATATTTTCGGATTAATATATTTCGGATATTCTGTTTATATGATGCTGAGTCCTAGACAATACGACAATATCGGCCATGCCGCCCATTTGGGAGGTGCGTTTTTCGGTTTAGTTTATGCTGTGGCAAATCAGCCGCAGGCTGCAATGGCTAATTCTTTATATATCGGAATTATGGCGCTTCCCTTGATTTATCTTGGTTATGAAATTTTTGTAAGGAAAAGAATAAGATAGAAATAGTTATAAAAATCAGCAAATAATTTGCTGATTTTTATTTACTGCGAAAGTTTTTCCAGCGCTTTTTCTAAGCTCTCAACAAAATTAATGTGCTTCGTTTTATTGCTTTCAAAAATAAAATCTTTAATGCTTTTACTTTCATATTTATTTAAATCTCCAATAATAGCCAATCGTACGCGGTAATTTGAAAATTTTTGAAGAATTTCACCGGCAATTTTTGTCTTTAAATCAAAAAATTCTGGAGTGATATTTTCCTCATTCAAAATAACTTTATCAAAATCCTGATAATAGATATTTCCCAAAAGATCCAATCCATCCTGCGTAGAATTGATGATCATTTTTTCAGAAATTATTTCTGCAATTTTTGTATTGTTGATTTGATGTGTTTTGATTTCCATACTACTTATTTTCGCCCAAAAATAAAGCGGTCGTTTTCCGATAAATCCTTTATTAAAAGGGTTTCTTTAAAATTATTGACATACAGATCTAAAGTTTCCGGGCCTAATTTTTGATTAATTTCTAAAAATAACAACCCACTTTCATTTAAAAATTTTTCAGAGTCTTCAGCAATTTTTCTATAAAAAACTAAAGCGTCTGAGGTTGGTGAAAAAAGTGCCATTTTCGGTTCAAATTCCTTGACGGAATCGGCTATTTCATGTTCTTCTTCAATGCAGATATAAGGAGGATTAGAGATGATAATATCAAAATTCTCATCCAGATCAAAATTAAGATAATCCGCATGAATAAAATTAATTTCAAGTTGATGAAAATTGGAATTTTTTTTCGCTACTTCTAAAGCTTTTTTAGAAAAATCAATAGAAGTCACTTCTGCCTGTGGAAAATGCTTTTTTAAAACTAAAGGAATAATTCCGCTTCCGGTTCCAATATCCAATATTTTAAAGTTTTCAAGATTAATCAATAGACGTTGAACTTTGTCAATGGCAAATTCCAATAATTCTTCCGTTTCAGGACGTGGAATCAGCACATTTTCATTAACAAAAAAAGTCATTCCATAGAAGTCCGTTTCTCCCAGAATCTGCTGATACGGCTTTCCGGTTTTTAATTTAGAAATGATTTTTTGAAGGTTATTTTCATCTTCTGTCAGCAATTCCCGGTCCGCAAATCTTCTTTGCTGAAAATTGTCAAATCCCACTGTTTTTTCTATAAAAACCGAAGCCAAAAAACTTGTCTCCGAATCCGTATATAGTTTGGAAAGCTCTGTCTTAAAGAGCTTTTTATATTCTAAAATTGTCATTTACCTAATGAAAACCAGTTTTGTATCTGTAGATTTTTCCTCATCAATCAGGTAGCCTTCATAATTGAAAGCCCTTACGTCATTCAGCGTTTTTGCATTATTTTCAGCACAAAATCTTACCACCATGCCTCGTGCATGCTTTGTGTAAACGACGATAGTTTTCAGTTTTCCTTCTTTTTGTTCATAAAAATCAAAGTCAATAACTTTATGGTTCAGTTTTTTACGATCTACAACTTTAAAATATTCGTTGCTTGCGAGGTTAAGAATAATTTCATTCTTTTTTAATTCTGAGTTTAACTGTTCCGTAATTTTCTCTCTCCAAAATTCGTAAAGATTCTTATATTCATCAAATTCGAAAGGACGACCCATCTCCAGCCTGTAAAGCATCACTCTGTCTGAAGGTTTCAAAAGACCATACAATCCGGAAAGCATTCTGTAGTTTTTTTGTAAATAATCTACAGCATTTTTATCCAATGTTTTTACATCTAGCCCTCTATACACCTCGCCTGCAAAGGCAAACATAGCAGGGGCAGACTCTTTTGCTGTGGGTTTTGCTTTCCATTTCTGATTTCTTTCCCAGTTTTCATCTGCCAGCTTGGTAGATATTTCCATCAGCTCAGAAAGATATTTGGGAGGTTTTTGTTTTAAATAAGAGTGTATGAATGTTGCCTCTTCAATGAATTTAGGGGTAGTCGCTTTCAACAGGTCTGTTGAGTTTTCTACATTCATTAATTTGGCAGGAGATGTTATTATTTTCATTTAAATTTTAAAAAATTATTAAAATATATAAGCGATAAAGCGGTTAGATAACTCCTTTTCCCTGACGGATCACTTCCGGTTCGCCAGAGGTAAGGTCAACAATTGTAGAAGCCATATTATTGCCATATCCTGAATCTATTACAATATCTACAAGGTGATAGTATTTTTCCGCAATCAGTTCAGGATCAGTGGAATATTCGATTATTTCGTCGTCATCCTTTATCGAGGTAGAAGCTATCGGATGGCCAAGCTTTTCTACAATAAGTTGCGGGATAGGATGATCCGGAACACGGATACCAATGGTTTTATGATTTTTATAAGCTAGCGGTAAGCTTTTGTTAGCATCAAGAATAAATGTAAAAGGTCCTGGAAGATGGCTTTTTAAAAACCTGAATACTGAAGTTTCAATAGGCCTTGTAAAATCAGAAAGGTGGCTGAGATCATTACAAATAATAGAAAATTGTGCCTTTTCCAATTTGATTTTTTTCATGTGGGCCAGTTTTTCCATAGCCTTTATATCAAAAATATTACAGCCCAGTGCATATACAGTATCTGATGGATAAATGATTAATCCGCCGTTGTTTAAAGTTTTAATAACTTCATTAATAAGGTTTTCCTGTGGATTTTCAGGGTATATTTTTAATATTTTTGCCATAGAACAAAGATACAAATATTACAATAGTTTTTATAAAAGTCCTTTATTTAAAAGAAAAAATTAGGATTTTAAAAATTTTGTCGTATATTTGCAATCCAATATCGCGGGGTGGAGCAGTAGGTAGCTCGTCGGGCTCATAACCCGAAGGTCGCACGTTCGAGTCGTGTCCCCGCTACTAAGATCAAACGTCGGCGGTGACGTTTCTAAAAATACACCGCGGGGTGGAGCAGTAGGTAGCTCGTCGGGCTCATAACCCGAAGGTCGCACGTTCGAGTCGTGTCCCCGCTACTAAGTTATGCTTGCGGTAAGCGTTTTAAAAATACACCGCGGGATGGAGCAGTAGGTAGCTCGTCGGGCTCATAACCCGAAGGTCATCGGTTCGAGTCCGGTTCCCGCTACTATATTAGAGAGTATTACATATTTTGTGATACTTTTTTTATTTCTCTTCAATCTATCCCTTCTCTAAAATGGCTTGATTTAAAAGATTAGTAGGTGCTTTTCCTTTTTCGAATAAATTAAGGTAACTACATACAACTTTACACTAAAATAATTTGTGTTTGTGTAATTAACTTCTTATATTTGTAAAAGAAATATAGGAAGTAATGATAAATATAAACTTTAAATCACTTTTAGACCTTGTAAAAGCATTTCCAGACGAGCAAACGTGCATTAATCATTTGGAAGAGTTAAGATGGGATGGCGATGTAATAAGTCCTTTCGATCCTTCTTCTAAAGTATACAAATGTAAAGATAATAAATACCGTTGTAAAAATACAGGTAAATATTTCAACGTTAAAACAAATACCATTTTTGACAACACTAAATTAGGGTTGCAGAAATGGTTTCTTGCTATCTATATAGTTACTTCTCACAAAAAGGGAATTTCTTCACTTCAATTAAGCCGTGATTTGGATATTACACAGAAGTCTGCTTGGTTCATGCTTCAAAGAATAAGAAAATGCTTTGGAATTGAGAATAACAATGAATTGAATAATGAAGTTGAAGCAGATGAAACTTATATTGGAGGTAAAAATAAGAACCGTCATGCAAATAAGAAGGTTGAAGGATCACAGGGAAGAAGCGCAAAAGACAAAACTCCTGTGGTCGGAATGGTTGAAAGAGACGGTAAATTAAATGCGAAAGCTGTAGATAATGTAAAACATGAAGCATTAAGCCGTGAAATCATCAGCAATGTAAAAGAATCTGCAAAACTTTACACTGATGAATGGGTAGGATATAAAGGGTTAGAAAGAATTTATGACCACAGTATTGTAAAGCATAATCAATCAGAATACGTAAAAGGAAGAGTTCACACCAATACAATAGAGGGGTTTTGGTCTATCTTAAAAAGAGGTATCGTTGGAATCTATCATTTTACATCTAAAAAACATTTACAGATGTATGTTGATGAGTTTGTATTTAGATACAATACACGTAAACAGACAACCGAAAACAGATTTAACATACTACTTTTAAATTTGGAAAATAAAACAACTTACAAAACTTTAATATATGGAAGATAAATTATTAAAAGCAATTTACGGCTCGGATAAAACACCCTTAATTTTAGGAAATTTAGAAATACCATGCTATGTTTTAGAAGATGGCACAAGGGTTTTTTCAGGCAGAGGAATACAAAAAGCATTAGGAGCAAAACCTAATGTTTCAGGAACTTGGTTGTCCAAATTCTTAAATGATTCACCAATTACTCCCTATTTAAATCCCGGGGTTTTAGAACAGCTAAACACTCCTATACAATTTCAAAGACCAAATGCAAGTGGTTTTCAATCAATGACTTACGGGTATGAGGTGACTTTGTTAGTAGATATTTGTGATTCAATAATTGAATCAAGTAAATCCCGGGATTTTAAAGACAAAAAAATTGTGAATAATGCAGAATTAATAATCCGTTCTGTCGCTAAAGTAGGTATTGTTGCATTAGTTGATGAGGCGACAGGTTATCAGTATGAAAGAGAGAAAGATGCATTACAAGTTATTCTAAAAGCATATATTAATGAAGAGTTATTAAAATGGCAAAAAATGTTTCCAGATATTTTTTATTATGAAATATTTAGACTTAATAAGTGGGATTTTTCTGTAAATGGAATTAAAAAGAGACCTGGTGTAATAGGAAGTTGGACTAATAAATTGATATATGAACAGCTTCCAAAAGGAGTTTTAGATGAACTTAAAACAAAAACTCCTAAAAGCAAAGAAGGCAATTATACTGCTCGCTTTTTCCAGAGCTTAACCCCAGACATGGGACATCCAGCTTTAACAGCTCAAATATATAAAGTTATTGGATTAATGAATATTTCTAATAATTGGAATGAGTTTAAGAGTCATTTTAATAGAATGGTTGATAGAAATAACGGACAGATGGAAATTGATTTTGACTCTGTTGAAAAAAAACTTAAAAAAGAGTTAGAAAATGAAAAAGAAACATTATCTGATTTCAATGAGAATTTAAAAAAAGGATTAGACTATAATCCAAAAGATGAGGACTAAGAAGATGACGATAATTTAGAAGTAGAATTAGCATAAATAAAAATCCCCTACGAAATAAGGGGATTAATTTTTGGAGAAATTTGTGTAAAATTGTATGTAGTTACCTAAATTAATTCTTGCTATCGTACTATTTTATTTTTCTATATTATGAAAATTTGGTTTTAGGTTGTGAGCAGAATTTTAAAAACCTAATGAAAAATTTTAACAAATTGTAAGATAAAAAATCCCGCTTTTAAAAAGCAGGATCAAGGTATCATTTAATTAATAAAATAATTATTGTGCTAATTGATTGAAAGGAGTAAGCTTATAATCATCTGCCATGGTCTGTCCCAGGAAATCCGTTTTTTGAGATCCTTTCATTCTTCCTGCTGCATCGCTTGCATTGAAATAAGATTCGCTTAGCTTTGTAGCCACTTCAGAAGGATTAAGCTCAAATTTCGTATCACCTTCTACACCGAGGTATCCGTTCTTTCTTGTAAGGTTGGTGATATAATTATTATAATTGATCATTGTATCTCTGAACATTGTATTGTGATATTCCATACATTTTTTTGCTTTTTTAGAAGAGTTATTAAGGATACAATTGTTCATATTTCCTCTGTAAAGGCGCCATTCCAGCTCTACTTTTCCGTATTCTTTCGCTACGGCAGTTTTACCATTGGTAAGGATGTTCGGGTCATTTTCCTTATTGCTTATGTCCTGCAAATGTTTGATAACTAACGGAACTGTATTTTCGATCTTTGTCTTAGCCTCTTTTACAGCACTGAAATCCGCAGCGGGCGAACCTTTCTTCTGTGCTGTTGTCACATTGAAAATAAGTAGTAATAGTACAATCAGTAAATTATATCTTTTCATGAGAAATTTTTAAAGCACTAAAATAAATATATTTTCCCGGTTTTAGCAAATTCATTTTAATTTTATTTAATAAAAATTAACAAGTTTTAAGAATTTCTTTTCTAAATAAACCTTTTAGTGGCGATTAACTAGGTGATAAATTATGACGGTTAAAAATTTAACAAATTATAATAAAATTTATCTATTTGATTTTCAGTAATTTATATGCAGTATGGTTTTATCACTAAAAAAATAGTTGTTTAAAACGATTTTATTTCTACATTTGTATAACTAATTTCTTAGTGATATGATTTTAGTTAATTTAGGATTAAATAAAAAAGGATATGAAGATTCAGACTTTAACAAAAGCAGAAGAGCAGGTAATGCAGTATTTATGGAAACTGGAAAAAGGATTTCTAAAAGACGTCCTTGATCTTTTCCCTGAGCCTAAGCCGCATACCAATACAGTTTCTACTATTTTAAAAGTATTGAAAGACAAAGAATTCGTAGACTATAATGTTTACGGAAGGCAGCACGAGTATTTCCCGCTGATCTCCAAAGAGCAGTACTCCGGGAAAACGATGAAAAGCCTTGTGAAAAATTATTTTAAAGGGTCTTACAAAAGCGCCGTTTCTTTTCTTGTAGAAAAAAACGAAATGACCGTAGAAGATCTTGAAATGCTTCTTGATGAACTAAAAAATAAAAACTAATAACCATGGAAACTGTACTTTTATACTTCGGAAAAGTTATTTTATGTTCTGGTGTAATGTTTTTGTATTATCAGTTGTCTCTTAAAGACAAGACATTTCATCACTACAACAGATTTTATCTTTTGTCGGCGATGCTGATCTCCTTGCTGCTTCCTTTGGTAAGCATAGAAGATTTTACCATTGAAGTAAGCAATGACATATACAGGCTAATAGATAAGGTACAGAATTTTAACACAAATAAAAACGTAAGCAATGACCACATTTATCTTAGAATTACTTTTTCAGCTTTGGGACTGGTTTCTTTCTATTTTTTAGGAAAATTTATCTACGGGATTTTCAGAATCCACCAGCTTAAAAATCAGTTTCAAAAGGAGAGTTTTGATGGTATCAATTTTTACTATACAAACCTTAGTGAAGCTCCGTTCTCATACTTTAGAAACCTTTTCTGGAAGAATTCCATCATGCTGAATTCTGACATCGGAAAACAGATCCTGAAGCACGAGATGGTGCACATTGAGCAGAAACATTCATTCGATAAAATCTTTATTGAAATCGTTACTTCTGTTTTCTGGTTCAATCCGTTCTTTCATATCATTAAAAAAGAACTCAATTTAATCCACGAATACCTGGCTGATAAAAAAGCCGTAAAACAATCGGACACCAAAGCATTTGCGCAGATGCTTTTAGCAAGCCACTTTTCCGGAACACAGTTGCCTGCGACCAGTCCGTTCTTAAGTTCAAATTTAAAAAAACGACTCAAAATGTTACAAAAACCTAAAACCAAATTCGGATATGCGCATAGAATTTTTGCATTGCCGGTTGTATTTTCGTTAGCCTTTGCTTATCTGGTGAATGCTAAAAATCAGGAAATTAAAGCAACAAATATGGAAATAGAGAAAGCGGTTTCCCAGATCAAAAAAGACAGTAAAGGAGAAATGGTATTGACTAAAATAAAAAAAGATACCATCATTCCGGATGCTAAAAATAGTGCTGTTGCTCCAAAAATCTATAAAAGAGAAAATGACGATAAAAAAATCGCTGAACTCAGCAAACAAATCAAGGAGAAAACCGATGGCCTAAAAAACCTTAAGCCAGAAAGTAATGAATATAACCAAAATCTTGAAGAAATAGGGAAAATTTCCGGAGAAATCGGCAAAATTGCCAGCTCTGAAGACTATTTGAAAAGAGCAATGGTCGTAAGAATGGACGGGAAAAATGTAGACATACGTGAATATTTTAATTCAAAAGAATGGAAAGATAAGGTAAAGGAATTTGAAAATATGAAATTTGAAATGTCTGAAATTCCTGAAATGAATTTTGACTTCCCAGATCCTCCCATACCGCCAAACGCTCCCAATGCCCCTAAAGTAAAAGTATACAGCTACAAAACTGTTGGTGATATGAAATGGTCTCCCGATGCGGATATGGCTTTCAGATTCGGGGAGAGGACAAAAGAATCTGCCTCTACCGCGAGAAAAAGAGCTAAACTTGAAAAAGAAAGAGCCAGAATAGAAGAAAAAAGAGCTAAGCTGGAAGGTGAAAGAGCTAAAATTGAAGCAGAAAGAAGAGCTTTGGACGGCAACCGCGGGGTTTATATTTATGGCAGTTCTTTCAACAAGCCGATGAAATTTGATAATGTAAGAGTAATGAAAGTGGATAACAATGCCATGGGGGGCCCCGGTATGAAAAGGATTTCCGGTGATTTGGGGAACATGAAGCTGTACATTGACGGAAAAGAAGTGACAAAACAAGAGCTTGACGCCCTAGATCCCAACAAGATCAAAAACATGAACGTCAATAAAAGAACAACGGATGGTAACAGCTCCGGGGAGATAAGAATTGAAACAAAAAAATAAAGTTCCAGAAATTGTTATGAGTACGGGATGCGGCCACTAAACAACATCCGTGTCCCGAACTCAATTAAACCAAAACAGCGATGAAGAATTGTATACTTTTTTTATTTTTAAGCGTATTGACCAATGCGCAGATCAACAGGTTTTTCTACGAATACAAATATATTCCTGATTCCAACGACAAAGCAGATGTGAAAAAGGAAATAATGCTTCTGGATATTGATAAGAATGGGTCTAATTATTACAGCCGCGGCAAATTTGTGTCAGACTCCACCGCAATGGCGGACCTTCAGAAGCAGATCAAAGGGGGAGCAGGAAATATCAATATCAGCAGAAGAGATAACCCCGGGCAAGTTTCTTATAAAGTAACAAAATCTTATCCTGATTTTAAAACCTATCTTTTTACAAGAGTTTCAATGGATCAGTATAAAGTAATAGAAGATCAGAAGCCGGAATGGAAAATCCTTCCCGAAAAACAGAAAATAGGTGAATATAATACTCAAAAAGCTACAACAACTTATGGTGGAAGAGACTGGATCGCATGGTTCAGCACGGATATTCCCTTTCAGGATGGACCTTATAAATTTTATGGTCTTCCGGGATTGATCGTAAAACTTGAAGATATTACAGGCTCTCACATCATGACTTTAGTCGGAAATAAAAAGATTGAAGCTCCTCTTGCAGCAAGTGAGCCGGAAATGCCGGGAAATGTAAGGCTGATGGGGATCGGAGGTAAAGAAATTGAGGTTACTAAAGACCAATACAAAAAAGTATGGAAAGCCTACGTGAATGATCCGTCAAAAAATATGAGAGAAATGATGATGAGAAACGGGGGTGGTGATAATACCAGAGTTGCCTTCAAGGTAAGAACGTCAGACGGAAAAGAAATTTCTGATCCCAACCAGGTTTTCAGGGAAATGGAAAAAAGAACAAAAGAAACTTTAGCCAAAAACAATAATCCGATAGAGCCGGATTTAACAAAATAAAGCAAACGTAATTTTTTTAATTTAAACAGGATGGAAATATTTTTCATTCTGTTTTTTATCTTTAAACATGAAAAAAATAATTTTTATTTTAAGAAGTTGTTTAAACTTTTAATTTTTTGATTAATCTTAAAGAAAATGCTAAAAAATGCAGATTCTTCCAAGTAATATCCAACGTTTCAAATCTTA
>NZ_FTMM01000034.1 GCF_900156075.1 Chryseobacterium sp. RU37D | reverse complement strand
TACTGATGAGTTCCAGATTATTAGTTTTTTAAATTGCAATCCAAAATTGCTAATTTTCTTGGAACTTTTTTGTCTAAATAAGTTTAAACAACTTCATTGTAAAATTGTTTTGCTGGGAAAATAATGATGACCCTAACTACAGTAGAAAGAGAATGGAAGCTCAAAAATATCTAAGCAGGAATGGGAAAAATTACCCAAAACATTGCAAGTGCCCCCTAGAAGAAATTTTTGAAAATGAAGATAATAATATTTTTATTTTTCAAGATAATTCAACAGGAAATTACAGTGGAACTAACAATATCTATTCAATCCCCCAATATATAGAAGAGCTACTGGAAACTCAGAAAAAATATATTGAACGGCTGGAAAAGGAAATTAAAGAATTAAAATCTAAAATATGAATTTCGTGCAAGAACGAATATTTTGTTTGAAATTGACAGTTTGTAGAAATATTTTAAATTTAGGCTAAAGCCAATTTGTGTATTAAAATTAAGCGGGCTAAAGCCCGCTCTTATTGATATTGCTGAATTTAAAATTTAAAATTTATTATTCTGTTGATAAACTCGGTTGATTTTTGCAAAACCACTTCCGGAATTTCTTTATGCGGTGTATGTCCTGTATTTGGAATGATAAACTTTTCGGCACGTCCGCTTACCTGAGAAACCGTTTTTTCAACCTGACTCAAAGTTCCATATTCGTCTGCATCTCCCTGAATGAATAATAACGGACTCGTAATATTTTTCAACAGGTCTTCAATATTCCAGCTTTTAAACCGGTCATTGAGCCAAATTTCAGTCCATGCTTTTACCATCATTTCTACTTTATCACCGTGGTATTTCTGAAGACGTTCCGGAAGATTTGTGGTTTTATAAGCATTAAAAGCATCTTGCACACCTTTTATTGTTATATCTTCCACAAAAATATGTCCTGCTTCACAGATAAGCGCTTTAATTTTTTCAGGGTATTTTGCAGCTGCAATTAATGCGATTGTTCCGCCGTCACTATGACCAAAAAGTACAGTTTCTTTTATGTTTAATTCATTCAATAAATCATTTAACCAATCTGCTTCCTGCTCCATGTAATTATTTTCCCTTTCGTAAGTCTGCATAGGAAAAGATCTGCCATATCCTAAGCGGTCATATACCAAAACATTGCACTTCGCCGATTGTGCCAAATTTGCCGGGAAATCTCTCCAGAGCTGAGTACATCCCAAAGAATCATGTAAAAATACAATTGTAGGCTTATTTTTAAATGAATTTTTGTATTCTATATAAAGTTTTTTACTATTAACATTGATGATCCTTCCTTCCATTATTTAACTTTAATTTAAAAATTCGGCATTTTTGCATCCTCAAATTCCTGTAATAAATTTCTGAAAACTGTTTCCACAGGAAGCACTTCATCAATCAAAGCAGAAACCTGACCGATTTCCAGCTCGCCTTCTTCCATATCCCCTTCAAACATTCCGCGTTTTGCTCTTGCACGTCCCAGGGAAGCAATCAAAGATTCTTTATTTCTTCCTACGTTGTAGATTTCTTCCAATTCGTTGAAAAACTTGTTTTTAACCATTCTTACAGGAGCTAATTCCTTTAATGTGAGATGAGTATCCCCTTCGTGAAGTTCTGTAATTTTCTTTTTCCAGTTTTCGTGGGCACTTGCTTCCAAAGTCGCTGCAAAACGGGAACCGATCTGAACGCCGTCTGCACCAAGAATCATAGCAGCTTTCATCTGAGAACCTAAAGCGATTCCTCCGGCTGCAATTAATGGCTTTGAAATATGTTTTCTTACGTTTGGGATGAGGCAAAAAGTAGTTGTTTCGTCTCTTCCGTTGTGGCCTCCCGCTTCAAAACCTTCTGCTACAATGGCATCAACGCCTGCATCTTCGCACTTCATGGCAAATTTGGTAGATGAAACTACGTGAGCCACTTTTAATCCTTCTTTTTGTAGGGTTTCTGTATACGTTTTCGGGTTTCCGGCTGATGTGAAAACAATTTTCACTCCTTCCTCCAGAATGATCTGAATAACTTCATCCAAATTCGGGTAAAGCATCGGAACATTCACCCCAAAAGGCTTATCCGTCGCCTGTTTACATTTTTGAATATTCTCTCTTAAAACATCTGGATACATGCTTCCTGCTCCTATCAAGCCCAATCCTCCGCAATTGGAAACAGCTGAAGCCAGCCTCCATCCGGAATGCCATATCATCCCTGCCTGGATGATCGGATATTTAATTGAGAAAAGTTCTGTGATTTTATTTTGCTGCGACTGCATTTCCTGAAGCTTCCTTGCTGTATTGAAATCTATAAAATTACCCATGCTGTAAAAATACTAAAAACAAAGATTCCATGAGAGTTTTGAGCATAAAAAAACCTCCAGAAGTTCTGAAGGTTTTTATTTTATTTTTTTACTGAATCTTTTTTCCAGCTTCCTTTGAAATTACATGAATCATAACGGCCGTCTATGGAGATAAATGTTGTCGGAAGTTTTGAGTTGACAAACTTTTCAACCATTTCGTTTCGTTTTTTATTGAGTGCCATCTGTTTGATTCTGTCGTAATCAGTTTCCAGCGTAATCTGGTGAGCAGGAATAACATCTTCTACCTTTACAATTTTTACGACTTTCCTTTTTCTTTCATCATCATCGTCGAAAGCAGAAGTAATATCACCTTTATTCAAGCCTGCTAACTCGTAGCTGATCGTTCCTGGAATCGTTTCTCTTTCAATTTTACTTGAGCCATCTGAACCAGCAATTATCCCAGCATTGAACTTTGTTCTTTTATCATCAGAAAATTTGAATGCCGCATCTTTGAAAGAAATCTTATTGTCTTTAATTAGAGTTCTGATACTATCCAGCTTTGCTTTAGCAATTTTAATTTCTTCATCAGTAGGGGTAGCCATCAGGAGAATGTGCCTTGCATCATAAATTTTTCCTGATTTTTTTACCAGCTGAATGATATGATATCCAAACTCTGACTCTACAGGATCTGAAATTTCCCCTTCCTGCAAGTTCAAAGCAGCTGCTTCGAAAGGTTTTACCATCTGCCCTTTTGAAATATTCTTCATAAGACCTCCGTTTGAAGCTGAGCCCGGGTCTTCAGAGTAGATTCTCGCCTGACTTTCAAAGCTTTCTCCTCCTTCGATATCTTTTTTAATTTTCTTTAGTCTGTTGATAAGATCATCCTTATGAGCTTCTGTAAGCTTAGGATACATCATGATCTGAGCCAGGGAAACCTCATCTTTGATCTCAGGCAATTGAGATTTGTACAGGTTGAAAAAGTCTGTTACTTCATTAGGGGTAACATCTGCTTTTTCAGTAACTCTCTGATATTTAGCTTGTCCGTAATATGTATCAATATCGATTTTCTCGATGGCATTTTTCATTTCGTACCCGTTTCTGAACTTATAAGCAGCCAACATGGTTTTTTCGTCAGGAAACTGAGATAGCAACTGCTGATATTTTGCATTAGCTTGTTCCTTGACTGCTGCAGAACGGTTTTCAATTAAAGTATCTTTTTTAGCTTCATACACTAAAAGCTTGTTATTCAGAAGGTTTTCCAAAAACTCACATTTGTCAATGTTAGAAGCTCCCTGCTGTTTTGCATAGTTCATCTGTTCGTTCACATCAGATTCCAAAACAATTTCATCACCGATTACAGCAGCAATACCATCCACTAATTCTCCTTGTTTCAGCTGAGCTTTCATCATATTTGTTGCGAACAACATGATGAAAATTCCAAAAAGAAAAGTGATCTTAAGTTTATTTGTCATTTTAGTATTTTAAACAAGTTGCAAATTTAGAATTCTTAATGAATTATGCTAAATTTTTTATTATAAATATTTCTTAAAAAGACGTATTTATTGTAGTTCAACGTCGAAAGTTGTCAATTCTTTAAATTGTCTCAATCTGCTGAACATATCAGACTCTTTTACCTCTTCGATTCTTTCCGTTCCGAATTTTTCAACTGTAAAAGAAGCCATTGCAGAACCTACGATCAGTGCAGATTTCATCGTTTCAAAATCAAATTTACCTTTTTTAGCAAGATAAGCGGCAAACCCACCTGCGAAAGTATCTCCAGCACCCGTAGGATCAAAAACATCTTCCAAAGGCAATGCAGGGATCGCAAATACTTTATTATCATGAAAAAGTAAAGCCCCGTGCTCACCTTTTTTGATAATTACATATTTTGGGCCCATTGTATGGATTTTTTTAGCTGCTTTTACCAGAGAATATTCACCTGAAAGCTGTCTTGCCTCTTCGTCATTAATGGTTATTACATCTGTTTTAGCAATCATATCCAATAAAATATCCAAAGCAGAATCCATCCAGAAATTCATGGTATCAAGGATAACTAATTTTGGACGGTTGTTCATTTTTTCAAGAACTGAAAGCTGTACGCCGGGATGAAGATTTCCCAATAATAAAATTTCGGCATCCTGCATAGAATCAGGTATTTTCGGATCAAAATTTTCTAAAACATTTACCTCTGTAGCTAAGGTATCTCTTGTATTAAGATCATTGTGATATTTTCCTGCCCAGAAGAAAGTTTTTCCTTCTTTTACGATCTCAATTCCTTCTATATTAATGTCTCTGTCTGTAAACATATCAAGGTGTTCCTGAGGAAAATCTCCTCCTACAACAGAAACGATTCCGGATTTCACACCCAAAATAGATGAAGTGATCCCGATATATGTGGCTGCACCTCCTAAAATTTTATCAGTTTTTCCAAATGGCGTCTCGATCGCGTCGAACGCAACACTTCCTACAACTAAAAGTTTCATATTTTTTTCAAAGTATATTAATTAATAATTAATTTTTCCATTCAAATGTGTCGAGCAGATGTTTCATATCTTTTTTGATGTAATCTACTGCAGGAGCCAAAGAATCGGGCTTTGGCCTTGTATTGAAGTATAAATAAGCCGTCACGAAATGCTTCGTGCTGTCTGTAATGTAAAATTGAAGATTGGATGCGCTCTGCCCTTTTAGTTCGTAAAAGTTTCCGTAAACCTTTTTATTAGGATATTCGAAAGACTTCGTATCGATCGCGCTTGCTTTAATGGTATGCTCATAAACCATTTTCTCAGCTTCCTGAATGTGCGCCGCAAAATCGTTTTTGATCGGATAATACGTCACGAAAACTTTAGCTTTCAATTTCGGATAGTTTAAGTAATACCAGCAGGGTCTTTTGGCTTCCGTAATTTTTGCAAAATCTGAATATTCAAAGGTGTATGCACAATTGTTTTCAAATTTCTGATATTTTGGTGCCGGATATTCAAGACGAAGCTCCCCGTAAGGCTTCGGAACAGGATCTTTCCCGCAAGATACCAAAAGTAAGGCTACAAAAATAAATGAGGCGTTTTTAAACATTTTGCAAAAGTACAAATTAGATTTTAGATTTTGGAAGACAAATTTCAGGATTTCAGCGGGTCTTGAAATTGGAATTAAATATTGTTTGGATATTCTGTTTTTAACACAAAAGACGTTAAGCTTTTTAACTACTATTCGTTTTTAGTTCGCAAGGCGTTTCACTTAAGTAATCACGAAGATTTTAACGATTATAAATTACCACAAAGTTTGTCATTTCGTAGGAATCTAAGCAATTATTCTTTTAATTAAATCACTCAAAAACGACGTTTCGATTTCTACGGAATGGCAAACTTTCTAGTTATTTTTATTATTACAAAATTTTGTATGCTGTATCGTAATTTTGAATGTAATTTTCCAAAGGTTTTGGGAAAGATCTTTCATGAGAGCCTTCAACATTCGTCACAATGAAGTTATTCTTAGCAAGAAAATCTTCCCAGACATCTTC
The DNA here is from genome assembly GCF_900156075.1 of Chryseobacterium sp. RU37D. Classification (GTDB taxonomy): domain Bacteria; phylum Bacteroidota; class Bacteroidia; order Flavobacteriales; family Weeksellaceae; genus Chryseobacterium. Next base: position 13,978 of record NZ_FTMM01000034.1, on the reverse strand, counting down.
TGAATCGACCTCAACGTTGAAAATTTCTATGCTTAAATTTTTGTGCGTTAGTTTATGATTAACCAATTTTACACTTTTAATAAAAGGAATCAATTCATCGGAAATCTCAGGTGGAAATTCAAATAATTTCTTCCAGATAAAATCATCTTTCCGCTGCTGAATTAAAAACTCACCATTTCTGTGGACAAAATAATATTTTAAATGCAGGTCTTCTGACTTTATTTTTTTCTTTTTAACAGGAAATTCTGAGACTTTACGTAATAAAAAAGCCAGACAATCTTCATTTAAAGGACATTCATTGCAAAAGGGATTTTTGGGTTTACAAATTTCGGATCCCAAATCCATTATCGCCTGATTGAAATCGCCCACATTTTCAGGTAAAATCAAATGCGCCAGCTCTGAGAAATAATTGAAGGCGTGCGAGTTTGAAATATCAAAATCATCCGCAAAAGCGCGGCTTAAAACCCGGTAAAAATTACCGTCAACAGCTGGTATCTTCCCGTCAAAACAAATACTTGAAACCGCTGCTGCCGTATATTTCCCGACTCCTTTTAATTTTAAAATTTCTTCATATTTATGAGGAAAAACTCCATGATGCTCATTCATGATCTGTTGCGCGGCCTTATGTACATTGATCGCTCTTGAATAGTATCCTAAGCCTTTCCAATACAGTAAAACTTCATTTTCTTCAGCTTCGGCTAAAGTTTTTACATTCGGAAATCTCTTAATGAAATTATTATAATGACCTAATCCTTGATTAATTCTTGTCTGCTGAAAAACAATCTCACAAACCCATATTTTATATGGATCTTTCGTCTGTCTGAAAGGCAAATCACGGGCGTTTTTCTTGTACCAGCTCAGGAGTTTGTTTCCAATGTGTTTGAAGCTTGAATCTTGTTTTGTCTTTTCCAAATCTTTGTCTGCTGCATTTTTTAGATGTTTCGACAAGCTCGGCATAATATCCTGCTATAAACGGTTAGCATTAGAAATGTCATCTGAGCTTGTAGAAGCAACTTTTTATTAATGCAAAGATAATTTAATTTTATTTTTTTACGGAATAAACCGGGGTGCTTTTTGTCTATTGGTAGTTGAGGTGTTTTTGTTTCGCGATGAAACGATAACCCTCCATTTTTTTTAAGGTTGTAAGCTAACTCACAATCAGTGATCTATTTTTTTGAATGTTCTGAATAGCTTATTAAAGTCTATTTTTACCTCGCTTCCACCAACATCATATTAAACATTGTCATATTCCTAAACTATGAAAAACAATAAAAAACGAGGCTGTCTCAAAAATACTTCCTCTCCCGGGTTCCTTGTCTGACAACTTTTTTCATTTAGTACATTCTCAGAGCACCATTTTACCTTTTGAGACAGACTCTTTTTTAGTTATAACAATTTTGGGTTGTCTTACCAAATTTTTATTCTGTCCTGAGGAGCTTTATACATTTTGTCTCCTGATTTAATGTCAAATGCCTTGATGAAAGAATCCTGATTCACCAACGGTCCGAAAGCCCTGAAAACTCCCGGAGAGTGCGGATCTGTCTTCACTTGGTTTACCATATATTGATCTGTAGATTTTGTTCTCCATACTGTCGCCCAGCTCATGAAGAATCTCTGATCCTGAGTGAAGCCGCTGATTAACCCCGGATTTCCGTGATCTTTTAGGTACATCTGAAGAGCGTCGTAAGCTACTGCTACCCCACCCAGGTCACCGATATTTTCACCGCTTGTGAATTTTCCGTTCACAAAACTTCCTTTTACCGGCTCATAAGCGCTGTACTGGGCCGCCAGCTGACCAACTTTTGTATCAAAGTTTTTACGGTCTGCATCTGTCCACCAGTTATTTAAGTTTCCATCTCCGTCAAATCTTGATCCGCTGTCATCAAATCCGTGAGAAATTTCGTGGCCGATAACCGCACCGATTCCTCCAAAATTAACCGCAGCATCAGCATTTGGATTATAGAAAGGAGGCTGAAGAATTGCTGCAGGGAATACGATTTCGTTGTTTGAGCCGCTGTAGTATGCATTTACCGTTTGCGGAGTCATTCCCCATTCTGCTTTGTCAACAGGTTTTCCTACTTTGTCTAAATTTCTCTGGTATTGCCAGGCTGCTACATTCTGGAGGTTAGAATATAAAGTTGCCCCCGATTTTGGAGATTCCACTTTTAGCTGGGTGTAGTCTTTCCATTTGTCCGGATAAGCGATTTTTACAGTGAATTTTGATAATTTATCCTGAGCTTTTACTTTTGTAGCCGGGGACATCCAATCCATGTCGTTAATGTGTGTCTTAAATGATTTTAAAATATAATCAATATAAGTTTCCATCTGTTGTTTTGCTTCAGGAGTGAAATGTTTTTCGACATACAATTTACCGAAAGCCTCACCCAAAACACTATTTACAAGAGAGAGGCCTCTTTTGTTCATCGGACGCTGCTCTTTTTGCCCTTGAAGATATTTGGAATAAAAATCAAATCTGATCTGCTCCAAATTTTCATCCAAATTACTCGCATTGCCATTAACTAAATGATATTTCAGGTAATCTTTCAGCAAAGGAAGGTTTTTCTGTGTAAGGAACGAATCCATGTTCTGATAATATTTCAATTCGCCAACGATTACCCTATCTGTATTTACTCCTGCATCTTTCAAATATTTCGGAAGATTGATGTTTTTTACTAAAGCCGGCAGTTCCGATACATTTTTCGGATTATATCTTAAATTGGCATCTCTGTTTTGCTCAAGCGTCAATAGATAATTGGCCAGCTGCTTTTCGAAATCAACCACATTTTTTGCGGCTGCATCAGCATTTTTATATCCTAAAACGCCAAACAGTTTTCCAACGTAAGACTGGTATTCTGCCAGGGTTTTTGTGTTGGCTTCATTTACTTTCTGATAATAATCTCTTCCCAAACCAAGATCCGGCCCGCCAAGATATATGGCATTCATTTTAGAATCTTTCATATCCGCGCTTACTCTCCAGCCGTAGAAAGAATTGTCTCCCAGCTTTGTCGCTTCCAATAAATATTTCTGAAGATCGTTAAGATTTTTAATCGCATCAATTTTTGCGATATCTCCTTTAATTGGAGCTAAACCTTCTGCATTTCTTTTCGATGTATCCATGAAAGAAGCATATAGATTTTGGATTTTCTGTCCTTCTGAACCTTCTGAATATGATTCTGACAAAATTTTGTTTAAAATATCCAGCGAAGCATCATCAACATTTTCTCTCAACGCATTGAAAGATCCCCAGCTTGCCTTATCGGAAGGGATCTGAGTGGTTTTCACCCAATTTCCATTCACATAGCTAAAAAAATCATCCTGCGGACGAACCGTTTTATCCATGTAAGATAAATTGATACCTTCTTCTTTTATTTCTTCTTTCACTGGCTGTACAGCAACTTCTTTCATAGGTTCTGGTCTTGGGTTATCTGCGGTTTTCACCGTACCACATGAGTTTAAAAATACTAACCCCGAAAAGGCAAGTATTCCAATATTTAGCTTTTTCATTAAAGATAATTTTTGATTTTACACAAACTTACCAAATATACAAATTTTATGATAGTTAGAAATTATGAGTGATGGGTTATGTATACTCATTAAATTTTGGCTAAGCCTGATTTGATTTTTTTGATTTGAAAACGGGCTAAAGCCCATTTCTATTGCTAAAAACAAAAAAACCGCTCATTGCTGAACGATTTTTATCTTAATAAAGTTTCTATTACCAGATTTTGATTCTGTCTTCAGGTTTTTTGTAAAGCTTGTCTCCTTCTTTCACATCGAATGCTTTGTAGAAGGCATCAACGTTTGTCAAAGGTCCGAAGCTTCTAAAATATCCAGGAGAGTGTGGATCTGTTTTCACTTGGTTTACCATGTATTTTTCACTGGATAAAGTTCTCCAAACTGTTGCCCAGCTTAGGAAGAATCTCTGATCTTGTGTATAACCAGTGATGGCTCCAGGGTTTCCTTTATCTTTTAAATACATTTGAAGTGCATCATAAGCGATGTTTACACCACCTAAATCTGCAATATTTTCACCGTTTGTAAAGGTTCCGTTTACAAAAGTTCCTTTTACAGGTTCGTATTTATCGTACTGAGAAGCAAGCGCTTTTGTTGCTTTTTCGAAGTTTGCTTTATCTTCTGGAGTCCACCAGTCTACTAAGTTTCCGTCTGCATCGAACTGTGCTCCGGAATCATCGAATCCGTGGCTCATTTCGTGACCGATAACTGCACCGATTCCACCGAAATTCACGGCAGCATCAGCTTTAGGATTGAAGAAAGGTGGCTGAAGAATGGCAGCAGGGAAAACGATTTCGTTGTTTACCGGATTGTAGTAAGCATTTACCGTCTGTGGAGTCATTCCCCATTCTGTTTTGTCAACTGGTTTTCCAATTTTTGCTAAATCTTTATTGTACTCCCATTCTGCAATATTCTGAAGGTTAGAGTATAAATTTCCGCCTTTAGCCTCGGAAACGATATTTAATTTGGAATAATCTTTCCATTTGTCCGGATAAGCAACTTTTACGGTAAATTTGTTTAATTTATCCATTGCTTTTTCCTTTGTTGTAGAAGACATCCAGGTTAATCCGTTAATGTGAACTGCAAAACTTTTCTTTAAGTAATCAATTAACTCAACCATTTGAGCCTTAGCTTCTGCCGGGAAATATTTTTCAACATATAATTTTCCGAAAGCCTCACCCAAAGTGCCGTTGATTAACTCGTAACCTCTTTTGTTTAAAGCTCTCTGCTCCTGCTGCCCTCTTAGATATTTACCATAAAAAGCAAATCTCATGCTATCCAGTTTTTCACTTAAATAAGAAGCACTCCCGTGGATCATGTGGAACTTCAAATAATCCTTGATTACCGGAAGATTTTTATCATTGATAAACTTGTCTAAATTTTTGTAATATCCTATTTCCCCGATGATTACCTTGTCTGTATTTACTCCAACAGCTTTAAGGTAAGCAGGAAGATTTACATTTTTAACCAAACCAGAAAGCTCAGCAATTGTTTTAGGGTTGTATTGAAGGGTATTGTCACGGCTCTGCTCGTTTGTTAAATAGGTCTGGGCAATGCTTTTTTCATAATCTACTATACCTTTTGCAGCCGCATCAGCATTTTTGTATCCTAATTCTTTCAGCATAGAAGCTACATACTTCGTGTATTCTGCGATAGCTTCCGTGTTTTTTTCGTTTACTTTCTGATAATAATCTCTTCCTAAACCTAGAGATGCATTTCCTAAATACACCGCGTTCATTTTAGAATCTTTCAAATCTGCATCTACACCCCATCCATAGAAATTATTTTCACCTTCTTTGGTAACTGAAGTGAGATAATTCTGAAGATCCGTAAGGTTTTTGATCGCATCGATCTTGTTGATGTTGGCCTGAATAGGTTTGATTCCATCAGCGTTTCTCTTCGTCATGTTCATGTACGTAGCGTACAAATCCTGGATTTTTTTGCCCTCAGTTCCGTCTGCAAATTTATCTTTTAGAAGAGAGTTCAGGATCGTCATGGAATTATTGTCTGTATCTTCAGCCAATTTGTTGAAACTTCCCCATGTTGGTTTATCAGAAGGGATTTTGGCAGTTTTCATCCATGTTCCGCTTACATAGTTATAGAAATCATCTTGTGGACGAACTGATTTATCCATCAGGCTAAGGTCCAGACCTTTGTCTGTATTGGCAACTGTTTTCACAGCACTAGCTTGCGCGCTCACATTTTGTGAACAAATCCCTGCTAATAAAAATAGAGAAAGCGTTAATTTTTTCATTATAATTACAATTTATACAATAGGTATATTTTTTTTTTAATTTGTTACGGAAAATTTATTATTTATTAAATGGCTGTTACCCTATGGTTTGCTGATTTTTTTATATTTAAAATTTCGATGTATCCGTGGCTTGTCATAATGCTTAATTTTAACGCAAAGCTCGCAAAGATTTTTTTACTACTAATTGTTTTTAAGGCTCGGAAAGGCGTTTCACTAAGCTAAGAACACAATGGTTTTTAATTATTAGATATTACAGACAATCAGATAAAATTATTCCGAAATTAAAATCCCTACCAGATCCTGAATGACTTTCTGAGAGACAAAATACATAAAATCAAGCCTATCCAGATGAGGCATATAAAGCTTTGAAGTGACCTCTTTATCATTTACCCGGATGGTGTAAAAAACCGTTCCTACCTCCTTTCCGTCTTCGCCTTTTCCCGGCCCTGCAACCCCTGTTGTGGAAAGAGAAATATTTGTATTAAATAGTTCCTGGCAACCTTCTGCCATTTCTGCAGCAACCTGTTCGCTCACAACTGTAAATTTGTCAACCGTTTCTTTTTTTACCTTTAAAATTTCAATTTTCTTTTCCGTTGCGTAGGCTACTATTCCTCCTAAAAAGTACTTTGAACTTCCGGAATTTGAGGTGATCATTTTGGCTAGTTCGCCGCCTGTACAGCTTTCTGCGGTAGAAATTGTTAGTTTTCTTTCCGTTAAAATTTCAGCAAGAATTTTTTCAATTTTATCTTCGGAAGTTGCAATGACATTGTCTTTAATTAAAGGTAATAGTTTTTGAATTTCTTCTTCTAATTGTTCTTGTAAAACAGCTTCATTCTCACCTGTTGCCGTCAGCCTCAGCTTTACGCGAGTTCCGACCGGAAGGTATGACAATGCTAAGTTCGAAGGCAGGGCAAGCTCCCAGTTTTCGATGGTATCTGCCAGAATACTCTCAGGAATCCCTACAACGGAAACTATTCTTGTCGAAATATAATTTAGCTTAAACTTTTCCTGTAAATAAGGAATAATTTGATCTTTTATCAATGGTTTTACTTCATATGGAACACCGGGCAGACTGAACAGCAGCTTTCCATTCTGCTCCATCATTATACAGGGCGCTGTTCCGTAATGATTCTGAAAAACAGTGGATTTTGTAGGGACAAAGGCCTGCTCACGGTTTCTTTCAAGGATCTCGAGCCGGCCGCGTTTTTCCATATAAGCTTTTAAATGATTAAAAGTAGCCGTATCAAGTGCAATTTCGTCATTAAAAAATTCTGCGATGGCTTTTTTGGTTTTATCATCTCGTGTAGGGCCCAGTCCGCCTGTTGTGATGATCAAATCGCCCATCTCAAAAGCGGACTGTATGGTATTTTGAATGGTTTCAATTTCATCTGAAATAGTGAAAATCTGTGAAACCTTTATTCCTATATTTTTAAGTTCTGCAGCAATGAAATTAGAATTGGTATCTACCGTATTTCCTGATAAAATTTCGTCTCCAATGGTAATTAAAACAGCTTTTTCCATATATAATTCTTGAGAAAAATTCTTTTACAAATGACGTGAAATTCGGTGGTCGAGACAAGATAAATTGATTTTTTCTATTTTTGTCTGAAATTGCTTAAACTATAATTATATTGTTGTGTGTTTTAATTATCGTAAAGACATACAAAATTTGATTTTGATTTGTTTTAAATTAAGATAACAAAGGCGTTTGACTCGTAGAATCTTCGATTTACTTAATTTCGAAATAGAAAGATTAAAATGTACAACCAGTATATCCTTGATTGCACAAAGCCTTAATATCTCTATGATCAATAGAATATTAATACTTATTTCTGAAAATTAAGTCCATATATTTATCAATACATTAATTATGCTTTACCCAAATCAGCTCATCCGTATTGTAACCTATTTTTTTTGCTTTTTCCAAAAATCTTTGTCGGATACTTTCCGGAATTTCCTTTGTTCTTGAGAGAATCCAAAGATATTTCAGACTGCTTCCTGCAACAAGAGCATACTGGTAATTATCATCAATATCTATGACATTATAGCCTGCCCAAATGGGCTTAAAAAAAGAAACTTTTAAACGGGCTTCTGTTTTTTCATTAACAAATTTTGCCTCGCCGATGGATTCTTTCCATTCTTTTTTAATGTAGTTATATCCTCTGTTCTGCACCCTGATTGTACCATTTGGATTTAATGAATAATTGGCTGTAACATTATCCATATTTTTTTCAAATTTGTAATCGAATCTGGCAATTTCGTACCATTTTCCAAGATATTTATCTGAATTAAAGTTTTGTAAAGCCATTGCACCTTTAGGAATCCCCACCGAACATGAATTTAAAATAAATAATCCTATAAAGCCCAAAGAAACGGGAATTGCAATTTTTTGAAGCGTTTTCATAATAGTAATTTTTGTGAGGTGTTGCAAAAGTCCAAAAATGATGCCTTAAACATTCATTATAATTTCACAATTTATATGTTTTCAGGTTAGTTTCAGTTTTCGGCAGCGGCTTCGCCGCCGCCGAAAACTGAAACTAACGACCAAATTTAAAATATCTTGATAACGGATGCTTCTTACGTTTCATAAAAAAGGAAGCCATTTCCATCCCGGTTACAGAGAATGTAATGCCGTTTCCTCCGAAGCCCAGTACAAAATATGAGTTTTTGAAATTTTTATGTTCGCCGATATAAGGGAGGCCGTCTTTTGTTTCTCCAAAAGTTCCTGCCCATATAAAATCGGTATAGAAATTATAATCGGGTTTTATTTTTTTTAAAATCCTTAGAATTTCTTTTTCCTTTTTGTTAAGCAAGGCATCCCTTTTTCCCGCGTCGTAGAAATCTTCGTCGCCACCACCTATCAGCAGCCTGCCATCATCAGTTGTACGCATATACATATAAGGTTTATCGGTATTCCAGACCAGGGTATTGATGATGTTTTTAAACTTTTTCTTATCGATTTCCGAAACTAGGGCGTAGGTACTTTTTAAATTAACAAAGTTTTCTTTAATTAAATTTTTACTTTCATAGCCGATACAGTAGATCATTTTTTTAGCTTTAATCTGAAATCCGGAATCAACGGTCACCAAATTAAAACCCTTATAATATTCTACTTTGTTCATTTCCGTTTTATCGAAAATTTGCAGTCCTCCTTTTATATTTAATTTTAAAAGCTCATGTGAAAACTTAAAAGCATCAATACTTGCTCCCTGCTTTGAGAGGATTCCTCCAAAAGTTTTTTCAAAACCGAAACGATCTTCAATCTCTTCAGCTTCCAACCATTTAACGTCAAAACCGGCACTTTTCCTTGCTTCAAATTCTTTTTTCAGCCACTGACTGTCTTTTTTATTGGAAGCATAATACAGTGACTTCTTTCTTTTGAAGCCAGAGCCTGATTTAATTTCTTTTGAAAGCTTTTCTATTTTGTCAATAGCGTCAGAACAGGCTTTATAGCTTCTGAGAGCGCCCTTTTTTCCTACTTTCATGATAAGCTCAGAAAGAGGAATATCTATCTCGTACTGCAGCATTGAGGTTGTTGCCGAAGTGCTTCCATTACAGATTTCGCGTTTGTCAATAAGAATTGTTTTATACCCTTCCATTACCATTTGGTGGGCAATCAGGGAGCCCGTAATTCCTCCGCCTACAATAAGAACATCACATTCTTCATTTGATTTAAGTGACGGATATGAAGTAATCAGTCCATTTTTTAAAAGCCAGAATGGTTCATTTGATCTTAGGTTCATAGTATTATTTTCTTAAAACAAACAAGAATTGCGCCTTTCTTTTTATAAAAATTAAATAATGGTTTAATTTTTGTTGTCGTCTAAAATTAAACCTCACTTAAAAATAAAAATATGATAACTATTATTCCAGAAGCTCCAGAGAATGTTGCGGCTTTCAATGCAACGGGAGAAGTAACAAAAGAAGATTTTGAAAACTTTGTGATTCCTAAAGTAAAAGAAAAGGTAGACCAGTTCCATGAGCTGAATTATCTGCTGTATCTGGATACGGATCTGGAAAATTTTACAATGGGAGCTTGGCTGCAGGATGCGCTTTTAGGATTAAAAAACCTGGTAAAGTGGAACAGAACTGCTATTGTTACGGATAAGGAAGGCGTACAGAAATTCACTGATATATTCAGTGTTGTAATGCCGGGAGAATTTAAATCTTTTCCAAAAGAAAACCTTTATAATGCTCTTTACTGGTGCAAAAACGGCAATGAAGTTGAAGCTTAATTCTTCTTCAAAAAAAAGAGAAGCAAAATTGCTTCTCTTTTTTATTTAAAAACTTTCAATAGAAACTTCTTCTTTTTCAACGGCTTGAGATCCGTATAAGCTTTTATACCTTAAAGCGATAATTAACCCTATCAGCGTCATTCCCACCCCTACCAATGAAGGATAATTAAACGGATATCCTTTTTCCAGCGGTATCCCGCCCAGAAAAGCACCCATAGCATTAGCAATATTAAATGCTGCCTGCATAAACGCCGCCGCCATCATTTCGCTTTTTGGAGCCGCTTTCATCATCATAATATTGATAGGCGCAGCAACAGACATTGATAAAGCTCCACAGATAAATGTAAGAGCCAGCGATACATTCTTATATTCTGAAAGGAAAAATACACCTGCCAAAGAAATCATCATTAAAAGCAGCAACAAGGCACAGGTTTTTTCAGGACTTAACCTGTCTGATAAATATCCGCCGACAAGATTCCCGACTACCATCCCGCCACCGGCAAGAATCATTACGTAAGCCATCTGACTTTCTTTAATACCAGATATTACAGTCATTAAAGGAGTAATATAGCTAAACCAGGTGAAAAGACCTCCAAAGCCAATAGCCGTTATCATTAAAACAAACCAGGCCTGTTTTTTTCTCAGGAATTTCAGCTCTTCCATAAAATGGGTATCCTGATTAGAATCCAGCACAGGAAGCCACAGCTTTAAAAATAATAAAGCAAACAACCCGATAACCGCTACAATTGCAAAATACCACCGCCAATGGAATACATGCCCGATATAAGTCACCAAAGGTACCATCGCAAGATTAGCTATGGTAAGCCCCGTAAACATTAGAGAAATATAAAAAGCTTCCTTTCCCTTTCCGGCCATTCTTGCCGCGACAACAGTTCCTACCCCGAAAAATGCACCATGCGGAAGGCCTGATAAAAACCGGATAACCAGCATTGTGTAATAACCCGGTGCAACGGCAGATAATCCGTTAAACAGGGTAAAGATCATCATCAGCACAATTAAAACTTTTTTCGGAGGAAATTTTACGGAATAACCTATCAAAATCGGGGCTCCGATGACTACTCCCAGCGCATATGCCGAAATCAGATGTCCCGCCTCCGGAATAGAAATCTGAAGCGATCTTGCAATATCCGGCAACAGCCCCATTACGGTAAATTCTGTAGTTCCGATACCTAGTCCACCGATTGCTAAGGGTATAATTCTTTTATCTAGTTTCATGTATTTTTAAACTTAATTTAATACAAGGTTAAACGTTTATTCAATTTAAATCTTAATTAATAAAAAATATTAATTAAGCAGTTTCAAATTAATCCATTTTTAAAGAAAATCGCCCTTTTTAAAGAGCGATTTATATTAGTAAATATGTTTTTCTGCATGGTAAGAGCTTCTCACCAAAGGTGAGCTTTCCACATGTCTGAACCCTAAGCTTTTTGCAAAATCTCCCAACTCATCGAACTCTTCCGGGGTGATGAATTTTTTTACGGGCAGATGTTTTTTTGTCGGCTGCAGATATTGCCCCAAAGTAATTACATCCACATTGGCATTTCTGATATCTTCAATAGTCTGGAAAACTTCATCTTTTGTTTCACCCAAACCAAGCATTACTCCTGTTTTTGTTCTTCTTTGTCCGGCTTCTTTCAAATATCTTAATACCTCAAGGCTTCTTTCATATTTTGCCTGAATTCTTACCTCTCTTGTCAGACGTTTTACCGTTTCCATATTGTGAGATATCACTTCCGGAGCTACTTCTACCAATCGGTCAATATGCTTTGTAATGCCCTGGAAATCTGGAATAAGCGTTTCCATTGTGGTTCCCGGGGAAATTCTTCTTACGGCATTCACGGTTTCCGCCCAAAGGATTGATCCCATGTCTTTTAGGTCATCGCGGTCAACTGAAGTTAAAACCGCGTGCTTGATTTTCATTAATTTAATCGAACGTGCCACTTTTTCAGGCTCATCCCAGTTTACATCAAGTGGTTTTCCGGTTTTTACCCCGCAAAATCCACAGCTTCTGGTACAGATATTCCCTAAAATCATGAAAGTAGCCGTTCCTTCTCCCCAACATTCGCCCATATTCGGGCAGCTTCCACTCTGGCAAATTGTGTTTAATTTATATTTATCAACCAAAGTTCTTAGTTCTCTGTAATTCTTTCCTGTAGGAAGTTTTACTCGAATCCATTTTGGTTTCTGAACGGTAGTATCCTGAGCTAAATTCTCCATTTATTTCTAAAATTGACCTCAAAGTTAGTGAATTTTTTATCGAAACAATCAAAGACTGGGATTGATGAAACTTATAATTTTGATTTAAGCTAAATTAAAAAAACTTGTCAAGGTTTTAAACATTGACAAGGCTTTGTGAGATGTTAAATATCTTCAAATTCGTTATTTTTTAACAATTCAGCCAAGACTTTCTTAGCACGCATCACCCGGACTTTAGTATTGGCAACGGAAATTCCCAGCTCTTCCGCAATTTCCTTGATGCTTTTTTCTTCAAAAAATCTTAATCTGATGATATCCTGATAATTGGCATCTAAAGATTCAATGATTTTGATAATTTTTTTCTGCTCTTCATTAGAGATCATGAGCTCTTCCGGTGACATTGCATACTGGTTTTTCACCTCATCCAGATTTTCTGTAGGGTCCTGATTTTCGCGGGTCTTTTTCCTCCAAAAATCAATTATCATATTTTGAGCAATGGTCAAAACCCATGTTTTAAACTGAAAATGAGAATCGTACATATCCAGTTTTGATAAAACTTTTGAAAAGACATTCACCGTAATTTCATCTGCATCATGTTCATCCCTTACTTTCTTCATCACAAAAGAAAAGACATCAACCCAAAAGATGTTGATGAGCCTGGTCTGAGCTTTCTGGTCTTTTTCCTTCGCTTTAGTGATAAGCTGGAATAATTGTTCGTCGTTCATTACTAACAAATATAGTCGATTTTGACCGAAACACAAAAGCCAGCCTAATATACAAGCCTTGAAGGTTTAAGCAGACAGTTTATTTTTTGGTTTGAAATGACTTCGTTTATCTGTATTGGCAATTATTGATTAATATGGGCTAAGTTCAATAGGATTATATAATTCTCCATTTTGCCGTGAAGTTCTGTTAAGCTTTCTTACCATTTCAGGATCTCCATTTTCTAGTATTTTTGAATAATCTCTTTCCATGTAAGAATTTTTTCTCCACTGATAAACCTTTTCTTTTTTTGCAGGTTTTATATTTTTATACATATTAGCGAAAGGACATATTTCATTTCTTTTTTTCAATTTATAAAGCTTATAATGAAAATCATCTTTTTCATCGTACAGTTCCATAATAAGCCCCGGAAGCTTATTAAATTTGTATGGCCCAAAATTGAAAGGAATCTTTGGATTAAAATAAGCGATCCAGTTTCTTCCATACTTTGCGGTTACAGCTTTTTGGCATCGGGCATTTCCTATGTTTTTGAATTCATTAACTACTTTCCATTCTATATTATTAGGTTCATCATATGATATATATGCTGTAGCAATAGGCCCTGTTACATATATTTTACCACTAGTAGTTCCTATATTTTCAGGGTATTCGCAGTCATATTTTGCAAATGTGGTATAATCTGTAAGCGGGTCTCCTGTCTCTTTTAATTTTTTATAATATTTTAAGGAATCTTCTACATAAAGATTCATGCTTTTAAAATACGATTCTTTATCATTCATCATGAGGATGAATGTTGTGAGTTGGCTTTTTGCATTTGGCCGATTAAAGTTTTTATATTCTAAAGTGTACATAGCTTCATATTGCAAATTAAAACTTTTCTGAGCTTGTACCAGTAAAGCAAAGAAAACAAAAACTGAAAATAAAATTCTTCTTTTCATAATGAAGTTGTTTAAACTTTTAATTTTTTGATTAATCTTAAAGAAAATGCTAAAAAATGCAGATTCTTCCAAGTAATATCCAACGTTTCAAATCTTAT
>NZ_FTMM01000024.1 GCF_900156075.1 Chryseobacterium sp. RU37D | reverse complement strand
TACTGATGAGTTCCAGATTATTAGTTTTTTAAATTGCAATCCAAAATTGCTAATTTTCTTGGAACTTTTTTGTCTAAATAAGTTTAAACAACTTCAATAATAAATATTGAAAGGTCTAAATATCATCTAAGTAAAAAATAGCTCAATATTACTAATCACCATCGAGCTTCCCTCTTCCAGCACCCATCTTCAAACTTAATTATCACAAAAAAAGCTTAAACACATCTAATCCTTATTTGGACTAACTGAATATTAAATTTATATGGTCTGATCTTCATGCTTACCTTCCAAGATTTCTTCGACCATTTTAGCATTGAAAGCCGGAAGATCTTTCGGGGTAAGGTTTGTTACCAGCCCGTTGTCAACGATTACTTCGCTGTCTTCCCAATTTGCACCAGCATTTTTCAGATCTTTACTGATGGAATTTACCGAAGTCATATTTCTGCCATCCACCACTTCTGCATTAATCAGAATTTGTGGGACATGACAAATGGCTGTAACAGGTTTTTGCTGCTCAAAAAAGTCTCTTACGAGAGATAGCGCTGTTTCGTTACCAACTTTTAAATATTAATTAATAAAAATTGTTAAAATGATTTTTTGGTATAATATGAATTAAAACTGAATAAAAACCCGGATAAATTTAATTTAAAACAAAAAAAAACGCACCAAATTAATTGATGCGCTTCTTCTTTTTTAAAAGAAATTATTTTTTGCCCGTAGACCTCTGTAAAACCTCATCTACCATTCCGTAGCTCTTAGCTTCTTCGGAAGTCATCCAGTAATCTCTGTCAGAAGATTTTTCAACCCACTCGTACGTTTGTCCTGAATGATGAGAAATGATTTCGTAAAGCTCCTGCTTTAATTTCAGCATTTCTCTCAAATTGATCTCCATATCAGAAGCAACCCCCTGAGCACCTCCTGAAGGCTGGTGAATCATTACTCTTGAGTGTTTAAGCGCAGAACGCTTGCCTTTTTCTCCTGCCACAAGCAATACAGCTCCCATCGAAGCAGCCATACCTGTACAGATGGTTGCTACATCAGGCTTGATGATCTGCATGGTGTCATAAATTCCTAATCCCGCGTAAACGCTTCCACCCGGAGAGTTGATATAGATTTGGATGTCTTTTGAAGGATCTGCACTTTCTAAGAATAAAAGCTGCGCAGTAACGATATTGGCTACCTGATCATCAATCCCTGTCCCCAGGAAAATAATCCTGTCCATCATCAAACGGGAAAAAACGTCCATCTGAGCTACGTTAAGCCTTCTTTCTTCCATGATGTACGGTGTAAGGTTCGTTGGGCCATACATCCCCATATACTGATCGGTTACCAAACCGTTGTTTCCTAAATGCTTTACAGAGAAGTCTCTGAATTCTTTTTTAATGTCCATATTTCTATTGTGTATATTAAATTTTACGAAGTTTAAATTACAATTTTTATTCCTAAAATTTTATAGGACTTTTTGTCACAGACTTGCTTATTTTACAACTAAAATATCAATTTATCTGTCAGTATAAATCCCTGTAATTGCAGAATAATTCAGGATTTTTGCCAGCTCTACCGAAACGAGGGTTAGCATATGAATTTTTTTCAGTAGCTCAAAATATTTTTCTTCATCAGATTCAGCAAAATCGGGCAGTTCTTTTTTTGTCTTTAAAATTAAATAGTTAACGTATCTGAATTTATGAATTAAAATATCACCAGCCACCTGCTCAGGGATTTTGTCTCCGTAATTGGGTGAAAAAATATTCTTGGTCGTCCAGTCGTTTAGCTCGCTATAGATATTCATTGAATTGACGGCGGCTTTGCTCAATTCTTCATCCATCAAGCCAAAGAAAAAATTACCTTTTCTCAATTCGTCTTTCTCAATTCCTTCTTTAATGTATTCAACGATTTTTTTATTGAGTTCAACTTGAAATTCATAACCATCCTCTTCAAAATGATGTAAAATTTCCTCAATTACTGTAATATCATAAGGCTGCTGGTCCGGGCTTGTTCTTTTAAGGACGACATCCCCATAGTTTAGCATATGGTTGATTAGGTCATTTTCAAGTTTGGTAACATTAAAAATAACAGGATCAACTTCTTCTTTATTTTCCTCTACAATTTCCAGCTTTGTGGGCGGTGAATCTGTCCTTGTTTGTGCTTTTTGTGCCTGATTCTGAATAATCTGTGTCTGAACACCCAACTCATTAAACAAACTCTGCTCAGACAAGCCGAATTTATTGGAGACTTCCTTAAGGTAAACCTCTCTTTTCAGCGCATTCTGAACAAAACCAACGGATTTCACAATATCCCTAATGGCCTCTGCTTTTTTTATCGGGTCATTTCCTACTTCTTTTAAAAGAATTTCAGCTTTAAAATCAATAAAGTCTTTTGCCTCATTTTCAATGAATTTCTCCACATATTCCTGTGGGTGCTTCCTTGCAAAAGAATCCGGATCATCACCGTCCGGAAACAGCAGGACGCGAATGTTCATTCCTTCTGTCAACAGCATGTCTATGCTTCGGAAACTGGCTTTAATCCCTGCATTATCCCCATCAAAGAGTATTGTAACATTTTCCGTAAGCCTTTTAATAAGCTTAATCTGCTCTGTCGTAAGCGAAGTCCCCGAACTCGCCACTACATTTTCAATCCCGGACATATGAAGGGAGATCACATCCATATATCCTTCCACCAAAAGACAGACATTTTTTCTCGAAATCGCCTGCTTGCTTTGGTTTAATCCGTAAAGAACATTTGATTTATGATAGATTTCCGTTTCCGGGGAGTTAAGATACTTGGCTGTTTTGACATTGCTTTTAAGGATCCTTGCTCCAAACCCCAGCACACGCCCCGAAAAGCTGTGAATCGGGAAAATTACTCTTTCCCGAAATCGGTCAACACCAGCCGGCATATTTTCCGGGAAAATGGAAAGTCCGGATTTTTCAAGGATTTCTTTAGTATAGCCTTTTTCCAGAGCATAGACTGTAAAGGCATTTTTCTGCTCCGGGGAATAGCCCAGCTGGAACTTTCTTATTATCTCATCCTTTAATTCTCTTTCTTTGAAATAGGCTAAGCCGATGCTCTTTCCTTCTTCCGAATCCCAAAGTATTTCCTGGAAATAATTATTGGCCACCTCATGGATTTTGTAGAGCAAATCCCTTTCCGTATGTGCCAGCTTGGCTTCTTCGGAAAAATCTTTCTGATCTTCTTCGATTTCAATGCCATATTTTTTTGCTGCGTGACGCAAAGCTTCCGGATACGTAAAATTCTCTATTTCCATTAAAAAAGAAATCGCCGTTCCTCCTTTTCCTGTTGAGAAATCTTTCCAAATCTGCTTACTTGGTGAAACTACAAAACTGGGAGACTTTTCTTCATGAAACGGACTTAGTCCTTTAAAATTAGACCCTGCCCTCTTCAACTGCACATATTCTCCAACAATCTCTTCTACTCGGATTGTGGAAAATATTTTATCAATGGTCTGTTTAGAAATCATGATGTAAAAATAAGAATGTTTTTTATTACTCTCAGAAAATTAAGCTCCGGAAAAATAATTCAACAACCTTAGAATTTAGTCATAAAAAATATAAATAGCTAATTATAAATAATTTAGAATGTCTATCCGGGCATATTACGGAATCAATAAAAATTATAAATAATTAATATCCAAAACTTTAGAAAAAAAAAGCTTACGCATCCCAAATTGCGCTGATTTTCAGATATTTAAATTTATTTTATCTTCACTGTATAATTTTTAATTATTGAAACATAATTGATAATTATTACCAAAAACACAAATTATTTTTTAAGAATTTAAAATTTGAACCCATCAAAAAAAGTAAGATGAAAAAAATTACATTTAATTTCAGTAAATGGGCACTTTCGATTATTTTTCTTTTCACTGTTTACAGTATCGATGCCCAAAAGAGTATGCGAGATCATCCGTTAGGAAACAATATCAGCTTTTTAAATCAGCTTCAGTCTGAATTGAAAACAGCAGAAAAAAATAATGGAAAAGCTAAGTTAAATCTTTCTGTTTCAACCCAGGAAACATTGCACGGTATTATTAATTATCAGCAAAACAAAGATGGAATTTTACACATTGAAGGAGAAATACAGGATCAGCCACATGGAAGCTTCAACATTAAAATAAATGACAGCAAGCTGGAAGGCAACATTATATTTCCTCAAAGCAAAAAGGCCTATGTTTATTATTCTCAAAATGGAAATGCTTACATAAAAGAAGAGGATATCAATAAAGTTATCTGTGTAGATTTCCACATTCCTAAAAGCTTTTTTCAAGGAAAAAATACAGCTCATAAAAACGCTACTGTTACTAATATCACCAGCTTACAAAGTTTTCCCGGTGCTGCAGGCTGTCTGCTTCTGGACTTTGATGGCTATGTAGTTCCGGCAGGAAGCGGATGGAACGCCGGGAATACCTTCACAGCCTTACCTTCAGGAATGACAGACGCCAATATTCAGGAAGCATGGGAGATTGTTGCGGAAGATTACAGACCATTCAATATTAATGTAACTACAGATGAAAATGTTTTTAACACTTACCCGCAAAATAAAAGAAGAAGATGTGTCATTACTCCTACAGACCTTCCGTCTCCCGGAGGTACGGGAACTTCACTTATCAATAGCTTTTCTTCTTCCAGTGATCTGCCTTGCTGGGTATTTACCTTATCAGCAGGAGTCTACGGAAAAATAGTAGGTGAGGTCGCCTCTCATGAACTCGGGCATACATTCGGTCTTTACCATGACGGCCAGGGACCGTACACCTACTACGGAGGTAATGGAAACTGGGCTCCTATTATGGGAATAAGCTATTATAAAAACGTTACCCAATGGAGTAAAGGCGAATATTCAAACGGTACCAACCATCAGGATGACCTGGCTATTATCTCCAATACATCAACAAACGGAGTTGGCTACAGGCAAGATAATATTGGGGACACATTTTCTACTGCCAATATACTTGTAACTGCCGGAGAAGTTGTGAATGCAGCACAGAATCAAAGCGTGATCGATCATACTGATGATATTGATATGTTTATGTTTCATGCCAATGGTGGAAATATCAACCTAAAAGTACAGGCCGCGGAACGACATAGCGATCTTCTCCTAAAAGTATTATTATACAACAGCCAGCATCTTTTGGTAGCTTCATATATGGGAAATACTACAAATTTAAGTGATCCCATTACTATTAATATCAATCTTGCAGCCGGTGATTATTATCTGGCCATAAGCGGAACAGGGGAAGGAACTCCTGATACAGGATACACAAGCTACTCCTCCCTCGGAATATACAGCATCTCTGGGAATATCCCGAAAATAGGAGTTTTAGCGACAGGAGAAAAGATTTTGGATGAAAAAGAAAGCACGATCGTATACCCAAGTCTTGTTATAAACGAATTTACAGTGGATACAAAAAATACCGGAAAATACGAAATGAAGATTTTCAGCAGCGCAGGGCAGCTTTTACAATCCAACCTGTTATCTGATCAGATCACGCAGATTTCTTTTTCTGACAAACCTCCGGGAAAATATTTCATTGTACTGAAAAATCTAAAGTCCGGATTAAATGTCTCACACAGCATTATCAAGCAATAAGTATGCATAAAAGAAAATTCAAATCATTAAAACATTAAGATTATGACTACAAATCAAAATTTATTACCACAAGGTAAAAACAAAAGGTTTCAGAAAAAAAATCTATCTCCTTTCAAAAGATGGCTATGTCTAATTATTTATTTTTCATTAGTTTACAGCTATGCACAAAGTAAAAACCAAACACAAATGCCGGAAGCGGATCATCAGTTTTTCGAGCAGCCAGAGGGAAATGCAAATATTTCCCTCTTAAAAACAGAAATAGGACATACAGTCTCCGGGAATGAAAACATGAGTACGGAATATGTAAGAAAAATCACTTCAGATCAAAATCATTTTACCGGATTAGTAAGTTCAAAAGATGGAACTATTAGTTGGAAAGAAAACAATAGCGGGATCAACATTTACCCCAACCCTGTAAAGGATGATTTCACAATTGATACAAATTCTGAACACGAACACGAAATCATGATTTACAATGCTTTGGGCCAGATCATCCATAAAAACACAATCAAAAACAAATGCCTCAAAATATTTTTTTCAGACAAACCGACAGGAACTTATATTTTAATGCTTAAAAACACAAATACCGGCGAGATGAAATCCTACTCTATTCTCAAAACATAATTCTTTAAACCTTAACTGCTCTGAATCCAGGGCAGTTTTTAGTATAAATTTAGAAAAATTGATTAAACCTAAAAACTCATTCTTTATTTTTGCAATAAATAACTTGTATGCAATTCAACATTAATACGATTGAAGACTGGCAGGAAATAGCAGACCATACCGTTTCTCAGCTTATACATAACATCCTTTTATTAAAGGGAAACCTGGGGGCCGGAAAAACTACTTTCACCCAATTTCTGCTGAAAAACCTGGGTAGTGAAGACGAAGTAAGCTCCCCCACCTATTCTATTGTGAATGAATACAATACATCCAAAGGAAAAGTATATCATTTTGACCTTTACCGCCTTAAAAATATAGAAGAAGCATATGACATCGGCATTGAGGAATATTTAGACAATGCTTTTCTCTGTATCATCGAATGGCCGGAAGTATATGAAGACGAGCTTTACGGGCTTAAGTACCACAGTATGAGTATTATCAACAAAGGAGACAGCAGAGAAATTACTTTCGAGTAAATATTATGTATCTTTGCTATTGAATTTGAATGTAAAATAACGATCTGTAAGAACCTAACATTTTAAAGGATGAGTACGACAAATATTTTTACTCCTTTTACCGAAGAAGAACTGATGCCGAAAGATGAAAAACTGGAAGTAATCAAAAAAGGAAAACAATTCAGCATAGGAATCCCGAAAGAAACCTCGCTGAATGAAAGAAGAACCTGCATTACACCAGATGCAGTACAGGTTCTAGTAGAACACGGCCACGAAATCATTATAGAATCAGGCGCCGGAGAAGGTTCATTTTTTACAGATCTGCAATACTCTGAATCAGGCGCAAAAATTACTAAAGACCCTAAAGAAGCCTTTTCGCAAGACTTAATTTTAAAAATAAACCCGCCTACAGAAGAAGAAATCGATTATATGCGGGCGAATACTTATCTGGTTTCAGCATTACAAATCAATCTAAGAGACAAAGATTATTTTTTAAAACTTGCAGAAAAAAAAGTAAATGCCATCGCTTTTGAATTCATTGTTGATGAATATAAGCAGCTTGCTTTGGTAAGGCTGGTGGGCGAAATTGCAGGAACCGTTTCCATTCTTTATGCCTCAGAATTATTAGCCCTGTCAAACGGATTAATGCTTGGCGGAATTACAGGGGTAAGACCTACGGAAGTAGTAATTTTAGGAGCTGGAATTGTAGGAGAATTTGCTACAAAAGCAGCCATTGGTTTAGGCGCAAGTGTAAAGGTTTTTGACAATTCACTTTCAAAATTAAGAAGGCTTCACACATTAGTTGACAGCCGTGTTCCTACCTCTATAATAGATCCAAAAGAATTAGGAAAATCAATCAGAAGAGCAGATGTAGTGATTGGGGCCCTTCCAAGGCTGAACATGACGCCTATCGTAACTGAAGATATGGTCATGAAAATGAAAAAAGGCAGCGTTATAATCGATATTACTATAGACAACGGAAAAGTAATCGAAACATCAGAGCTTACCACGATGGAAGATCCTTACGTTATCAAACATGGAGTAATTCATTGCGGACTTCCAAACCTTACCTCAAGAATGCCGAGAACAACCACAAAAGCTATCTCCAATTTCTTCCTTTCCTATATTTTAAATTATGACGAAGAAGGCGGCTTCGAAAATATGCTGGTACGCAAAAACGAAATGAAACAGAGCCTTTATATGTACAAAGGAAGGCACACCAAGAAAATCATCTGCGATCGTTTCGGACTTACATATCATGATATCAATCTTTTAATCTTCTAATGAAAAAACTGAAATTTTACATAATTGGGCTTATTCCAGGGCTTATTATTGTATTTTTTATATTAAACAAAAAAGGCGCAAGCTGCAGCGGGTATCTTCCGAACAGCCGGGTAATAGCAGAAACTCTTTCCAAAGATTTCCAATATTCGGAAGCTTTTAAAAAGGAAATGACTGCTTTAAAAATTGATGAAAAATTCCTTAAAGACAGTATCATTACAAAGGGAAAAATTGATTTCGATAAAAGCCATGCTCAGAAAAAGCCCTGCCCGGATTATCTCCTGACCTATCCGGATAAAAATCCGACTTATGAAATCACTTACGAGAAATGCGAAGAGCGTGTGACACTGAATTCTTTGAAGAAATTGAAATAGATAAATTAACCAAAAAAAATCGGCCCGCTTTGCGAAGCATTTATGCTTTTGGTCCCTTAAAATTAGAACTATCTTTATTAAAAACTTTGCGTTTAAATAAAATAGAAAGGTGCTTCGACAAGGTCAGCCTGACGTTTTACTAATGCTATTTGTTTAAAAAGTAAGACAAAAATATTTTAAAACCAATGGAAGGCAATTACTACATGATTCAAGATTACCTGATATTCATTGGAGTATTCGGAATTTTCTTTTTTCTAACAGTAAGCGTTTATCTTTTCAGTCAAAATCAAAAAATCAAGAAAAGAAATACAAAGCTTTCCGAAACCAATAAAATAACTGAGCAAAGATTAAACGAAGTAAAGCTCGAGCATATCGGTACAAAACTGAATCCTCATTTATTTAAAAATATTTTAAACTCCGTGCAGTCCCATGCCTACCAAACCTATATGTCTTTGGATAAGCTGGCGAATGTTTTAGACTATATTTTATATGAAAGCAATAATAAATTTGTCAGTCCTAAGGAAGAATTGAATTTCGCTTTAAGTTTAATTGAGATTAATAAAATAAAGATAAATCCTCTTTTTGATTTTAGAATTAAATCAAAAATCAACAAATCAGATGCGGTTTACGAAGAGAAAGTTTTTGCTCCGCTGCTTTCCGTTGATCTTATTGAAAATGCTTTCAAACATACAGATTTCCTCGCTCAGGATTCTTTCATTTCTGTTCATATCGAGCTTGAAAACAGGGTTTTCATGATGAAAGTAAGCAACAAAGCTTCCTTAAAGAATGTTCTTGAAAAGGAAAAAAGCGGCTTCGGAAGTCAGTCTTTGAACCAACGTCTCAAAATGATCTACAATACTTTTTATACACTTCATAAAACTTCAAAAAACGGTATCTTCACGGCAGAATTAACAATCAATTTAGGAGAATTCTATGATAAAATGTGTTATTCTTGATGATGAGCTGCTGGCCATAAGCTATTTAAAACTTCTATGTGAACAAATTGATAACGTCGAAGTTGTAAAAGCTTTTAATGATCCTAAAATCTTTTTAAAAGAGATCGAAAATGTAGATTGCAATCTCTGTATTTTAGATATTGAAATGCCAGGTATGAACGGGCTCCAGGTGGCAGAAAGCATTTCAGATTCAAAAAAAATCATTTTTACCACTGCTTACAAGGAATATGCAGCTGAAGCCTATGACCTGAATGTGGTAGATTATGTAAGAAAGCCTATAAAAAAAGAGAGGCTAATCCAGGCATTTGAAAAGGCAGCCGCTTTATTGCAAACCCGTCAGAAAAAAGACTTCATAGAATGGAATACCAATATTGGCAAAACCACTATTTTTACTCATCAGATCAGCTACATCAAAACTTCAGAAATCGACAGCCGGGATAAAGACATTATCCTTAATGATGGAACAACCATAGTTCTGAAAAACCTCAGCTTTAAGCATCTTCTGGAAATGCTTCCTTCAAAAGATTTTGCGCAGGTCAATAAAAAGGAAATTATTGCTTTATCTTTTGTTAAAATATTTTCTACCCACGAAATTATCACTACCATACCCATCGAAGAAGGAAACTTCTTAAAACTGCAGATCGGTGATGCTTATAAAAATTCATTAATGGAAATGTTCGGAAAATAGAAGCCTATTACCCTTTTATTGCAGAATTTATCCATTTCATTACATTTTAAAAGAAATAGTATTTATCATCTATTTATTCTTGCCAATTTTGCAGAAATTATTTGGAGTTATGAATTTGGGGAAATACAGAAATTTAATTTTCTATATCGCAACAATTGTTTTTTTTTCATTCCTGATGTATTGGTTTTTTGTTGAAGGCAAAACCTTGGAAATAGGAGAAAACATACCTCCTGCAAAAACTTCCGGTTCTACTATGTGGGAGAATTTTATGGATTCATTTATGGTGAACCTTCATCACCCCCTGGCGCTTCTTCTTGCCCAGATCATTACTATTATCTTAGTAGCAAAGCTTTTCGGATGGATCTGTATAAAGCTGAAACAGCCTTCTGTAATTGGGGAAATGATTGCAGGTATTGTTTTAGGGCCATCGCTTTTCGGGCTATACTTTCCTGAACTTTCCGCATTTATCTTTCCGAAAGAATCTTTGGGCAATTTACAGTTTCTCAGCCAGATAGGACTTATCCTATTCATGTATATTGTCGGGATGGAACTTGATTTGAGCGTTCTTCGTAAAAAAGCACATGATGCCGTTGTGATCAGCCATGCAAGCATTATTATTCCTTTCGCTCTTGGGGTGGGATTGTCTTATTTTATCTATAAGGAATTTGCTCCAGACGGAATCCAGTTCAGCTCATTTGCATTGTTTATTGCTATTGCAATGAGCATCACTGCATTTCCGGTATTAGCCAGAATTGTTCAGGAAAGAAATCTTCATAAAACAAAAATCGGGACCGTTGTAATTACCTGCGCAGCAGCAGATGATATTACTGCTTGGTGTATTTTAGCCGCCGTAATTGCCGTAGTAAAAGCCGGGTCTTTCTCAGGATCAATATTCGTTATTTTAATGGCGATTTTGTATGTTTTCATTATGATTAAAGCAGTGAGGCCTTTTCTAAACAGGATTGCTGAGGCACAAAAAGGAAAAGGCTTTATCAGCAAAGGCTTGGTTGCTATATTTTTTCTGATCCTGATTATTTCATCTTATGCAACGGAAGTTATCGGCATTCATGCGCTTTTCGGAGCATTTATGGCTGGGGCGGTCATGCCTGAAAATATAAAATTCAGAAATCTTTTCATTGAGAAAGTTGAAGATGTTGCATTGGTTTTATTGCTTCCGCTTTTTTTTGTATTCACGGGACTAAGAACCCAGATCGGGCTGCTGAATGACCCCCATCTTTGGAAAATTGGCGGATTTATCATCCTCACCGCTGTTACAGGAAAATTCGTAGGAAGTGCTCTTACGGCAAAATTTTTAAAAATAAGCTGGAAAGACAGCCTTACAATAGGTGCTTTGATGAATACCCGTGGACTTACCGAGCTTATTGTACTGAATATTGGATATGATTTGGGTGTTTTAGGCCCTGAATTGTTTGCGATGCTTGTCATTATGGCTTTATTTACCACTTTCATGACCGGCCCTTGCCTAGACCTTATCAACTACCTTTTTAAAGGAAAAAAATCAATGATAGAAGACGATGATCAGCATGACAGCGATACGAAATACAGAGTTCTTTTATCTTTTGAAACTGCTGAAGCCGGAAGTAAGCTGCTGAAGCTTGCAGACAATTTTACCCATAAAATGAACGGTAATAAAAGCATTACCGCAATGAATATTACCCCTGTAGATGAGCTTCATCCGTTTGATATTGATGATTTTGAAAAAGAACAGTTTAAAGATGTTATCGAAACATCCCATGACTTAAATTTAAAGGTAACTACCCTTTTCAAGGCATCTACAGACGTTGAAAATGATCTCGCCAGCATCACCAATAAGGGCAATTATGATCTCCTTCTGATCATGCTCGGAAAATCGATGTATGAAGGAAGCTTGCTGGGAAGATTATTAGGCTTCACAACAAAGATCATTAATCCTGAAAAGCTTTTAAAAACAGTAAAAGGAAAAGGAAATATTTTCAACAATTCGCCTTTTGATGATTTGACATTTCAATTATTGGATAGAGCCACCATCCCGGTTGGGGTTTTAGTTGAAAAAGAATTTACTTCTGCCGATAAAGTTTTCATCCCGATATTTAATTTAAGTGACTTTTATCTTCTCGAATATGCGAAAAGGTTGATTAACAACAATAATTCGCAGATCATTATCCTCGATGTGGCAGGACAGATCAGAAACAATATTGAGGTAAAGGAACTTATCAGAAGTATTGAACAGGTTGCACCCAACCACATCACTTTATACAACGAAAAAAAGATTGAGAAAGAATTTCTTAATTCACAGGACGTGATGCTGATCAGCAGTAAAAGCTGGAAAAATCTGATTGATACGAAAAGTCTCTGGTTATCAGACATTCCATCAACGTTGATCATAAGCAACCCCTGATAAATGAATTGTAAATTTTCATTTTTTAATCCAATGTAAAAAAAATTATCTATCTTCGTTTCGTGATTACAAACAACGGAACATATTATTACGGAATTTTTACCTCAAATCTGGGATAAGGATTTCTTATATAGATACATGAACCTCGTCCTTGGGCGAGGTTTTTTATTTTAAATTTTTTAAAAGATGAAAATTAGTATTATTGGTGTAGGACTGATCGGCGGTTCGATGGCATTAAAATTAAAACAAAAAGGAATTGTTGATTTTATTTATGGAATTGACAATAATAATGAGCACCTCAACGAAGCTTTAAACCTAAAAATAATTGACGCTAAAGTCGACCTGGAATACGGGATCAAAAATTCTGATCTTATTATTATTGCCATTCCTGTGGATGCTGCAAGAAAATTGCTGCCGCAGGTGTTAGATTTACTATCTGAAAATCAAGCGGTAATGGATGCAGGATCTACAAAATCCGGAATTGTAAATGCTGTGAAAAATCATCCGAAACGATCCAGATTTGTGGCCTTCCACCCGATGTGGGGAACGGAAAACAACGGTCCAAAATCTGCTGTTTCTGAAAGCTTTACGGGAAAAGCGGGGGTAATCTGCAACAAAGAAGAATCTGCAGAAGATGCATTGCAATTGGTTGAAAAAATCGTTGAAAACCTTGATATGCATTTGATTTACATGAATGCGGAAGACCATGACGTTCATACAGCTTATATTTCACACATTTCGCATATTACGTCTTATGCTTTAGCGAATACTGTTCTGGAAAAAGAGCGTGAAGAGGAAACGATTTTCCAGTTGGCCAGTTCCGGTTTTTCAAGTACGGTTCGTCTCGCGAAATCCCATCCCGAAATGTGGGTTCCTATTTTCAAGCAAAATAAGGAAAATGTTCTGGATGTTCTGAATGAGCATATTTCTCAATTAAGAAAATTTAAGGCTGCTTTGGAGAAAGAAAACTTTGAATACCTTGGAGAACTAATTTCTAATGCTAATAAAATCAGAGGTATTCTTGATAAATAATTTCATTATGAACTGTTCACAGGGTTTTACCCTGTGCTATTCATATGTCGCCACTTCGTGGCTCCCCAATATTGAAAAAGGAAATGTAAAGTATTACTCACCCATTATTTATATTAACATTCCGAAACATTCACTGCGATGGCCAATCCGCCTTCAGAGGTTTCCTTGAAGCGGTCATTCATGGAAAGTGCGGTTTCCCACATGGTTTGAATTACTTGGTCTAAGCTCACTTTTGCCTTTGAAGGATCACTTTCCAAGGCAATATTGGCTGCGGTGATTGCTTTGATGGCTCCCATTGTATTTCTTTCAATACAAGGGATTTGAACTAAGCCTTTAATCGGGTCGCAGGTCATACCTAAATGATGTTCCATAGCAATTTCGGCGGCCATTAGAACCTGTCCTACGCTTCCTCCCAAAATTTCGGTAAGCCCGGCTGCGGCCATCGCTGATGAAACACCTACTTCTGCCTGACAACCGCCCATTGCAGCGGAAATAGTTGCATTTTTTTTGAACAAAGTTCCTATTTCACCGGCTACCAATAAAAATCTTACGATATCATCATCAGTAACAAACTCCGTAAAGGCCTGAGAATACATCAAAACTGCCGGAATTACGCCACTGGCACCGTTTGTGGGAGCTGTAATGATTCTTCCGAAGCTTGCATTTTCTTCATTTACGGCTAAGGCAAAACAAGAGATCCATTTATTGATATTAGTGAAATTTTCTTCAGCATCTACAACCTGCTGGAACCATTCATCTATATTTTTATAAATTTTATCGCCTAACAATTTTCTGTTGATTCCGGCTGCTCTTCGGGAAACATTCAGCCCTCCGGGAAGAGTACCTTCTTTATTGACCCCTTTGTAAATGCATTCTTTGATCTGCCGCCAGATATAAAGCGCTTCCTGCTTTGTTTCCTCCTGGGTTCTCCAGCTTTCTTCATTCATTAAAATTAAATCTGATACTCTGTTTAATCCCAATTTATCACAATATTTCACGATATCTGAAGAATGATGACATGGGTACAGAGTTCTAATGCAATGCTTTTCAATAGATTT
The DNA here is from genome assembly GCF_900156075.1 of Chryseobacterium sp. RU37D. GTDB lineage: Bacteria > Bacteroidota > Bacteroidia > Flavobacteriales > Weeksellaceae > Chryseobacterium. Next base: position 36,122 of record NZ_FTMM01000024.1, on the reverse strand, counting down.
TTTCTCCTGGCTCATAATAAATCCGCCTCCTACAGAATAAAAATCCTGAACGAGCTCTGTTCCGTCTTCGAAAATGGCCTTAAAAATCATTCCGTTTGGATGAAAATCGAGAGATTTCTGCATATTTAGCACCAGATGATGCCCGTATATGAAAGGAATTTCTTTTTCGCCGCCAAGATTAAGGATTCGGTTTGTTTTTATGGTATCAATCTTTTCATCAATTTTTGAGGTATCGATTTTTTTAAAGTCTTCTCCATTCAGGCCAAGCATTCCGGCAATATCGGTACCATGCCCGATGCCTGTTTTCGCCAGAGAACCAAAAAATTCAAGAAAAACTTCTTTTACCTCAGCAATTGATCTTTCTCTTTTTATAATCCTGATAAACGCAGAAGCCGCATTCCAAGGGCCCATTGTATGGGAGCTTGACGGACCTATTCCTACTTTAATAATCTCAAAAACTGATATTGATTCCATAATTGACAATTCAACCTTTTCTTTAACACAAAGATACACGATAAATTGTAAAGCCAAAGATGAAAATCACCTCCGGCTTTTATTAAAACTATATGAACACGAGAATATTATTGATGTGAATTATTATTTTAAAAATTTCTCAAAACGAACTGATAATTCACGATTATCTTTCAACAAAAGCTTTCTTCATGCTGAGACATGTCTAACCCCATATTTTCAGACTCCTCAGAAACTCTTAGAGTAATGATGCTATCTGTTATTTTATATAAAATTAATGATCCGAAAAAAGCAAATAACGAAACCAGTATTAAAGCCATCATATGATGCAGGAATACTTCAAAACCTCCATGCAGAAGACTTGCATTCTCTCCATGAGCAAAAATCGCCGTAAGGATCATTCCCATGATACCTCCCACACCGTGACATGCAAAAACGTCTAATGTATCATCGATTTTTTTTAACGCTTTCCAGTTTACCATGATATTGGAAACAATTGCAGAAATAAATCCTATAAAAAGACTCTCGGAAACCGATACAAAGCCACATCCCGGCGTGATGGCAACCAGACCAACAACCGCTCCGATGCAGGCTCCCAGCGCAGAAACTTTTCTCCTGTTAAGACGGTCAAAAAAGATCCACGTCATCATGGCAGAAGCCGAAGCAATGGTAGTCGTTCCAAACGCGTTGGCTGCTGTAGCATTGGCGCTGAGAGCAGAACCAGCATTAAAGCCAAACCATCCGAACCAAAGCATCCCCGTCCCCAGAAGCACAAAAGGAATATTAGAAGGCTCATGATGAGGGTTTTTCCGGTTTCCCAGAACAATCGCTCCCGCCAGTGCTGCAAATCCCGCGCTCATATGCACTACTGTACCACCCGCAAAATCTTTAATTCCAAAATACTTATTGAGAAGGCCATCCGGATGCCAGACCATATGGCAAAGCGGCGAATAAATAAACAAGCTGAAAAGCACCATAAACAGCAGGTAAGAAATAAACCTCACCCTCTCGGCGAAAGAACCAGTGATCAAGGCAGGTGTAATGACCGCAAATTTCATCTGAAACAGGGCAAAAAGAATAAAAGGTATCGTAGAAGCCATCGCTTTATGAGGCAATACCCCTACCCTGTTGAAAAAAGGATAACTTAAGGGATTTCCAATAACACCGTAATGTTCTCCATTAATGGTAAAGCCTATAGAATCTCCAAAAGAAAGCGAAAAGCCCACCACTACCCACAAAATAGAAATCACTCCTAACGCTATAAAGCTCTGAAGCATTGTGGAAATAATATTCTTTTTACCTACCATTCCTCCGTAGAAGAATGATAGCCCGGGCGTCATTAGAAGTACAAGGCCGGCCGCAGCCAATATCCATGCTACATCGGCACCTACGATATTATCTTCCGGTAAAAACTCTCCCGTATTCGGAAAATCTACAATAGAGCTCCAGAATAATCCTCCGACAGCAACAAGGGTAATGATAGCAAAAGAAACAATCCATTTCAGGCCTACAGTCATACAATTTATATTTAAACCTTTTCAAATTTAAAAATAAATTTTCACAAAAAATATATTTTTTAATAATACCCCATAAATTTTAACCTAAATTTAATTTTAATTTATATTTAAACAAAAACACCCTTCAAAATACCAGATACTTCTTTAAATTTTGTAGCTGGAAAAAGATGAGTACCCCCTTTTACGATAAAATCAGGTTTTGAGTTTTTTATCGGAAAAACAATATCTCTGTCACCCATAATCTGGATCACACCCGGTGTACCCTCAAACTTCCACTCGGAGATTTTTTCAATAGACCATTTCAAATAGTAAGGGTCGCGTACACGGAAATATTGGAGCAGCCTGGGATTTTTAGGATCGAATAGTTTTCTTACTACAGCGTATGCATTAGTCGTTTTATCATTAAAAAACCTCAACGGAAGCATCCTGGGAATTCCGGTGTACTGCCCTACTTTTATCAGCCGGGATTTTTCTTTATCGGATCTAATGCTTCCCAATATCACTACTTTGTCTGCCGGTTTCAACTTATTAATTTCCTGGACCATTATTCCTCCGAAGGAATATCCCAAAAGATAAAAAGGCTCAGAATCATCCACTTTCTCGACCATTCTCTGAACATATCCGGAAAAAGTTTCGTTTTGATAAGGAACAAGCCATTCAATAAAAACAACCTTATGGTGTTCTGGAAACTGTAGTTTTTCCAATACTTTAAAATCTGCTCCTAAGCCGCTTACTACATAAATTTTCATCATACTAAAATAAGAAAAAGCATCTAATGATGCTTTCCCCGTTAATAATATTATGTATTTTCTTAGTTTTTCTGAGCAGAAACCCTGGTAATACTATCGATAGATAATGCGGTAACCTTATCCGATGATTCCCATTCTATTATATATCCATTTCCCGTTCCTAAGGGCGGCGGAAGACTCACTTTATCAGCAATTGTAGTAAAATTATACACCAGAATCCCACTAGATTTACCTGTAGGAATGACCGCGTTCATTTCTGATCTGAAGCCTGATGAAGGATTTCTTAAGATAAATCTGATCTCCTGGCTTGAAGCATTGGCATTTTTGGTATAATTAACAATAATACGCCATTGGTGAACCTGCCCCAGCACATTGTTTTCTAAAAACCGACCGTTCTTATAAATCTTATCGTCTGAAGCCGGAGAATTATCCGGCCAGCTGGTAGTGGGTGATGATGCATAATTCAGAGGTGCGGAATAAGTCACCTGCTTAGTGGTATCAGGAGGAACATTGGCCCAGCTGGGTTTTGTTCCTGCAGAACCACCTACTCCGCTGCCACTTATTTTCACCACACCTTCGTTAGATTTTGTCTGCTCTTTACTGTACATCAGGGTAGACCATTGTACACCGTCATAATAGCGAATTGTTTTATTGGTAGAGTCATAGGCAAGCATTCCTGCTACCGGCGAGGTAATGGCATTGGGATCAGGCAGCCTGGGAATGACCATTGTAGAAGTCGTGGAAACGATATCCAGAACACCTTGCGGCTTGGTAGTATTGATTCCCACCTGAGAGTACGATCTTACAGATATTGCAAGAACTACGATAATGATTTTGTTTGTCATAGATGTGTATTTATTTAATTGCTCAAACACACATCTTCATTGATATTAAGTATTACAAATATGCAGTAAATATTTTTAACTTAATAAAATAACTCACCATTTACATTACATTAGTTGATATTTAGTAAAATTTTAATACAAAAATATTTTTAAGTTTAAATGTAAAATAAAAATATAATTATCAATTAAAATAAATCCATAAAAAAGAGTGACTTCCTGAGAAATCACTCTTAAGTTTATCAAAAAAAGTTAAAACCTTATTTTTTCTTTTTTGCAGGAGTTCTGTTTTCGTTATCCAATACTGCTGTTGAAATCTTGAACTGTATATCCATTTCGTTTTTGATGAAATAATCTTTAAGTGAAGACTGGTAGAATACTTTAAAATCTCTTCTGTTTAGAGAGAATTTTGCAGATTCAATTACTACTGTAAACTGAGTAATATAAACATTTGCAGGGAAAGTAATCGTTTTTCTCACTCCTTTGATGGTAACATCGCCATAAACTGTAGAATTGTACTCACTGTTTGCCAAAGGAATAATTTTCGTCAAATGGAATTTTGCCAAAGGAAATTTCTTTACTTCAAAGAAATTAGTACTTTTAAGGTCATTGGTAAGCTTTACCATATCCTCATCCTGGTTTGAAATATCACCTGCCATGATTGATTTCATATCAATCACAAATTCCCCATCTACCAAAACCGTTTTATCGAATGTGAACTTTCCGCTTTTCAGCTTTACCGTTCCGGAATGTGTTGTAGGAAGCGTTTTTACAACCTTGTAACCCCACCATCTGATCTCTGATGATGTTACCTTTACCACTTTATCTCCTTTCTTTTGCGCGAAAACAAATGACATGCTTACACACATCACAGCAAACAATAGTAATCTTTTCATTCTTTTTTATTTACAATTTAACAAAAATAAAAAAAAGTGTAGAACTTCTACACTTTTAACAATTTTTTTTTGATTAAATTATTTAGCTGTTACTTTTACAAGCATATCAAAATCATCTTTCACAAGAACATCCTGCATGGTAGACTTATAAGCAACATCAAATTTTTGTCTGTCTATAGTGAATTTATTTGAGACCAAGCTTACCACTCCTTTACTGTAAGAAATTTTTGCAGGGAAAGAAATAGGGTTTGTTTTTCCCTTTACCGTTAAGTTTCCAGTTACTAAGGAGTTGTAGATTTTATCATTATTTTTCTTTACTCCTGTAATTTTGAAAGTCGCTGTAGGATATTTTTCAACTTCGAAGAAATCTCCGTTTTTAAGATGTCCGTTCAATTTTCCCTGATATTCACCAGTAAGGTCAGTAGAATTAATAGAAGTCATATCTAAAACGAAAGATCCTCCCAGCAGCTGGTTTCCTTTCATTACCATTTCGCCTGATTTTACTTTTACGGTACCGTCATGAGAACTTGCCTCAGATTTTGCAATCTTGTATCCCCACCAGTGCACGTCTGAAGCTACTACTTTTTTTGATTGTCCGAATGCTAAACCACCAGCTAAAATTGCTAATAAAAATATTTTTTTCATTTGAATAAAATTTATTTACTTGTTTTTTATTTACTGATGCAAATGTAGCTAAGTCCTATGATAGATTCTATTGATATATATCAATAAAAACAATTATTTCTATTAATAATATCATTAAAAAACTCCGAATAATTTCGGAGCCATTTTTTTAATCTTGATAATAAGCAGTATAGAGTGCAGCACCATTTAAGCCTGTATTACTGTTTTTAATAAGATAGATAGGGATATTTCTAAGCATCTCTTCCATTTTATCACTTATTTTGAATTTTTCATAAAACTTATCTTTATCCATATAAGTCTGAATAGTTTGAGGAATATCTCCTGAAATTAATAAACCACCTGTTGCTTTCAGCTTTAAAGTAAGGTTATTGGCTTCTCTCGCTAAAAACTCGATAAAGGTATCTAAAGCGATTTTACAAATCAATACATCTTCTTCCACCGCAGCCTTGAACAGTTCTTCTACAAAATTTCCATTTGAAAATCTATCAGCAAGCCATTCCGGTTCAGGATGTCTTTTTACATCCCTCAAAAATCTGTAAATATTAAATAAACCTGTTTTGGAAAGTACATTTTCCCAGCTTACAATACCATAAATATTGTTTAAGAACTGATAAAATTCTACCTCAACATTGGTTCTCGGAGAAAACTCTGAGTGACCACCTTCTGTTGCAAAAGGCCTTAAATATTTTCCGTCGAAAAAATATCCAGCTTCCCCTAGCCCGTTTCCAGGAGCAAGAATTGTCACATTTCCATTTTCAAGATGCCCGCTTGTGTAGATAGGATCCAAATCGCTGTCTTCCAAAAGCGCCATGCCATAAGCAGACGCCTCAAGATCATTCAGCATGTCTGCCTTTTCGAATTTGAAGTCTCTTTTGTATTCTTCTACATCAAGATCCCATCCCAGTCTTGCAGGGTGGCTTTTCCCGTTGATCACAGGTCCCGGAACAGCCATTGCTAATCTTTTCACATTCTCCAGTTGGTTATCCTCAATGAATTTCTTCAATATATCAGTAAAAGAAGCATATTCTTTGGTAGGATAAATATTTTGGATTTTAATCTCAAGACCTCCGTTACTGGAAACAAAAAAGCCTAAACTTGTAATATCTTCACGAAGGTTTGCCCCAATGATAGAAACATTATCATTGCTGCTATTTTTTACTCCTGGTAAATAAAGTGGAAATTTTGGATTCAAAATCATAATCTCAAATTTTATCAAATATAATAATAGTTTTTGTAAATCCCACAGCGGAAAAAGAAAACCTTTCCAAGTTTTTGAAAAGGTTTGGCTAATAATTGTTTATATCTAAATCTAACTACTTTCCTAATGGAATATTATAAGAAAATCCTACCCCAATGTTCCCCACATTATAATTCTGATTCGGCAAATCTCCTTTATCTCCTACAAATACTTTCTGATACTGTACAAAGAAATTCCAATCTCGGTTGTGATATCCTATTTCAGGCTTGATATAGAAACCGCCGTTCGGTCTATTAAGTGTAGTATTGGACGCCACTTTCTCATCACCTATCAGGAATCCGTATCCTAAATCCGTTCCGAAATAAAATCCTGACCGTTTAGGGTAAATCCTGATCAAAGCACCCACAGGAATTAATCCCACATCATTATTATTATATCCATTGTTATTTTTTCCGAAATAGTGAGTATACCCAGTCGCAATACCTAATCCGAATCCTGGAGTAATAAGGTTCTGGTAAGCCACATCTACTCCTACAGAAGCAGAAACATTATCTGAAGGAACCGCTAAACCAGCATTAGCACCTACCTTGATCATGTTGTTCATCTTAGCATTTTGTGCACTTACAACACTGGCTGTAAGAATTCCGGACAGCAGAATTGCCTGTTTAAAAATTTTCATAACTCTGATTTTTAATTTTACTAACCTCGAAAATGTAAAAATCGTGCCAGGCACCGGCTTTTTTCTTACTTTAACATTGATAAAATCCTCAATTTAATGACAATCAATTAATTAATTTCAAACATAATTTAAATGGTTGTTTAAAAACTTATTCTAAGATAAGTTTTACCCGTTATGCATTTAAGAATTATAGAATAAAAAGATTGTTCACTTCATCTTTTACCAATATTTTTATTGTAGATTCTACACCTGTTAAATCTATAAAATCAGCAGGGCTAATTTTTCCGGAATTTGTTCTTCAGAAGAAATAAAACCTGCATCTGGATATTGTGCTGAACAGAAAACAAGATATTTCGGGTACAAACTTCATGCGGTATGTGATAAAAATGGAATCTTTCACTCATCTGATTTTCCGTCTGCAAATATTCATGATATAAATTATTTTAATGACATTAAATAAAATCTTTAATTTTTTTTATTGATAGGACATAGAGGATATATAAGCAAAGAATTTCAAGTAGAATTATTCAACTATTCTATTATTAATCTTTCAGTTCTAATGTGGAAAAATCAACACAATTTTGTGGGGTTTTCAAGGATAAAATCCAAATCAGAAAGCATATTGAAACTATACTTTTTATTTATTAACGATTAATATTTTGTGAATCTTCTTTACTCACATCCGTTTCTTTTGCAGACTTCTCCTGCGTGAGGGATACAGAGGGCGGCGACAAAGGAGCCGGTGCGAATGAGAAACGAATGAGCACGGAAGCAAAGCGTACCCCAGAGCAGCCCGGCCCGGGTGATTTCAGGAATGAGTAAAGCCGTGAAATCTCCCGGGACACGCCCTAAAAAAATTATTTTTCAAGTTTCTTTGCATCAATGATCCAAGGAACGATAAAGTAAAAGGCAACGGCAATTGTTGCCGCCAAAACTCCTGTCCCAATCCACAAGGTATTGAACCCAAATTTCTCAGCAATTAAAGTCCCCAGATATGGAGTAATGATAAACGCAATGGAGAACGAAATCCCGTTCAGTCCCATGTAGGCGCCTTTATTGTTTTCTCCGGACCGCAATGCCGTAATAGTCGACATGAAAGGTAGTGTCCATATTTCTCCAATGCAAAGTATCGTCATAGAAATTACTAATGTGATTATGCTGTAATCGAATGCCATCATTGTGTATGAAATCCCACAAATAAAGGTTCCCAATAACATTGTAATGGCTAAATTGAAATATTTTTCTGCAATTTGTACGAATCCCATTTCAAGCAATACGATGAGAAATCCGCTGTATCCTAGAATATAACCAATATTTTGCTGACTTAATTGGGCTACGTCTTTGTAGAAGATTGTCAGGGTGCTGAATAACTGGAAAAAGCAAATTGAAAACAGCATACAAAAGAAGCAATAGATCAAGAATTTACTATCTCGGTAGGGCGAATTTTCTTTCTTGATTTCTATAACTTCTTTTACTTTTTTAGCTTTTAATTTTGCCAGTTTGTTACGTTTTCTGAAAAACCAGATATAGATGATTCCTGCCGATAATGCTGCCAAAGCGTTACTGAGAAAGAGAAATTCATAGGAAATGGCAGACAATATCCCTCCTAACGCCGGGCCAATAGAGAATCCTAAATTGACCGCCATCCGGTTTAGAGAAAATGCTCTCGTGATGTTTTCGGGCTTTGCATATTTTGTAATCGCAACCGAGTTTGCAGGACGAAAGGTATCACTCACAATACTTTGCAGCAAAATGATAGCCGCCACTCCAACTTCAGTTTTGAAAACAGGAATCAGGCAAAATAAAGGAACGCTTAATAACAGACTGAAAGACTGAACTTTATATTCACCAATTTTATCTGTAATAAATCCCCCCAGCCATGATCCCAAAACTGATCCAATACCGAAAAAACTCAATACAATACCCGTATTTTCTATGCTGAAATGCAGATAATTTGTCATATAAACCCCTAAAAAAGGAAGTACCATTGATCCCGAACGATTAATAAGCATTACCAAAGCTAGCATCCAGCTTTCTCGCGATAGCCCCTTGAATGAGTTGGTATATATATTTATAATTTTCATAATTTTTCAAATTTTAATTAATAATTTACTTATTGCCAGCTTTTTTTAAACACGAATTGTTTTCACAAATAACACAATTATGATTTGTAAAATTTGTACCGATTATTTGTACTATTAGTGTTTAAAAACAAAAAAACAGGACTTAAAAAATTAAGCCCTGTTTTTTTATTTTGATATAAATAATTTTTTACTCCGGCTTATAAGAGTCTTTTAATGTCACTGTTCTATTGAACACCAAATGCGTATCCGTAGAGTCCTGATCTTTTGTAAAATAGCCAATTCTCTGGAATTGAAGAGGTTCTCCAATTGCCACATCCTTTAGGCTTGGTTCCGCAAATCCCTGAACTGTTGTTACGGATTCCGGGTTGATGAAGTTTAAGAAATCCACATCTTTCTCAGCATCAGGTTGTTCCACAGTGAATAACTTATCATAATTTTTAATTTCCACAGGAATGGCATGCTTTGCAGACACCCAGTGAATTGTACCTTTTACTTTTCTTAAGCTTTCCTCAGTTCCGCTTCCGGACTTGGATTTTTCGTCATAAGATGCGTAGATAGTTGTGATATTTCCGTTTTCATCCTTATCTACTCTTTCACCTTTAATGATGTATGCAGATTTTAGACGGACTTCGCCACCTAATTTCAGTCTAAAGAACTTATTATTAGCTTCTTCCTTAAAGTCTTCACGCTCAATATATAATTCTCTGGAGAAAGGAATTTCTCTGGTTCCTGCATCTTCTTGTTCAGGATTATTTTCAGTTTCCAGCCATTCTTCTTTTCCTTCAGGATAGTTTTCAATGACTAATTTAACGGGATCAACAACCGTCATCACGCGTTTTGCGACTTTATTCAAATCTTCACGAACGCAAAATTCCAATAGCTGAAGCTCAATTAAATTTTCCCTTTTGGCTACCCCCACTTTTTCGATAAAATTCTTGATAGCCATCGGTGTATATCCTTTTCTCCTCATTCCAGAAATGGTAGGCATCCTTGGATCATCCCAGCCGTTTACTACATTTTCAGCAATCAGCCTTTGCAGTTTTCTTTTGGAAGTAATCATGTAAGAAACATTCATTCTAGCAAATTCTCTTTGCTTATTTTTCACCTTTCCTTCTTCATAAACCTGATCTAAATACCAGTTATAAAGCGGTCTGTGGTTTTCAAATTCCAAAGAACAAAGCGAGTGTGAAATTTGCTCGATATAATCGGATTCACCGTGCGCCCAGTCGTACATTGGATAAATTTTCCATGCTGTACCGGTTCTGTGGTGAGGTTTATTCAAAATTCTGTACATCACAGGGTCACGCATATTCATATTTGGCGAAACCATGTCGATTTTTGCACGAAGAGACATTGAACCACTTTCGAATTCACCGTTTTTCATCCTTTCAAATAAATCTAAAGACTCTTCAACAGGACGGTTTCTGTAAGGAGATTCAATTCCCGGCTCGGCAGGATTTTTTCTTTGTTCAGTAATTACTTCAGACGGCTGCTCATCTACATAAGCTTTTCCTTCTTTAATGAGTTTAACCGCCCAATCATAAAGCTGCTGGAAGTAATCGGAGGCGTACAAAACTTTATCCCATTTGAAACCTAGCCATTCAACATCTTTCATGATAGAATCTACGAATTCCTGCTCTTCTTTTTCAGGATTCGTATCGTCGAAACGAAGGTTTACGGGAGCATTGTATTTTTCACCTAGACCAAAGTTGATGCAGATCGCTTTGGTATGACCTACATGCAGATAACCGTTTGGCTCAGGCGGAAAACGGAAACGGATCTGATCTCTTCTCAGACCGTTTGCCAAATCATCTTCGATAATTTGCTCAATGAAATTGAGTGATTTTTTTTCTTCTTCCATTAAAATTCACTTTAAAATGCCTTATTATACGACAATTTGCAAATTTAAGAAATTTAAAGGGTTTATGGAAATTATAATTAAAAACTATAATCGTTAATAATTCAGTATTTTTATTTAATTGAGAAATTACTTAAAATTAACAAGCATACTAACCTATCTCCTGGCAATTAATCAATACATTTCATAAAGATGAAAAAAGCAGAATCTTTTGACTTTATTTAACGTTTTAATTTGGCATCCAACCTATTTTGACACAGACCCCAAGTTATATTTATTATGTATAAAATAGTAATATTATCATCAATACATCTGAATACAACTGATACATTTCAAAAATAACTTACAACAATATTTTAATTTTAATCATATAACAAAACCTTATTCAAACCCAAAAACAATTGTATATGTTGGCATAAAGATTGCAAAATTCTATGGTAATAAACACTAAAATTTTTAGCATGAAAAAAATAAGAAAAAAGTTTTCTTACTGGCTTGAATGCCTTAAGAAAGCTATTTTTGTAAAAGATGTAATTTAACAGCTATTTTTGACCATATTATCCAAAAAATTATTCGATCCTATAAATACATTACCCCTTAAAAAATAATTGTTCGCCACGAAGATCCAATTGACTCTCGAAGTTATTAGTAAATAGGCATCCTGTTCCTAAACCTTGAGGCATTTTGCTGTTTTTGGTAAAAGTATATTGAGCGATGGCATTCAACCCGATATTGCTTTCCAAAGCAGAAGTAATCCACCAGTCGATATTCTGTTCTTCTGCCAGCGAAATCCATTCATCCGAACCGGAAAAACCTCCTATCAAAGATGGTTTCAAAATAATATATTGAGGCTTTATTGCTTTTAAAAGCTTTTCTTTTTCATTAAAATTAACAATACTTATTAATTCTTCATCTAAAGCAATCGGGGTTTGGGTTTCTGCACATAATTCCGCCATATCATTCCAGTTTCCGGCTTTTACCGGTTGTTCAATCGAATGAATATCCAGGTCTGTCAGCTGCTTTAGGACAGTCTTTGATTCTTCTTTTGTAAATCCTCCGTTTGCATCTACGCGAAGTTCCAGTTTTTCTTTTGAGAACTTTTGTCTTAATTTTTGAAGAATTTCATGTTCAGATTTCCAATCAACTCCGATTTTTAATTTTATACAATGAAAGCCTTTTTTCAGCTTGTCCTGAATCTGTTCTTCCATGTAATTGATATCGCCCATCCAGATCAAACCATTAATAATAATAGGCATTTTACCTTCAGTAAATTCACTTGGAAAATAAAAATTTTTACCATGTTTTAGATTAAGAACCGCCTGTTCATACCCAAACCAAATGGATGGATATTCCTTTAAATTCTCTTTTAAAAATTTAGAATCCTGCTGAATATTTTCACAAAGCCACTGCAGCTTTTTTTCATAATCCGGCTTGTCATCAAAACTTAATCCTCTGAAAACCGCGCATTCTCCTATTCCCTTTTTTTCATTTTCGGAAATTTCAAGAATAAAGGTTTCTTTTTCATGCAAAACGCCGCGAGATGTTCCACTCGGGCGTTTGAATTCTAATAAATATCTGAAATATTTTGCTTTCATTTATTTTACACTATCAATTCGCATAAACTCTTCAGCTTTTTCTACCATATCGATACTTCCACAGAAAAAAGGTATTCTTTGATGAAGATCTGTAGGCTCAATCTCGAGAATTCTTCTGAAACCATCGGTAGCTTTTCCACCCGCCTGCTCTGCCAAGAATGCCATTGGATTACATTCATATAACAATCTTAACTTTCCGTTAGGTGCCTGTGAATAAGACGGATAGATGTAAATGCCACCTTTTAGCATATTTCTGTGGAAATCTGCCACTAATGATCCAATATATCTTGATGTATATGGTCTGTCGCCTTCTTCCATCTGGCAATATTTAAGGTAATTCTTAACGCCTTGAGGGAATTTGATGTAATTTCCTTCGTTGATAGAATAAATTTTACCTGTTTTTGGGAAAGTCATATTTGGATGAGAAAGATAATATGTTCCTAAAGATGGATCAAGGGTAAATCCGTTCACACCATTTCCTGTGGTATACACAATCATTGTGGAAGAACCGTAGATTACATAGCCTGCCGCAATCTGATTAACTCCTTTTTGTAAGAAATCTTCCAGCTGAACGGGAGTCCCTGGTTCGGTTACTCTTCTGTAAATTGAGAAAATAGTTCCCACAGAAACATTCACATCTATATTAGAAGAACCGTCAAGGGGATCAATCAATACAACGTATTTACTCAAATGACCATTTTCACCACATTTAATATCAATAAAATCATCATTTTCTTCTGAAGCAATACCACATACAACCTCTCTTTGAGATAAAGCCGTAATAAAAATTTCATTGGCAATCACATCAAGCTTCTGCTGCTCCTCACCCTGAACATTCTGGTTTCCGGCAGCCCCCGCAATATCTACAATTCCTGCTTTATTTACCTCTCTGTTTACCACCTTAGAAGCCAGCCTTATTGCGCTCAGAAGGCGGGAAAACTCTCCCGTAGAATACTGAAAATCATCCTGTCTATCAATAAGAAACTCTCCTAACGTCTGTAATGGTTGCTCTGACATATTTTTCTTTTTACGATTTCTCCAAATTTCGTAAAATTTATCACAATTAAAAAAAATTATCAATAAAAGACATTATATATTGTTTATCAAATAGATACAAATATGATTATAGTCAAATTTACTTTTTAATGTAAAAAAAAATTCCCCAATCTACAGAATCGTTCAGAATAATTCCAGATAATTTTTAATTTTAATAAAATCTTAAGCCTATCATATTACACAAGCCTATTTCATATCTCGTTGTAAATTTATAATTTTGAGCCCCGTAAAATATTCCCACAAATTTTATCTAACAATTTTATTATTAACAATTTAATGAAAATCTTCAAGTTTGGTGGAGCATCAGTAAAAGATGCAGAGAGTGTAAAAAATGTATCTATGGTTTTAAAAAGCCAGGGATTTGCCAAATGTTTACTGGTGATTTCGGCCATGGGCAAAACAACTAATGAGTTGGAAAAAGTGGTGGAACTTTATTTCAATAGGGATAACTATCAAACTGAGATCGAAAAAATAAAACGAAAACACATCGAAATCGCGGAAGGCTTATTCCCTGAAAATCATGCTGTTTTTGCGGAAATTAATTTATTTTTTGATGATATTGATTCTTTTTTAAGGAGAAACAAATCTCCCAACTACAGCTTCGTCTACGACCAGGTTGTGAGTTGCGGGGAAATGATTTCGACTAAAATCGTGAGCGAATATTTAAACGAAATCCAGTTTACCAACCAATGGCTGGATGCAAGAGATTATGTGAAAACCGACAACTCTTACAGAGAAGGTGTGGTAGATTGGGCAAAAACAGAAGAATTTATTTCTAATTTAAATAAAGAAATCTGCTACGTTACTCAAGGTTTCATCGGTTCGGATGAAAATAATTTTACGGTAACTTTAGGAAGAGAAGGCTCGGATTATTCTGCGGCGATCTTTGCCTATTGCTTAAATGCAGATGCAATGACCATCTGGAAAGACGTTCCGGGAGTAATGACGGGAGATCCGAGAAAATTCAAGGATGTGACCTTGCTTTCGAATATTTCTTATGAAGAAGCCATTGAAATGGCCTACTACGGGGCAAGTGTCATTCACCCAAAAACCCTACAACCTCTTCAGCAAAAAAATATTCCTTTTTATGTAAAATCTTTCGTAGATCCTACCAAAGAAGGGACAAAAGTGGGTGCTTCAGACAAAAATCAAAGTGAAGAATCTTATATTTTAAAAGAAAATCAAACGTTGTTAAAAATCTCAACAAGAGATTTTTCGTTTATTGCAGAAGACCATATGAGCTTAATCTTCGGGTATTTATCTAAGTATAAAATTAAAGTTTCCCTGATGCAGAATTCTGCAATTTCATTAGCTTTATGCCTTGAAGATAAATACTTCCATATTGATGAGCTGAATGACGATCTTCAAAAAGTATTCAAAACAGATGTTGTAAAAAATGTATCTTTATTTACGATAAGAAATGCAAAAATGGAGAATATTGATCAATTTTACCAGGAAAAAAGTGTATTATTGGAGCAGATTTCGAAGAATACACTTCAAATGGTAATACAATAAAACTAATTGCGACTAAACACAATATGAGTTTAATTTCGAAAAACGACTTAATAAAAGCTTCCGGCTTAAGCAAAATAGGATTTCTGAAGAATCCTGTAGCATCTGCTGTTATGAGCATTGCTAAAATAAACGAAGTAAATAAATTATACGACAAACTAAAAGACAAGGAAGGTAAAGACTTTTTCGACTCATTTGTGAGAGAGAGAAACTTAAGCTATGTAGCTTTTGAAGAAGATTTGGCAAAAATTCCGAAAACGGGGCCGTTTATTTTAGTTTCCAATCATCCGCTTGGCGCTATAGACGGTATTTTGATGTGCAAAGTCTTATCTGAAGTTCGTCCGGATTTCAAAGTAATGGGTAATTTCCTTCTGGAAAAAATCAAACCGATGGAACCGTATGTAATTTCCGTAAACCCTTTTGAAAACAGAAAAGAAGCTTACAGCAGCTCTTCTGGAATGCGCGAAACGTTGAAACATTTACAAAACGGAGGCTGTGTAGGAATTTTTCCGGCAGGAGAAGTTTCCAATAAAAATAATCCTTACGGCGAAATTTTAGATAAAGAATGGGAAAAACCAGCGCTCAAGTTGATCAGGATGGCAAAAGTGCCGGTAGTTCCTATGTATTTCCATGCCAAAAACAGCAGACTTTTTTATCAGGTAGCCAAACTTCATCCTAATTTACAAACCCTGATGCTCCCCGCGGAAATGATGAATGAAAGGGAAAAACCTATCAGAATCAGGATCGGAAAGCCTATTGCCGTAAAAGCAATGGATGATATGGAAACCATTGAAGAATTGGGCGAATTCCTGAAACGTAAGGTGTATATGATGAAATCTTACTATGAAAAAAGAAAGTCATTAGCCCAAAGCATTAATCTTCAGAATTTATCGGTAAAATTCCCTTTGCTTAAAGAAGAAAATATTGTTCAGAACATCATCGATGAAACTCCGAAAGAGGATATTTTAAAAGATATCAGCAAGCTGAAAGGCACGGATAAAATGTTTTTCAGCAACGGAAATTATGAGGTCTACTTTACAAATTATGAAGAAATCCCTTCTATAATGAGGGAAATCGGACGTCAGAGAGAACTCACCTTCCGTGCGGTGGGTGAAGGGAGCAACCTACCATTTGATCTGGATGAATATGATAAACATTACCATCATCTTTTCCTTTGGGATAATGCTGAAGAAAAGCTGGTAGGAGCCTACAGAATGGCTTTGGGTAGGGAGGTCATGAAAAAGTTTGGCATCAAAGGTTTTTACACCAGTTCTCTATTTGAATTTGAACAGGATATCCACCCATTCTTTAAAAAAGTAATCGAAATGGGACGGGCATATATCTGCCAGGAATATCAGCAGAAGCCGCTTCCGCTTTTCCTTTTGTGGAGGGGGATTGTTCATGTATGCCTTAGAAATCCGGATCATAAATTTTTGATGGGCGGTGTGAGCATTTCCAATAAATTTTCTGAGTTTTCAAAATCTTTGATGATTGAATTTATGCGCTCAAATTATTATGATTCTGCCGTTGCTCAATACATTACTCCAAGAAATGAATATAAGGTAAAACTTCGAGACAGAGATAAGCATCTGTTTTTCGAAGAAATGGAATCTGATCTTAATAAACTAGATAAGATTATTGACGATCTTGAGCCAGAACTGA
The DNA here is from genome assembly GCF_900156075.1 of Chryseobacterium sp. RU37D. Lineage (GTDB taxonomy): Bacteria > Bacteroidota > Bacteroidia > Flavobacteriales > Weeksellaceae > Chryseobacterium. The sequence goes on along the minus strand of NZ_FTMM01000024.1, from coordinate 19,358 downwards.
GATTACCTGTTTTAATCAAAAAATATATCAAGCAAAATGCAAAGGTAATTGCCTTTAATGTTGACCCTAACTTTAATGATGCAATTGACGGGTTAATGTACATCAGAATTAGTGACCTTCCTGAAAGCACCATAAAGCCTGTATTGGAGGAAATGAGCGAGCAGATCCGAAGAGAACAGGAAAATAATTCGGCTGAAAATCAGTAGCTTTTTAAGTTTTGTTAAAAAAAGTATTATTAATGCTTGCTTCATATAGGAAAAACTTACTACTTTTGCATCACTTTAAAACAACGAAGTAAAAGAATGGTTTCTTAGCTCAGTTGGTAGAGCAATGGATTGAAAATCCATGTGTCCCTGGTTCGATTCCTGGAGAAACCACACAAAACCACCTGTAAAAAGGTGGTTTTCTTTTCAAAATTGTTTTTATAGCATATTGTCAAATTTAATATTTATTATTAGTTTTGCATCACTTCAAAAAGAAGTAAACAATGGTTTCTTAGCTCAGTTGGTAGAGCAATGGATTGAAAATCCATGTGTCCCTGGTTCGATTCCTGGAGAAACCACAACAAACAGTCGTAAAGCTCCTATTTTAGGGGCTTTTTTCTTTTCAAAGTCGCGAATGCTCAATTATATGCTCAACCTTTCTCGGAAACTCCCTCCTGTATTGACTTTGTTTGAATCTACTTACTTCTGAAAATAAAATTAAAATAATCTTGTGATTATAGTATTTCTTCTAATTCCACTAAATATTTTTATCTTAGGTACTTCCGAAGGGCTTTATATGAGTAAAAAGTCCATAAACCTGCATAGATCACAATTTATAATTTCGTATATTCTATTATAAAAACGAAACAAATAATAAATTTAGACGAGTTGTATAAAGAAATATGCTTACTAAACTTTTTGGAGATTATTGAAAATCTGGTATTGAGGAGGTTGCAAATTTGGATGTGAGATGGTTGGTTTACTTTTAGTTTCTAAAGTAAAAGATGATTTTATAATCAACACTAAATATCAGGTAGATAGTTAATTATAATAAATTCTGCTACGAATCAAAAGGCTACAATTAGAAGAAATTTCCAAAAGGTTGAAGTAGATTTAAAGATCGAAGTTATATAAATAAGAGAAAAGGAATTAAGGAAAATGCAGAGAAACCATTTCTTATATCCTATACAATAAAAAGACAGCGTTTCACTAACTTTATAAGTCAGTGAAACACTACCTAAAATATAACGGCTTTAGTAATAAAGAGATGAGTCTGTCCCAAAAGATAAAGTACTGATCTTGGAATCTCCTAAATATATGTTGTCAAGCATGGAGCTAAGAAGGTACTTTTGAAACGTCCTCATTCTATGATAAGCCAGTTAATTATTCAAATCTAAAAATACTCAGTTTTGTGAGATTAGCTTTAGCTGTATCAGGTTTGATCCCAAAATCAACTTGAATCTTATCACCCACATTACAATTATTGATTGAAAAAACCGTGGTAGATGCACCAGCTGCTTTTGTTGCATCAGAAGCTGCTACTACTACTCCATTAATCCAAATTCTTACGAACCAAGGATCTCCTACATTAAATGAAGAGCCTGCTGATGTAATATTCACAAAAATTTGATGTAATCCGCTTCTTGTCACAGTATAGTTGTCTGATCCTGTTGTGAAAACATTTTCTGGATCATATTCTTTAGCATCCCATGTTAATACATTGCCTCCTCCAGGAGATCCAACAAAATCAGTCCCACGTTTTACTACTAAAACTAATTTAGGAACAGATTTAGCTTCAGCTTTCACTACTCCATTGGCATCAACAACTAAATTTGCTCCACTTCCGCTTTGCAATCCTTCCAGTTTTAAAGGATCTGCAACTGCTTTTACATGTAAGGAATTTGTAGGAGTAGTTGTACCAATACCCACATTACCATTAGAATGGATACGCATTTTTTCAGATGTAGAGGCCCCTCCTAGTCCTGTCCAAAATGATATAACACCACTATTGGTTGCAGTTGGTCCCCAAGATAGAAGCCTGGTTTGGTCCAAGCCATAATCCAACGTCCCCGACGCCATCTTATCAATACTAGTCCTGCCATTAGTAGTAATTCCACCAAGTACGTGCAACTTGTCACTAGGAGCTGTTGTACCAATACCCACATTACCATTAGAATGGATACGCATCTTTTCAGATGTAGGAGCCCCTCCTAGTCCCGTCCAAAATGATATAATACCATTATCTGTTGCAGTTGGCCCCCAAGATAAAAGCCTGGTTTGGTACAAGCCATAATCTAAGGTTCCTGATGCGTTTTTATTATTAGTGGTACTTCCACTAGTTGTAATACCTCCAAATACATTCAATTTGTCACTAGGGGTGGTTGTACCAATACCTATTCTATGATTCGCTGCATCTGCTGAAAATGTATTCCCATCTACAGAAAATGCATTAGTCGCAGTACCTGTGAATGCCAATGTTTTATCTGCCTGAGTTACAGTTCTGTTACCTGTTAGTGTGCCATCAGAATTATAAATATTAGTATTTGTAGGAGAAGTACTTGCAGGAGTTCTAAGCTTTGTCCAGACATTTGTCTCATCGAAATAATAATATCCAGGAGCGTCTATGTTTATAGCAGTACCAGCTTGCGTCCCTGTAGCAACATTGTTTACATAGATTAAGGTAGAGGTAGGAACATTTGTCATGCTTTGAGCTCTTTGTCTATTTACTCTGGGAACTAATAGTCCGTCTACACTTGTGCTGTTTCCCGTAGTATTCTTAGCAGTTACATCTAAGGTAGCAGCTGGAGAGGCTGTGTTAATACCAACTTGGGAAAAGGCTAATGATGAAATCATCATTGCGGTAATAATTAAATTTTTTTTCATTTGTTTTAAATTCTTCTTTGTGTTTAAAAATGTTTATAAAAATTATAAATTTTTCAAATTTCAGATAATACTAAGTTTACAAAATTTTAATACAAAACAGGTAAATTGGTTTAAAATATAAAACTCTAATTATCTAATTTATTTTGACGGTGCAATTCTAATACAAAATCATTATAAAATCAAAAAAAAACATATACCAAATACATACTATTTTAATATAAGTAACTGATAAACAATATTATATTTTTATAAAATCTTCTTTTATTTTAGTAGCAAAATCTCATACAATATATCTATATATTAGAGTTATTGTTTTAATCATGCAAAATATAAATAATATTTTTAGTTAATAATTTACTTGCATTAACTTTTATTTAAGATTAAAATAAATCATTTTTGGATTAGGCATAAAACAAAAAATATTGTAAAAATTAATTTTACAATATTTTGCAGAAAATTGACTGAATAGTTATCTGGAATCTTTTTCAAGCTCAAGCTTAAAAAAATTGCTTATTCTGAATACTTCGAATGTACTTATCCTGCCCGCTGGTACCACACACTATTTGTTGTTCTAAAGCTTCTACGAAAGCATACTAACTCTTGTAACTACAGAAAATTGAATAGTAAGCGGTTATTCGTTAGTGGTGGAAGCAATTTTTCATTTGCAAAAGCTCCTTCTTATTAATTTATAAAATTCAAACCACAATACAGAAATGGATGCTGTAAGCAATGCAATGCTAAGCTCACCAAGATTTAGAGGCGCAATCTTAAAAAATAGAGCAACGGAATTTATATATAAAATCATAATCAAAAATATAATAACCAATGCGGAAATCCCGAAAAGTAAAAAATTACGGTTTTTAAAAGTCTCCAAAACACTATAATAGAAAGAACGGTTGACAAAGCTTAGTAATATATTGGCAAAAATGAGGGTACTGAAAACCATTGCCCTGGCTTCCTGTTCGGTACTTCCAATCCGAACAGAATGCTGGTAAATAAATAAGACTCCAATAGTAATAGCAACTCCCTGAATAATACTTATTATCAATTCCCGCCACTGCAAAAATGTATCTGTAAGCACTCTGGGAGGCTTCTTCATTGCATTTTTCTCTATAGGCTCGTTTTCGTACACAATAGAGCATGTAGGTCCCATCACAAGCTCAAGAAAGATAACATGGACCGGAGTTAATATCTGGGGAAATATCCACCCCAGAAACAAAGGAAGGCAGACCGTTAATATTATTGGAATATGAATTGAAATAATATATTGTATTGCTTTTTTAACATTTGCATAAATTCTTCTTCCTGCTGCAATTCCAGTGACAAGCTTTTCCAGATCATCATTAGTTATCACCAGGGATGCCGCTGATTTTGCAATCTCCGTACCTTTATTGCCCATTGCTATGCCTATATGAGCTGCTTTTAAAGCAGGGCCGTCATTTACGCCATCGCCAATCATCACCACTATCTCCCCTTGCTCTTTCAGAGCATTCACCACTTTAAGCTTTGCTTCAGGAAACATCCTGGTAAATAATGTTGTATTCTTTGTGATTTGTATGAGTTCTTTTTCTGAACTTTCAGTAATATCATTTCCCGTAATGGTCGGGCTGTTATTTCTTATACCCGATTCTAAAGCAATAGCCTTCGTGGTATCTGAATTGTCTCCCGTAACCACTTTTACTTTAATTCCTGCGTCATAAATCTGCTGAAACACTTTTTCGATATTTTTTTTAGGAGGATCATAAAATACGACCAAGCCTAAAAATTCAAATACAAAATCCTGTTGCTTTTCAGGAAAAAGATTTCCTTCGAAATATGATTTTGAAACTCCAAGCACTCGATATCCTTGCCGTCCGAATTCTTCCACTACTTTTTTTACCTTTTCTTTTTCAGCATCCGAAAGCTGAGAGATATTTATTATTGCTTCGGGAGCTCCTTTGGCCGCAATGATTCTTTCTTTTTTTTTATTTTCAAAAAGATGAGTCATCATAGGAGGCTTGCCTTCAAGAGGATATTCATGGATTAGTTTGTATTCCTTTCTTTCATCTTTAATCTGAGCCCGTTCGTACACCTTATGCAAATTTTTTTCCATAGGATCAAAAGGTACCGGCTCACTGCTCCACATAGAATAGCTTATAAGTTCACGGAGTTCTTCTATCCCGAAATCTACCTCTCCGTATATCCTGTTGGAACGATAATTATACAAGTACTTCAGGCGCATGGAGTTTTCAGTAATTGTCCCGGTTTTATCAGTGCAGATCACTGTAATACTTCCCAATGTTTCTAAAATGCTGCTTTGCTTAACAATAATACCGTCTTTCATTAGCTTCCAAGAACCAATGGCCATAAATGTTGTAAAAGCTACAGGGATTTCCTCTGGCAGAACAGACATCACCAATGTAAGACCATTTAGAAGACTATTGATAATATCTCCTGTTTCTATAAAACTGAAAATACAGATTGTCAGAAAGATTACAGCTCCAATCACAGCCATTCCATTAACAAAATTGCGAATCTGTATCTGTAAAGGGGAAACCTCTTCCCTGATATTTAGTATCGACTCACCTATTTTCCCTATACGGGTTTTTGCACCTATGTTCTCGACTTTAAAAATAGCCAACCCGGAAACAGTAATTGTTCCGCTGTATACAGAATGATCTTCTGATGTATTGTCTTTAAACACTGAAAAGCTTTCACCTGTAAGCGAAGATTCATTTACTGAAAAATCATTGCTGTATAAAATCTTTCCGTCAGCATTGATGAGACTGCCTTCTTCTGTGATGCACAGATCTCCAACAGCTATTTCAAATGTTGGTATTTTTATTAATTCTGAGTTTCTGATCACCTTACTTAGCGGTTCGTTCAGCTTTTTAAGCTCTTCTAATGCCTTCCTGCTACGGTTATCCTGATAAAAGGAAATAGCTATAACCGTAATAATAGCTAAAAACATAAATAAAGCTTCTCCATAATCGCCGATAATTATGTAGATTAATGCTACGGATATCAGGAGAATCAGCATAGGCTCTTTTAGAATACTTAAAAGCAATTCCAGCCATGTGTTTTTTCGGGCCTGTTCCAGCCGGTTATATCCGTATTGTTTGCGGGAAGCAATAACTTCTGCTTCTGTAAGACCTTTCAGGTGATCTGGGATATTGTATGCCATAACAAACAAATACATCCTTAATGTTAAGAATTGAGTTTAGAATTTAACACAATCCTATAATTCTATTTTTAAAATTTTTTAATAAATTTTTCTATCCGATTTAGCAGATGACTTCTTCATCCTTTACTAAAATCTTGACTGATATTTGTAATTCTGTCTGAATTTTTACCCTCAATGCTTCCAACGCAGATGGCTCACCATGAACAAGCATAATCTTCTGTGGCGGAATTTCATATTTTCTGATCCAATCTATTAGTTCAGTCTGATCAGCATGAGCAGATAAGCCTGTCAGTTCTACAACATTAGCTTTTACAGGATAATATTTCCCATGAATTTTCAGCTCGTGTGAATCGTTTAGTAATGCTCTTCCGCGGGTTCCTTCTGCCTGAAAACCGACGATCAGTACTGTATTTTTATTATTCCCTACATCATGTTTCAAATATTCGAGTACACGGCCACCGGTTACCATGCCGCTTCCGGCAATGATTATTTTACTTTTTTTATTGCGGACGATCTCTTCGGTACGAGAATATTCCCTGTTGATATCAATTTGTTGAATAATTTCCAGCCATTTTTCTTTCTTCACAGTAGTATATTCTGCAAAATCTATCATAATATCTGTAGCTAAGGCAGCCATAGGACTGTCGATTACTATAGGAAGATTGCGGGGGATTTTATTTTGTTCTTTCAGCTGATATAATATATAAATAAGCTCCTGCGTTCTTCCTACCGCAAAGCTGGGGATAATAATATTGCCGTGATTTTTGATTGTAGAATTGATCCAATATGTTAATTTATCATATAAATTACTATTGTCATGGAGCCTGTTACCATATGTAGACTCCATTACAATAATATCTGCTGTAGTGAAAAAATCCGGCGGAGGTAAGATCGCGCTTTTATTACGCCCTATATCTCCTGAAAAAATGATCGTTTTCCCGAAACATACTATTTCTATAGAACACGCCCCGATAATATGCCCGCAAGGTTTGAACCTAAATTGTATATGTTCACTTAACTGGATATTCGTATTTTCATTTATTATATAAAAATATTTAAATGCCCTTTCCGCATCATTTATTGTATAGAGCGGCTTTGCAGGATGATGTTTAGTATAATGATGATAATTCGCCTTTTCAGTATCCTCCTCCTGTAGCTTGGCGCTATCAAGTAAGATAAGTTTTGCCAGTTCCCTCGTAGGTTCTGTCATATAAATTTTACCTTTAAAGCCGCTTTTTACAAGAAAAGGAATATATCCGCAGTGGTCGAGATGAGCATGGGTAAGGATGATAAGGTCTATTTCTTTAATATTAATATTTAAAGGCTCCCAATTTTGCTCACGTAAAGCTTTAATACCCTGAAACAATCCGCAATCTATGAGTATATTAAGCTCAGGTGTTTTTAAGTAATGCTTAGATCCTGTAACTGTTCCTGCGCCTCCGAGTGATTTTAGAGTAATTGTTTCCATTTTTTTATAATAAATTTGTATGCATGGGAAGAGTTGTTTAATAGCAATGAGTACTTCCCAAATGCACAATAATGTTTTTAGCGGATTTTAATTTCTTTTACTTCCTGTTTATCAAGATTTGTTTTGGTGATATTGATATTTAATAATTCGTTTTTGTAATTGCCTTTTAGATGGTCCAGCGCAATATTTTTTGGGAAATGGAAGCTCGGGAAAAAGAAGAAGCTGAAAACTCTTGTCTTACATAATTTTTTATTTTTTCTTTGTACCGGTTTCGGCATTGATGATTAATGATCCTCCTATTAATATTTTTTAAATCTTTTTCTTGAACCCCAGAGCCGAAATTTTCAGTTTGTAGAACCCATTTTTGTCAATGATACTAATAGTGAGCTCCATTTTAAATGTTTCACCCAGCAATACATCTTCATCCCAAAAAATCTTCTATTCCATTCTTTAGTGAGAGTGTTTTAAAGTTTTCGCAATAAATTATTTTGAGTTTAATATATCAAAGGTAATATGGAAATAATTTTTGTCTAATGACTTTGGTTGGTTTTTGGTATGATCCTAATCAATTTTCTCCCAGACATTAAGAGCATCAATCATTTGGGAAGCGGCTAGTTGCGAATCTGTGACTCTAACAATTAGATATCCTATTCCCTTATCCGTCATAATTGACGTATCAATAGGAAGTTTCTCTTGAATCCTGAATATGATATACTTTATTCCGAAAGAAGTAAGCTTTAGAATAAGGTTATCGGAAAGTTGATCTTCCTGATTAATGATAATGACAGCATCCTTTTCATCTGCAAAACGAAATGTGCCTTCATGTAAGGGACATGCTATAATCGTAATTTTGTGCTTTTTACGATTAGCTAATGCAAGAAATTCTTTATCTTTTTGATTTATATTATAAACGATAACTTTCATAATGGCAATTCAATATTCAAATGTATTGAACTTGAATGAACTGGCCAGTGTATAAAATCATTATAAAAAGTGACAGATATTAGTTTTTTATCTTTTGAAGCCTTAAAGTGTCCAGAATTGTAATCTTTCCTGCATTTCTGTCAATCAAATTTTCATCTTTGAAGTCACTGAGGATACGACTTACGGTTTCAATAGCCATTCCGGCCATAGAGGCAAGATTTTCTCTAGAAATTTCAAAGCCTTCTATATGAGGATGTTTTGTATGAAGCTTGAGAAGCACTTCTGCCATTCTCTTTCTTACAGAAAAATAGGCTAGCTGTAGTAATTTTTCTTCATGAGCGAGAACATTGTGTGCAAGAATTTTGACGAATTTTTCTGCAATATCAGGATATTTATAAAATAACTGATCAATGACATCTCTAGGAACGGAGCATAGTGTGGCATCTTCCATCACTTCAGCAGTTTCTTTGTATTCTTTCCCAGTAAACAATGAAGTAATCCCAAAATAATCTTCCTTGCTGTAAATCCCGGTCATGAATTCTTTTCCACTTTCCGTTATCTTCGTAGTTTTTATTGATCCCGCAATAATAAGGTAGACCGCATTTGCCACATCGCCTTCGTAATAGATGACCTGCTTTTTTTTATAGAATTTAATTTTTCTTTCATCAAATGCTTTTCTTAGTTCATCAAGCCCACTCGAAGCCTGAAATAAACTGGTCATCTTAGAAAGATTGGAGCTATAAATACTCGCCTGACGTTCTTTCTTTTTCAGCCGGCTTTCTATTGCGTTTAGAAGCTCAATATCATCAAATGGTTTTGTAAGATAATCATCTGCACCCATTTCTATACCTTTCCGTACTTCTACCCGGTCTGTTTTTGCGGTAATGAAAATAAAAGGTATAAGCGCAGTATCTTCTCTTTTGTTTAAAAGATGCAGTACACCATACCCGTCAAGCTTCGGCATCATGATATCACACAATATGATATCCGGAATATGTTTGATGGCAAGCTCTACGCCCTGTTTACCATTACTGGCCTGAAGCACTTCATACTTGGCCAGCTCAAGAATTTCCGATGTACTTTCACGGATATCGTTGTTATCCTCGATGATCAGTATACAAACTTTGTTCATCTGAACTATATTGAAGTATTATTATCAGTTTTTTTTCCAAATATTAGTGTAAATCCGGTACCTTTGCCGGAACTGCTCTCAAAAAGAATTTTTCCGTCCATTAGGCTGATGTATCTTCTCACAATATTAAGCCCTAATCCCGTTCCCGGAATATTCCCTGTATTATGTGCCCTGAAAAAAGGCTGAAAAAGTGCAGCATGATCTTCCACAGGTATTCCTATTCCATTATCTTTCACTGTAAAAAAATATTCCTTTTCATTTATCTCGGTAGAGAATTCTATGAGGGTGCGCTCTCCGGAATATTTGATAGCATTGCTTATCAGATTTATTAAACAATTCCTTAATAAACTCTGATCAATACAGACCTCATTTTCGGATCCGGTATGCTGGTATATGATGATTTGGTCTTCTTTGGTCATAAGCTGCATTTCTTCCGTAAGCTCTTCAGAAAACTTGATAATGTTGAACACTTCATCATTTGGCGATACGACTCCTGCTTCCAATTTTTCTAATGATAGAAAATCGTTGAGAATGCCGATCAAACTATTTATTGCTGTTTTTATTTTATAAAGATGTCTCAGTATTTGGGGAGTGTCTGAAGTCTGAAGATATTTTTCTATAAGTACTGTGGAAAGCTGTATGGAGCTTAGAGGTGTTCTAAATTCATGAGAAGCCATTGACACAAATCGGCTTTTCATGCGGTTGAGTTCTTTTTCTTTTTCTAAGGAAATGTTAACTTCTTCTTTCGCCTCTTCCAGCTCATGAAGCATTTTTCTCAGAGATTTGGTCCGATCTTCCACCAGCTGCTCGAGCTCAATGGTATATTTTTTTAGAAGTTCTTCGGCTTCCTTTTCTTTCGAAAGATCATGGATAAAACCCGTATAGATAATTCTATCTTGGTATTGTACTTCACTTACGGCCAGCCTGAAAGGGAATATTGATCCATCTCTTTTTAATCCCTTTACCTCCCTACCCTTTCCTATTATTTTTTTTTCACCGGTATTCTGGTAATTAATAATATAACTCTCATGTTTGCTTTTATCAAGTTCTGGCATTAGTATTGAAATATTTTTACCGGTAAGCTCTCCTTCTTCATAACCAAAAATCTTCAATGCAGAAGGATTCATACTTTCTATTCGTCCTCTGTCATCAATGGTTATAATACCATCGATAGCTGTTTCTATAATAGCTTTCAAAAGTTTGGCACTTTCCATATAATGCTTATATTACCCAATATTAAAGATAGGAATTTTAGTGCAATCTGAGCATTTAAATAGAGAAAAATATCAAAATTAGTTAACCGTTAGCTAATTATATTTATTAAAAACATTTAAAAGATGTAAATTTTAAACAATTAAAAATAGACATGTTCATTTTCAGGGATGATCAATAGCGGGATTTCCATTTCGTTGGCTTGCCTTACGGCATGGCCGCTTCCTGCTAAGCTTTCGAAAAATCCCCGGTAATGATGCCCCATGATCAACAGATCAATATCTTTACTTTTAAGGATATCCAAACCGTAATCAATATTCTCACTGTAAATACAATTGTAGCATATTTTGCCATCAAGGTTTTTCAGGAATGTCTTTTTTTTATGCTCATATTCCGCATCTTCTATTATATCATTATTACTTTGAATGATGTAGGTAATCAGAAGTTCAGCATTGAAGTATTTGGCAAACCTTAGTAATGCCTGTGCTACTTTCACATCCTTTTTATCAAGATCTGTGGCAAAAGCAATTTTGTTCAGTCCATTATATTTATGTTTTTGAGGAACTAAAAGAAGTGGATGATGTGTCTTTTTAATCATTTTAATACTGTTGCTTCCAAATAAAAAACGAGTCAGCATTCCGGCACCCTTCATTCCCATTACAATAAGCAATGTTTTATTACTATCTGCAGTATCATTGATGACCCGAATAGGATCACGCCCTTCACAGACATAATATATCGAAGGATGAAAAGGAAAAGCCTCTTCGCCCCATAATATTTTTGATTTAAATTCCAATTCCTTTCTCAAGGCCTTTAATTCCTTACTGTTTTCCTTCTGCAAGGCCGGATATTCATACACAGCCCAGGCAGTCTGCCCAAGCATAGGGTTTTCAACAGGCAGACCAAATGCATGACAAAGGTGAATATTGGATTTCATAACATTGGCAAGACGAAGCGCATAAAAGGCAGCATTTCTTGCTGGTTTCGAAAAATCTGTAGGTACTACAATTGTTCTCATGATGTGATTATTTATTTAAACTAAATTTATTTTCCAGCGAAGGATCAAGATGATAGATATCTTCATAAAAGAATGGCTTTCCATCTTTTATTAAACAAGTAAGGTAGACGGTGATGATAGGGACGGGATGCTTCAGTACAAAATCTTTTCTTTTATAATCTTTCATTGCAGCTTCTAAAACGGGTATGTTGTTTTCTGCACCATCATTTTTCAATAAAAGCGATGCAAGTTCTTTGGCATTTTCTATCCGGATACACCCATGGCTAAACGCTCTTTCATTTTTATTAAACAATTGTTTTTGAGAAGTATCGTGAAGATATACTCCATAAGAATTGGGAAACCTAAAAACTACCGCTCCCAAAGCATTGTCATATCCGGACGACTGTCTCACACTATATCTATAAGGATTTCGGCGGATTTCGCTGAGTTTGGATAAGACTGTTACCACTTCATTTCCATATTCATCATAAATAGTATAGTGATGATCAGCCAGATATCTACTGTTTTTCAATATCTTAGGCAGCATTTCTTTTACGAATATGTCTTGGGGAACTTTCCAGTCGGGTGCAGTTGTGAAATAATTAACAGAGCTTTCCAATAAAGGAGTCTTGCTTGAAGGTTTTCCTATAATCACCTTAAAGTCATAAGTCTTATCTTTCTGATGAAATTCTAATGTATAAGATGGTATATTGATTAAAATATAAGGTGTATTTTGGATACTGATCCATCTCAGGCGTTCCATATTCATAATAATTTTCTCAAGTCCGGCCTGAGTTTCTGTACAATGACTCTCAGAATAAAAAATATTTAAATAGTTCTGGAAATCTTTATAAGCTTTAATTTTAGGCTGAACTTCAAGAACTGATTTTACAAAGTCTCCATCATTCTTGGCTTTTTGCAACACATCGTCTGACCGGAACTTATTAATATAGTTCGTATCAATATAAGAGGGGCTGTAAGACGGATTATATTTTCCAAAATGCAAATTATTAATAAAAGTTATAAGTGCATCTGTCATCAGAATATCAAACATCGCTTGACCTTTCATATCTGCTCCTGCGGAAATACTTCCGAGTTTTCTTAATTTTTCCAGTGAAACGACATCACGGTAATAATCAGACAAGGATAATCCAAACCGATAAGAGTATTCCAGCAGAAGCACCGCCGCTTCAGACTGATCGGGTTTATTTGCAACATTTACCCAGGCATATTCAGTATCATTGCGGGTATAAAACCGTATGACAGATTTTGGAAAATGCAGTGTAGAAAGACAGGCATTATCTTTAAGAAACAAAGTAATTTCAGGATTTGTTTTTGTATTCTGACCGCTTACTATACTACTGTAGACAGTACAGAAAAAAAGAACAGCGAAGTTTATAAACTTTTTCATGACTTGTCATTTAATAATGTAAATTTCAAAATTGCGCTCTGTCCGAACAATGATACCCATCACTAAAAAAAATGATACCATAATGAATTAATTATCCTCCGGAACATATTACAAGCTGTAAAAATGAATTTCATGACATTGTGACCAGCAATTTTATAACAGGCTTTTAAACTCAGGTCAGAAAATGGTTTGGTTTTTACATTCTTATATTGTGGAGTAATAAAAAGATATGCTTTAAAATAAGTAAGAAGCTCCCATAGGATCTGATCTAGATCATCTTTCATTGTGATGTGGGTCATCGTATCTTTTATAAGGGTTGTGGAACTTTGAAGAATAAAAATTTACAGCAATGAAAACAAATGCAGAATTACAAAAAGACGTTCAGGATGCTCTAAAATGGGAACCCCAGCTCCATTCAGCGGAAATCGGGGTTATTGTAAAAAACGGAGTCGTTTCTCTTACGGGTACTGTTGACAATTATGCAAAAAAACTGCAGGCCGAGCATGCCGCAAAAAATGTTTCGGGGGTGAAAGTCCTGGTCGTACATATAGATGTACAATTACCCATATCGAGACCAAAAACTGACGAAGAGATTGCCAACGAAATTATTGCTGCATTTAAATCAAACTCATTTATTCCTGAAAAAAAAATAATCGTAAAAGTTGAAAATGGCTGGGTAAACCTTGAGGGTGAGGTATCCTGGGATTATCTGAGGGACATTACAGAAAGTTCTATAAAATATCTTCCCGGAGTAAAAGGAATCTACAACAATATTACCATTGATTCAGAAATTTCAGGTACTCCTGAAAAAAAAGATATCGAAAAAGCTTTGGACAGAAGCTCTATTGACAGCAGTGAGATTGAAGTATCCATATCCGGAAAAACAGTTACCTTAAAAGGAACCGTACATACATGGCATCAGAAAGAAGAAGCTGGTCGTATTGTATGGAAAACTCCCGGAATTAGCCATGTAAATAATGAGCTGAAGGTAGATTACGAGTATAATCTATAATTATCCGATATCCCACAATAGGAGGTAGTCTTTTCTATTATGAATTTAGCTTATTACAAAGCAAAATTACTGTTTTAAGATTAGGCTATTAATAAAAATTCTTTAAAAAAAATTCCGTTCCATTCACCAATACAATGTTAAATCTTGTTAAACCTATTAAAACCAATCTTATTTCAATAATATCCGGCACTCATTTACGTTTAAAATAAGTATATTCGCTTTTTAAATTTTATTTGAAAAATGAAGAAGATCATCTCCGGGTTATTATTATTTTCCAGCATCGTTGCATTTTCTCAAGAAGCAATACAGTTTCAGGATCTACCATTTAAGGATCTTATCGCAAAAGCAAAAAAAGAAAATAAAATTATTTTTATTGATGCTTATGCCTCTTGGTGTGGTCCCTGCAAAATGATGGAAAGAAATATTTTCATTAAAAAATCAGTCGGAGATTATTATAATTCAAATTTTGTGAATGCAAGATTTGATATGGAAAAAGGTGAAGGAAGAGATATTGCGGCTAAATATGGAGTACGTTCCTATCCCACTTATCTATTCCTGAATGGTGACGGGGAGCTTGTTTCACAAAACTTCGGCTATATGGAAGAAAGTCTTTTTCTTTCTATGGCTCAGGATATTAATTCACCCAACAACAAAAAAGGTTCATTAAAGGAACGTTTTGCAAACGGCGAAAAAGATCCAGAATTCCTTATCAATATTATGAAGCTGAATTCTTCTTCAGATTTTGATTTTGCTAAAAAAGCTTCAGAAAGATATTTTGAAAACAAAAAGAAAACAGAAGAACTTTCTAAAGATGATGTAGGATTATTGCTTTACTTCTTAAAATCCACAGAAGATAAAAATTATAAAGTTTTTGCCGAAAGAAAAGTGGAAATCATAAAGTTTTTGCCTGAGGATACATATAAAGAGTTTGATAATCAGCTAAAGCTAGCTAAAGTTGTAGAACAGTCTATTGATCAGAAAAATAAAAAGATCAATGAAGAATATTTCATGAAAACAGCCGAGCCGTTGGTCGGAAAACATGATGCAGAGGCAAAGCTAAACCAAACAAAATTAAGCTATTACGAACAAAATGCTGATTTCCCGGAATATGAAAAAGCAGCTTTGGCCTACTATAAGGATCCAGACGCTTTTCAGCCCAATGAATTATTAAAAGCAGCGTGGATATTCTCAGATCATGTTAAAACTCCAGCATCTTTAAAAAAAGCCGCCGAATGGGCAGAAAAGTCTGTAATGAGAGGCGAAACATCCGAAAACACTTATATACTGGCAAAACTATATTTCTTAACAGGAAACAAAGACATGGCTAAAACCTATGCCGAAATGTCTAAAAATATAGCAGCTCAGGCCCAGAAAAATACCACTTTGGCTGATGAACTATTAAAGCAAATCAAATAACACATATGTTGAAAATTAAAATTATTATAAGCTTCCTTACCTTATTATTTCTAGGAAATCTAAAGGCTCAGGAACAAGATCACAAAACAAGCATTTATCTCAAAGGAAATGCCTTATTATTACCGATCGCTGTTGTCAATGTAGGTCTGGAGCATCAGTTAAGTAAAAAATATACGCTGCAGGGTGATGTATTAATTTCTCCTTGGAAATTATTTGCAGGGCATGAATTTCAGTATTATTCCGCTTCTTTTGAAGGCAGGTATTATTTTGACGAAGCTTTTAAACACTGGTATCTGGGTGCAAATATCTCTACTGCAGTTTTCAAATTACAAAAATGGAATTACTGGAGCGGAGGTACTTTTACTAATGAAAAAGGTGAAAGCTTTGATTATCCAAATGTTTATCAGAAAGGATTCTCTATTATATTTGGAATTACCGGAGGATATCAATTCAAAATTTCTGATAGATGGAATATTGATTTATACGCAACAGTAGGAACTTCTCAAGATTTTTATAAAGGCTATGAAAGAGGAACCGGAAGACGTTATGATGAGGCCATAGGCTTCAACAAAAGCGGAGAAATCCTTCCTTACAGAGGAGGTGTGATGATCTCTTATAAATTAAAATAATTCAATGAAAATATTCGGGAAGAACCATCTTATTATTTCGGCCATTACTTTTGTCATTCTTTTTTTAATGAATTACATTGGCAGCCACGAGTCTGACAAGCTGGAAAGGGCTTTAATGACAGCAGGTGCAGGTGTAATCGGTCTGTCTATAGGATTATTTATTTTGAATAAAGGTAAAAACGATAAAACCCCACAAAATTTTGATTGATTTTAAAGTAAATTATCAATTTTTTAACCACAAACATAATACGTAAATTCACAATTCACAATTCAACATCATTAATTTTCATAGACAGCATATTTTGTCCTAATCTTTTCGAATTTTTCAAGATCCAACTTCCATGATGTTTTGATTTCCTGAATTGATTTTCCAGCGATAATCTGTTTTCTCAGCTCATCATTTCCGGCTAATGTATCAAACCATAAATTTTTCAGGAAAAAATCAAGCTGTGGGTTTTTATAATTTTTATAAGCTTTAATTACCCATTCTAAGTTTATTTCCCTTAAATCATTCGGATAATTAGATAGATTTTCTCCATAACAAAGCTTTCCATTTAAAAATGGATCTTTTGCACCGAAGTTAGGCTTTGGAGTAAACTGATAAGGTAAACCTGACGTCCATGGTGAGCCATAAATCTGAAAAGGCAAATCTGTGCCTCTTCCTACAGACACCTGCGTTCCTTCAAAAAAACATAGACTTGGGTATAAATTTATTGACTTATCATTGGGTAAA
Organism: Chryseobacterium sp. RU37D; assembly: GCF_900156075.1. Lineage (GTDB taxonomy): Bacteria > Bacteroidota > Bacteroidia > Flavobacteriales > Weeksellaceae > Chryseobacterium. The sequence goes on along the minus strand of NZ_FTMM01000024.1, from coordinate 2,394 downwards.
TTAGGTGAAGGTTTATCCAAAATGGGGTAACGTGATTTTTTATGATAATTTTTCATGGGAATTAGAGTATATTTTGCCTGAGCTCCATTTTTTAGCCATTTTTCTCCATTGACCATTTTCCCGTATTCCCCAATTGTTAAACCATAAACTACCGGAACTTCGTGCATTCCTACAAAGCTTGACCACTTTTTCTTCAGAACCGGGCCGTCGGTATAGCCGTCATGCGGATTGGGCCTGTCTAAGACCATAATCTCTACATTATTTTCTGCACCGGCTTCCATCAGATAAGTTAAAGTTGAAATATAGGTGTAAAATCTCACTCCAACATCCTGAATGTCAAACAAAACAATATCAATTCCCTTTAATTGTTCAGGTTTTGGCTTTTTATTATTTCCGTAAAGTGAAACGATAGGAATTCCCGTTTTCACATCTACTCCGTTTTTTACTTTCTCACCCGCATCCGCATCGCCTCTGAAACCATGTTCCGGAGCAAAAATCGATTTGATTTTGATTCCGTTTTTTACCAGAAAATCCACCACATGGGTTTTATCACTCATCAGTCCGGTCTGATTGGTCACCACCCCGATAGTTTTTCCTTTTAATAAAGGTAAATAAAGCTCAGGCTGATCAGCTCCTGTTCTAAAATCGGCTTTATCTTTAGTCTGAGAATAATATTGGGTGAATACTCCTAAAAAAATTAGGCAAATAAGAAGTAAATTTTTAATTTTGAAATCTAAATTCATGGGTTTGAAATTTCCTTTATATTTCTCTAGAAAAATAGCATTTTCCAAAGATAATAAAAATAACCTTTCGAGGGTTATCATCTTCATCGGCAGACTCTCTGTGGCGTTGGGAATCATTGTTTCTTTAATTACCGTCTCCACCGGATTCGGCTCTAAGAAGGCTATTAAAGAGAGACTGGCAGATTTCAGCGGGCATATTACCGTAAAATCTACGCGCTCAAATTCTTCCTACAATACATCAGTTCTTGATAATCAGGGACTGAATATTAAAAAAATTCAGGAACTTCCCGATGTGGAAGCCGTTCAGAAATATGCCACAGTGACGGGGATTATGCGTAATGAACATAATTTCGCGGGAATCATTTATAAAGGTATTGGGAAGGATTTTGACAGCCTAAGATTTAAAAAATTCCTGATTGCCGGAACAACTCCTAAAGTAACAGAAATCGGATACAATAACGGTGTTACAATCTCCCAAAAAATCGCCAGTGACCTTCATTTAAAACTGAAAGACAGCATTGTTACTGTTTTTTCAAGGTCAGATATGAAGCAGCCGGTTTATAGAAAATTTGAAGTCGTCGGCATTTATAAAACTGACATAAAAATGATTGATGATCAGTTTGTGATCGGCGGAATCAACCATGTAAGAAAGATCCAGGATATGAAGCCTGATGAAGTGGGCGGACTGGACATATTCCTTAAAAATGTTAACGATATTGATCGCGATTTCCCTGAAATTGAAAAACTTATCGGTTATAAAAACTATGCCGAAAAAGCAACGGAAAAATATCCTCAAATCACCGACTGGATCAGTATCTTTGATACCAATATTGCATTGATTATCATTATTATGCTTATTGTGGTGGTCATCAATATTATTATGGTTCTTCTCATTCTGATTATTGAAAGAACTAATTCCATCGGGTTATTAAAAACACTGGGAGCCAGTAATTCCCAGATCAGGGCGACCTTTATCAACTATACCCTGATCATAATGATTCCTGGGCTTCTGTACGGAAATGCAATCGGCCTTGGACTTATTCTTATCCAGAAATTTTTTGGAATTATTAAGTTAAATCCCGAAAATTACTATGTAAGTACGGTTCCTGTAGACCTTAATCCCATTGCCATTATTTCTATTTCTGTTGGGATTTTGATTATTTCGGCTTTGGCTTTGATTATTCCGAGTTATCTGATCAGTAAGATTTCTCCGGTGAAGGCGATAAAGTATAATTAATGATGATTATTCTATGCAATTTATCTGCTTTTTAAAATCTAAACCATCTAAGTATTATTAAAGCTTTAAGAATAAAGTTGTTTAAAGTTAAAAAAAATTATCACAAAAGTCACAAAATGCTCCTTTAGGAGCAGAATCTGTGTGGCGAATGCGAAATAAAGCCACGTGCAATCCGTAGGATTGCTATAAAATTAGAACGCACTTTATTTTAAATATATTTTCTACACAGATAAAACTCCCATGGAGTTTTTCAGTTGCAAAATAAGTTTTGATTTTTATTTATTTTCAACAGCTTTAATATTCAGGTATAACTTTATTTTGGATATACTAATTTAGCTTCCAGTTAGAGTTAAGCATAAAACCTTAATTTTAACGTATGAAACAAGGGCGAAAAATCTATGATCCAGCTTTTAA
>NZ_FTMM01000046.1 GCF_900156075.1 Chryseobacterium sp. RU37D | reverse complement strand
CCCTGAATTATCAAACAATAGAAGAATTTAACAATCAAAACAAAATTTACAAAAATGTAGCTTAACTCTAACTGGAAATTTTATTTGCATATCCAATTGAATATTACAAATAAATTTAAAACAAGAGTGATCAACATATTGGTCACTTTTTTTATTTTCAATACATTTGTGCGATGCGTTTTTTCAAGATCATAGCGATACTTATTATTTTATTGGTTGGGGCTTATGCGGCTTCCATGTATTTTTTTGTGGACGAAAACAAAGATTTTAAAATTGAAAAAGAGATTGATTATCCTTTGGCGAAAGTCTTTTCACAATTCAATAATCTGCAGAATTTTACTCGCTGGAATAATTTCTTTGCAAGCTCCCAATTCATTGATATTGATTACTATACCCCCTATGAGGGCCAGGGAAGTTCTATCAGCTATGTAGATCCGAAAAACGATACGGATGGCGAAATGTTTATCCGCTATGAAAAGTCGAACAATGCTTTAAGATACCAGCTATTTGAAGACAAAAATGAAAACCCTACAATTGTCGATGTAAAATTCAAGCCCGTTTCTGTACAAAAGACTAAAATTATATGGGTGGTTCATACCCCTAAATTATCTGTTTTAAAAAGGGTTGAAAATTTCTGGACAGAAGACCGTTTTGCTGAAAATATTGATAAGAGTATGATCAATCTTAAAAATGTTCTGGGCAACAAGGTAGATAAAGACAATCAAATAGCGGCTATCAAATATGACAGCCTGATGGTGGAAAATCAAGAATCAAAACTCCTTCTAGGGATCAATGTAAGTACTTCAAACAAAAAGGATGCTCTTTTTAAAAATATTGTTATAAACTACAATAAAATTTACAATTACACGACGATGGATCTCGGCAAAAAAGACGATGAATTTGGATTTCCGATGCTCATCACGGATGCCGATAATTACAAGGATAAAGAGGTTTCCTATTATCTTGGGATTCCGTTGTCTAAAAAGTTTGGCGTTACAGATAATAATTTTAGTTTCAGAACAATAAATGCTTCCCAGGATTATGTGATCTATTACAAAGGAGCTTATGAGGGAAGGGTAAAAGCAGTCCAGCAGCTGACCCAGAAAGCCAAAAAAGACGAAATGCGGTTCGGCGATATCCGCCAGACTTTCATTGAGCGCCCGATGGAAGGCCAGAATGTCAATATGAAGCTCTCATTGTCGGTATACAAGTAGATTCCTGAAAATTATCACTTTTATAGTTATTTTTAATGATTTAAGGCTGTTCCACATCGGTTTTTTTTATTAAATTTGAAGATTAATTCTACAAACAAAATTTAATAATAGATAAACTGTAATAATGGACAGATTTTCATTCCTAAACGCAGCTCATTCTCAGTTAATTGAGGATTTATACCAACAGTATTTAAAATTCCCGGACTCTTTAGAATCATCATGGAAAGCCTTTTTTCAAGGTTTCGATTTTGCTTTGGAGAACTACGGAGATGACGATAACATCCAATATATTCAAACTCCGGCAGCTTCAGCTCCTGTAGTACAGCAGGCAGCTCAGGCAGTATCAAACGGAGAGGTTCCAGAACATATCAAAAAAGAATTTAAAATTGTAAACCTTATCGAGGCTTACAGAACAAGAGGCCACCTGTTTACAAAAACAAACCCGGTAAGAGAAAGAAGACATTACACACCTACGTTGGACATCGAAAACTTCGGGTTAAGCAGTGCGGATTTAAATACAAAATTCAATGGAGCTGTTGAAATCGGTTTCAAAGAACCTGCGACTTTACAGGAGATTATTAACCGTTTGCAAAAGATCTATTGCGGCTCTATCGGTGTTGAATACATGCATATCAACAACGTTGAAGAAAAAGATTTCATCAAAAGATGGCTTCAGGTTAATGAAAATCATCCAAGCCTTTCTGCGAATGAAAAAACTGAAATTTTATTAAAATTAAATCAGGCTGTAGCATTTGAAAATTATCTTCATACAAAATTTGTTGGTCAGAAAAGATTCTCATTAGAAGGTGGTGAAACTTTGATTCCTGCTTTGGATCAGTTGATCTCAAGATCTTCTCAGTTGGGCGTAGATGAAGTGGTGTTAGGGATGGCTCACAGAGGTAGATTAAATGTCCTTACGAATATTTTCGGAAAATCTTACAAGCAGATTTTCTCAGAATTTGAAGGCAAAGAATTTGAAGAAGATGTATTCTCCGGTGACGTGAAATATCACTTAGGCTCATCTAAAAAAATTAAAACCGCTTCAGGAGAAGAAGTTTGCATTAATTTGACTCCAAACCCGTCTCACCTTGAAACTGTGGCTGCTCTGGTAGAAGGAATTTGCCGTGCAAAGGTGGATGATAAATATAAAGATTATTCTAAGGTTTTACCGATCATTATCCACGGTGATGGCGCTCTTGCCGGACAAGGTATTGCTTACGAAGTTGCTCAGATGATGACTTTGGAAGGGTACAAAACTGGTGGTACGGTTCATATTGTTGTAAACAATCAGGTTTCGTTTACGACAAACTATATGGATGCAAGGTCTTCTACATATTGTACAGATATTGCAAAAGTTACAGAATCTCCTGTAATGCACGTGAATGCTGATGATGCGGAAGCCGTGGTTCATGCAATTCACTTCGCTGCAGATTTCAGAGCTAAGTTTGGTAAAGATGTTTATATTGATTTATTAGGATATAGAAAATACGGTCATAACGAAGGTGATGAGCCAAGATTTACCCAGCCTAATTTATATAAATTAATTTCTAAGCACCCGAATCCTAGAGAAATTTATAAAGATAAATTATTAAAAGACAGCGTCACTTCAAATGATGTAATCGCTAAAATGGAGACGGAATTCAAAGCACTTTTAGATAAAGACTTTGATGCTTCTAAAGAAATTGAGAAAAACGTAATGGACGTTTTCATGGCAGACGACTGGACAAATTATCCGATTGCTAAAAAAGGAGCTGTTCAGGACGCTGTTGATACAAAATACGATCTTGAAAAGTTGAAAGAACTGGCGATTAAAATGTCAACACTTCCGGCTGATAAAAAGTTCATCAATAAAATTACAAGACTTTTCGAAAACAGAATCAAAGCAATTGAAGGAAACTCTTTAGACTGGGCTTTAGGTGAGTGGCTGGCATATGCTACGCTTCTTGTGGAAGGCCATAACGTAAGAATTTCCGGAGAAGATGTGGAAAGAGGTACGTTCTCTCACAGACACGCAGTTGTAAAAACAGAAGATACTGAAGAAGAATATATCCCATTAAGACATGTTTCTGAAAATAGATTTGATGTATTTAATTCTCACCTTTCAGAATATGGTGTTCTTGGTTTCGATTACGGTTATGCGATGGCTTCTCCTAATACATTGACAATTTGGGAAGCTCAGTTCGGAGATTTCGTGAACGGTGCTCAAATTATTGTTGATCAATATTTGGTTGCTGCAGAAGAAAAATGGAAAATTCAGGATGGTTTGGTAATGTTGTTGCCTCACGGTTCGGAAGGACAGGGTGCAGAACACTCTTCAGCGAGACTAGAAAGATTCTTAACGCTTTGTGCTAACGAAAATATGGTGGTTGCAAATATCACTTCTCCTGCAAACTATTTCCACTTGTTAAGGAGACAGTTAAAATGGTCTTTCAGAAAGCCATTAATTGTAATGAGTCCAAAATCATTGTTAAGACATCCAAGAGTGGTTTCTCCACTTGAAGATTTCTCAAACAAAGGATTCCAGCCAATCTTAGACGATCCAACTGCTGATCCTAAAAAAGTAGAAAAATTAGTTCTTTGTTCAGGTAAATTATACTTCGAATTATTGGCTAAAAAAGAAGAATTAAATGCTGAAAATATCGCATTGGTAAGATTTGAACAATTGTATCCACTTCAGATAGATGCAATCGACGCAATCTTCGAAAAATATTCAAACAGAAAAGAAATTGTTTGGGCTCAGGAAGAACCAGAAAATATGGGAGCTTGGTCTTATATCTTAAGAAACTTCAGAGATACGGGGATTCAGGTTATATCTCCGGTTCCAAGCGGTGCTCCTGCTCCCGGTAGCCACAAAATGTTTGAGAAGAACCAAAATGCAGTGATCAACAGAGTATTCGACAGAAACGATGCTCCTGTAAAAAGGCCAGTAACAGCTTAATAAAATTAAAAGTTAGACATGGAAAATAAAAAATCTTTTGTCTTTCATCTATTTTCTTATAATCTGAAAAAGAAATAATAATTATTAAAAAATAAAAAATACGATATGTCAGTTTTAGAAATGAAAGTTCCTTCACCGGGCGAATCAATTACAGAAGTTGAAATTGCAACTTGGCTAGTGAAAGATGGTGATTACGTAGAAAAAGATCAACCCATCGCTGAAGTAGATTCAGACAAAGCAACTCTAGAATTGCCTGCTGAGCAAAGTGGTGTTATTACTTTAAAAGCAGAAGAAGGTGACGTGGTACAGGTAGGACAGGTAGTTTGTTTAATCGATATGGATGCTCCGAAACCTACAGGTACAAGTGCTCCTGCTGCTGGGGATCCAAAAAAAGAAGAGGCTCCAAAAGTGGCTGAACCAGCTAAACAAGAAGCTCCAAAACCTGCGGCTCAACCGTCTGCTGCTGCAACTCAAACATACGCAACCGGAGCTCCATCTCCTGCTGCTAAGAAAATTCTTGACGAAAAGGGTATTGATGCCGGACAGGTTTCGGGAAGTGGAAGAGATGGAAGAGTCACTAAAACTGACGCTGAATTAGCAGCTGTTCCTGCAATGGGAGGAAGCTCTTTATCAGCTACTGGTTCAAGATCTACAACTACGACAAAACTTTCTGTTCTTAGAAGAAAATTAGCACAAAGATTAGTTTCAGTTAAAAATGAAACAGCAATGTTAACAACTTTCAACGAAGTTGACATGTCTGAAATCTTCAGAATCAGAAAACAATATAAAGATGAATTCGCTCAGAAGCACGGAATTGGTCTTGGTTTCATGTCTTTCTTTACGAAAGCGGTAACAAGAGCATTACAGATGTATCCGGATGTAAATGCATCTATCGACGGAGATTTCAAAATTAATTATGATTTTTGCGATATTTCAGTAGCGGTTTCAGGTCCTAAAGGGTTAATGGTTCCTGTATTGAGAAATGCTGAGAATATGACATTCAGAGGAGTTGAAGCAAATATCAAAAACCTAGCTGAAAGAGTAAGAGACGGGAAAATCACTGTTGACGAAATGACGGGAGGTACATTCACTATTACAAACGGTGGTGTATTTGGATCTATGTTGTCTACACCAATTATCAACCCTCCTCAATCTGCTATCTTGGGAATGCACAACATTATCCAAAGACCGGTAGCTGTTGATGGGCAGGTTGTAATCCGTCCAATGATGTATATTGCAATGTCTTACGATCACAGAATTATAGATGGAAGAGAATCTGTAGGATTCCTAGTAGCGGTAAAAGAAGGTATTGATAATCCTGTTGAAGTACTAATGGGAGGTGACGAAAGAAAAGCCCTTGAATTATAAAAAATTATAGATTTTAAATAAAATTATAATATAAAATTCTGATCTCGCCTTTTAAAGGCGAGATTTTTGTATGTATTTAGAAAATACTAAGATGATGTTCTCAAAAGTGACCTCAAATATCAAAGTTTCAGTAATACCTGAATATGATAGCAAAAATAGTTATCCATCTGAAAATAGATACGTTTTTAAGTACAACATTACAATAGAGAATAATGGAAATTTCCCTATAAAAATTCTTAAAAGAAAATGGCTGATCTTCGATGTTGGTTTTGGATATACAGAGATTATCGGTGACGGAGTAATCGGGTTGACGCCAGAGATTCCGGTCAATGAAAAATTTGCTTATTTTTCAAATGTAATGCTTCGTTCCGGAGTAGGAAATATGAGTGGAAAATATTTAGTCAGAAACATGGAAACACAGGAAAATTTTGAAATAGATATTCCGAAGTTTAATCTTTTGTCAGAAGTTTTGAGTAATTAGCTTAATTAGAGTAAAAAAATTAATAAAGCAAAAGGTAATTAATAGTTTTAAAGTAACAAGACTAAATTAGATTATTCTCAAACATCTGCATAATCTGCTAGAGAAAAAATTATGCATATTATCTCAGAAATTTTTGTAAATTAAAGCTTTTTAATCTTCAATTTCATATAATCTTCAACTTCTTCATTGCTTGTAAGAAGTAATTTTTCAAAAGCCAGCAAAGAGATTTTTGCACAAACCTCTGCATCATCTCCAGCCCTGTGATGATTAAATTTAATTTGATGATATTCAGCTAAATGCTTTAATCCGTATTTTGGCAAGTAATTCCAAGATTTTTTAGCCAGCTGGATGCTACATAGATAATTAATTTTCGGGGTAAACATTCCGTAGTGATTTAGACATCCGCGCAGAACTCCTGCATCAAAACCTGCATTGTGGGCAATCATCAATGTTCCGTACATCATTTCCTCCACTTCATACCAAATTTCATCAAAAGTAGGAGCGTCCTTCACGTGATCCGGTAAAATTCCATGTACATCAATGTTGAATGGACTGAAATAAGGAAAACTCGGCGGTTTAATAAGCCAGGTTTTGGTTTCAACAATTTTTGAATCCTGTACAATACAAATACCAAGCTCACACGCAGAATTTCTCTCGTGTGTGGCGGTTTCGAAGTCTAATGCACAAAAATCCATTTAAAATTATATTTAAGGTTCAAAGTTTAAACTCAGAACTATTTTATTTTCCACCTAAAAAATGTTTAAAAATCAGCCATTTGGTTTGATAAAATTCTTTTTTCTGATGATTCTGACGTCGCTTCCAGGTTTCTGCAGCCTGTCCATAAAAACCGAAATGCGCTCTGGCAACCGCCAAAAGATGCGGAAAACCTTGTTTTAACCCAAAATAAACCCCGGAAATACCATCTAAACATAATCTGAAAAATATTAGCCAGATCAGCTTAGGAAAAGGTAAATTTTTTAGCATCATAGATAGATTGTTCCGGATATTTAAATAAGTTTTCTGAGCGCTTTGTTTATTTAAGGTTCCGCCTCCTACATGATAAACCTTAGATTTTCCGGTATAAAAAATTTTCTTCCCGGAGTTGATTAATCTCCAGCAAAGATCGATTTCTTCCTGATGAGCAAAAAATCTCTCATCAAAACCTTTCTGTTCCCAAAAATCTTTTGAACGGATAAAGAAACAGCATCCGGAAGCCCAGAAAATCTCTGTTTCATCGTCATATTGGCCTTTGTCTTCTTCCAGATCATCAAAAATCCTTCCTCTGCAGTAAGGGTAGCCGAGATTGTCGATTAAACCGCCGGCAGCTCCTGCAAATTCAAAATAATTCCTGTTATGAAAAGATAAAATCTTAGGCTGAATAGCTGCAATTGATGAATTTTTTTCAAATATATCCAGAATTGGCTCAGTCCAGTTTTCCGTAGCTTCTACATCAGAATTGAGAAGGCAGTAATATTTATTTTTTATTTCTTTTAACCCCTCATTATAACCTCCTGCAAAGCCATAATTTTCATTATTCTTAATAATCTGCACTGTCGAAAAATTGTCTTGAAGAAATTGTATAGAGTTGTCTGTAGAACAGTTATCAATGATAAAAATATCAGCATTCTGAGAAAACTGAACAACACTTGGAAGAAACTTTTCCAGCCAGTTTTTTCCGTTCCAGTTTAAAATAACAACAGCCAGTTTTTTCGTCATGCTCATTATATTTTCCCGGAATCAAAGTTTTTAATTGAATTCTGATATTTCCATTTTCTGTGTGACCAGAGATAATTATCAGGTCGTTTATGTAAGGTATTTTCCAATAATTTATGAAATTTTTTCACCACTTCATATTCCACGAATTTTTCTCCATCTGGGTAGATTCTGTGATAATTCACCTGGTAAAATCCACGTTTTACCTTCTTCATTTCACAATAAATAAAAGCAAGGTCCATTTTGGTTGCTAATCTGTCGTATCCGGTAAATACAGGGGTCCTTTGGTTCAAAAATTCTAATCCGTAGGTAATATGAGCAAAATGAGGAGTCTGGTCTGCTACAAACATATAGGCTGAGCTTCCGTCATTCTTAGACCTTACGATATTCAGAATCACTTCTTTGGCTTCCAGGGCCTCATTCCCGAATTTGTTCCGTACTTTTTTCATCTGGTTTTCCCAGAAATCACTGTTTACTTTTCTGTATACGGGGTGGCAGTGGTCCTGTGGAATAATTGTTGCCAGTGCATTGATCCATTCCCAGTTAAAGACATGACCGGCCAGCATAATGATATTTTTACCCTCTGCTTTAGCTTCATGGAAGACCTTCTGGTTTATATGCTGCATTCTCACCCTGGATTCTGTTTCGGAAATGCTGAATGATTTCACCGTTTCCACAAGATAATCAGAGAAATTGAGGTAGAAATTTTTTCTAATTTCTGCAATTTCTTTTTCAGACTTTTCAGGAAAGGAATTGGTGAGGTTATTAGTGATTACTTTTTTTCTATATCCGACGATATAATAATTCAGGAAGAAAATTATATCTGAAAAAATGTATAAAATTTTCAGCGGTAATTTAGAAATTAGATATAATATTTTGATCAGGAAATTCATAAAACATGCAAATTTACGGATAATAAAATTATGGTTCTGTTTTTGCTTGCAATAAGTAATATTTTTTTATTTTTATATTATGAAGTTGTTTAAACTTTTAATTTTTTGATTAATCTTAAAGAAAATGCTAAAAAATGCAGATTCTTCCAAGTAATATCCAACGTTTCAAATCTTAT
>NZ_FTMM01000012.1 GCF_900156075.1 Chryseobacterium sp. RU37D | reverse complement strand
TAGGTCGCCGCCAGTTTTTATTTTAAAAGTCTCATAGATGAAGTTCTGTGAGACTTTTTTGTTTTTTGAGCCTGCCCAAATTATCTTTGCCTATTGCCTATTTTAGCCCGGATAGAAGCGGTTACCCCACAGCTGGGTCGGAGTGATTTGGGTGTAGAAAAGAATTATGAGGCTGGAAAACAATGCTGCGAGGAGTATGAGTGGATAGCCGGATGAAGCTCTTGGAAAAATTAACGGGAATAAATTAAATAGATAAAATCTTTTATTATCTTTTAATTTATGTTGTAACTTTATATTATGAAAGAGCATATTGTGAGAGGGTTCAGGTTTGAAACTTATAAATCACCAGAATTATCTGTGTTTGATCGGTTGCTGGAAATTTTTACAGATTTGTTGACCCACACTTCAGGAGACTTTGATGAAGCGATCGATTGGCTTCGAATGTTGGACGAAGAATACCAACTTACTACTCCGGAATACACTATTAATGATTTTATTGAAGACCTGAAAAAGAAAGGTTACATCCGTGAAGAAGTTGATCCGAATGGAAGAGGAAGTGGTGTGACTTTGAGTGCAAAAATGGAACAAAATATTCGTAAACAGGCACTAAATCAGATTTTTGGAAATCTTGGAAAAAGTGGAATCGGAAATCATAAAACCAATAAAAGCGGTACAGGTGAAGATACGACTGGAGAGTTCCGGAATTATAGTTTTGGAGATCCTGTCGAAAAAATTTCTATTACGGAAAGTCTGAAAAATGCCCAAATCAATAACGGAATCGGAGATTTTCATCTTACTGAGGATGATTTGATCGTGGAAGACAGTATTCATCAATCTCAGATGAGTACGGTTTTGATGATTGATGTTAGTCACAGTATGATTTTGTACGGTGAAGATAGAATTACTCCAGCTAAAAAAGTTGCGATGGCTCTTGCAGAATTGATCACGACACGTTATCCGAAAGATACTTTGGATATTATTGTTTTTGGAGATGATGCATGGCCGGTGAAGATTCAGGAACTGCCTTATTTACAGGTTGGTCCTTATCATACGAATACCGTTGCGGGACTTCAATTGGCAATGGATATTTTGCGTAGAAAGCGAAATACCAATAAACAAATCTTCATGATTACCGATGGAAAACCAAGTTGTGTTCGGGAGCCGGACGGAACTTATTATATGAATTCTTATGGTTTGGATGATTATGTTGTTCAAAAATGTTATAATATGGCGGCCCAGGCTCGCAGACTTCATATTCCGATTACGACTTTTATGATTGCTCAGGATCCTTATTTGCAATATTTTGTAAGCGAATTTACAGAAGCCAATCAAGGGAAAGCCTTTTATACGGGGCTTAACGGATTAGGACATATGATATTTGAGGATTATGAAACTAATCGTAAGAAAAGAATTCGATAAAAAATTAATTGTTAAGAATAGATTTAATTAAAAATGACTGAAAAGCCAACTATAAAAACATTAGGTTCATTAAGAGCATCTGGATATACATCAAAAAATATTAAAGAAGAGCTAAGGGATAATTTAAAAGCAAAAATTCGAAATAAGCAGGTTGTATTTGAAGGGATTTTCGGGTATGAAAATACAGTAATTCCTCAATTGGAACATGCGATCTTAAGCCGTCATAACATCAATTTATTAGGCTTGAGAGGTCAGGCAAAAACAAGACTGGCAAGAATGATGACAAGCTTATTGGATGAATGGATTCCTTTTGTGGAAGGAAGTGAAATCAATGACGATCCGTTTAATCCGATTTCCCGTTTTGCAAAAGAATTAATTGAAAAAGAAGGTGACAATACACCAATAAAATGGCTTCACCGCGATGAAAGATTTTTCGAAAAATTAGCAACTCCGGATGTGACCGTTGCTGATCTGATCGGGGATGTTGATCCTATTAAGGCTGCCAATCTTAAACTTTCGTATGCAGATGATCGTGTGATTCATTTTGGAATGATTCCGAGAGCGAACCGTTGCATTTTCGTTATTAATGAATTGCCGGATCTTCAGGCGAGAATTCAGGTTTCTTTGTTTAATATTTTACAGGAAGGAGATGTTCAGATTCGTGGATTTAAGGTAAGAATGCCTTTAGATATTCAGTTTGTGTTCACTGCGAATCCGGAAGATTATACGAACAGGGGAAGCATTGTTACCCCTTTGAAAGACCGTATCGGCTCTCAGATTTTAACACATTATCCGGAAAATATCAGTACTGCAAGAGAAATTACAAATTATGAGTTAAATCAGGACAGTCGCCAAAACAGTGGAGTCTATGTTCCGTCTTTGGCGAAGGATCTTCTGGAACAGATTGGTTTTGAGGCTCGTGACAGTGAATATGTAGATTCAAAAAGTGGAGTAAGTGCCCGTATGAGCATTACTGCTTTTGAAAATCTGCTGAGCACTGCAGAACGTAGATCTCTTTTGACGGGTGATGAAAATACTTCTGTAAGATTAAGTGATTTTGTTGGAGTTATTCCTGCAATTACCGGAAAAGTAGAGTTGGTATACGAAGGCGAACAGGAAGGGGCAGAAGCTGTCGCTCAATTATTAATTGACAATGCAATAAGAACTTTATTTACCACCTATTTTCCTAAGGTGGAAAAATTGGAAAAAAAGAATGTAGACGGACCATTCAGCGAGATTACGGATTGGTTTCTGGAGGACGATGGCTTCCTGGAAATTACTGATGAATCCCCGGATGAAAATTATGCAAAAGCTCTTAATCGTATTACGCCTCTCGATAGTATTATAGAAAAATATCAACCGGATACCAATCCTGAAGATATTTTATTTTTAAAGGAATTTATCCTTTGGGGATTGGCGGTGAATAAAAAACTGAACAAAGAAAGATTCAGAACCGGGGTTTTCTTTTCTTAAATAATTAAAAAAAGTTTCTTAGATTCTAAGAAACTTTTTTTATATAAATATTAGGAATTATTTGAGATTAAGAAGTTTGAAGCTGAAACTGCTTATCCAGATCGAAATAAAATCTGATATTGGCAATGTTTTGTAATGTAACATATTTGAATATAGTAAAACCTATCAGCATTCCCAAAGAATTTAAAAATACATCATCAACATCTGCAACACCACGACCTGAAATAGATTGAACAATCTCTATAACACTTATCGCACATACAAAAAATATAGAAATAGGGATAATCTTATTAAATCTTTTTATACATAGGCCAAGCCAGCCAAATGGTAAAAACACGAATACATTACCAATTATATTTACCAGGAATGCTTCATTTTGAATTTTTGAATCTATAAAAAAATGACGTATAGTACTAAACGGAGTGGTTTGTACATAACTAATTTCAGAGGCCTCCCTGCCAGAAGCAAAAAACATCATGTAAAGCAAAAAAATAGTATAAACCGTAATAAGTACTGCAAAATTCTTTTTCATAAAGGTTTTAGATAAAAGAGTATCACGCATTAGTTTTTAGCTTATAATGCTGAAACAAAAATTTTGCCTTAGCTTATCGTCTTTAGAAAGTTTATCTTTATTTAATATTTTTTAACTCAATAAAAAACCTCACATTTTAGTGAGGCTGATCATTTAAAGATTTTATTTTTTTATTAAACCTGCATTACTCCCAAATTAAATTTTTCTGTAAGAGGAGCGTGATTTGCTGCTTCAATTCCCATCGAGATCCATTTTCTGGTATCAACAGGATTGATGATAGAATCCGTCCAAAGCCTTGCAGCAGCGTAAGTTGCCTCGGTTTGCTTTTGATATTTTTTGGAAATCGTATCTAAAATCTCGTTGTGCTCTTCCTCGGAAATTTCTTTGCCCTGTTTTTTCAATGTTGATTCCTGGATCTGAGCCAAAACTTTTGCAGCCTGAGCTCCACCCATTACCGCAAGATCTGCCCATGGCCAAGCAACGATCAATCTTGGGTCGTAAGCTTTTCCGCACATAGCGTAATTTCCTGCCCCGTAAGAATTTCCTATAATAATTGTGAATTTCGGAACAACAGAATTCGAAACAGCATTTACCATTTTTGCTCCATCTTTGATGATTCCACCATGTTCAGATTTTGAACCTACCATGAAACCAGTCACGTCCTGTAAAAAAACTAAAGGAATTTTTCTCTGGTTACAATTGGCTATAAATCTTGTTGCTTTATCGGCCGAATCAGAGTAAATTACCCCTCCGAACTGCATTTCCCCTTTTCCGCTTTTTACTAATTTTCTTTGATTAGCAACAATTCCGACAGACCAGCCGTCGATTCTAGCGGTTGCGCAGATGATACTTTTTCCGTAATCAGGTTTGTATTCTTCGTATTCTGAATTATCAACCAAACATTTAATAATTTCATAAGTATCATATTGTTCTGCCCTTGAAACAGGCATAATTCCGAAAATATTTTCCGGCTTTTCTTTTGGCTGGGCACTTTCAATTCTGTCGAAACCAGCTTTATCAGTACTTCCCAAAGATTTCATGATGTTTTTAATTCTATTCAAAGCATCTTTATCATCTTTAGCTTTATAATCGGTAACTCCTGAGATTGAGCAGTGTGTAGTTGCTCCTCCCAAAGTTTCGTTATCAATACTTTCTCCTATGGCAGCTTTTACTAAATAGCTTCCGGCAAGGAAAATTGAGCCTGTTCCGTCCACAATCATCGCTTCATCGCTCATGATCGGGAGGTAAGCGCCACCTGCAACACAGCTTCCCATAACGGCTGAGATCTGAATAATTCCCATTGAGCTCATTTTAGCATTATTTCTGAAAATTCTGCCGAAATGCTCTTTATCAGGAAAAATTTCGTCCTGCATAGGTAAATAAACTCCTGCAGAATCTACAAGATAAATAATTGGAAGTCTGTTTTCCATTGCAATTTCCTGAGCTCTCAGGTTTTTCTTCCCAGTGATAGGAAACCAGGCTCCGGCTTTCACAGAAGCATCATTGGCCACAATAATGCATTGTCTTCCTGAAACATAGCCCATTACCACCACAACGCCTCCACTTGGGCAGCCTCCGTGCTCCTCATACATTTCGTATCCCGCAAAAGCGCCAATTTCTATGGAATCAGAATCCTTGTCAAGAAGATATTCAATTCTTTCTCTTGCCGTCATTTTTCCTTCGTCGCGAAGCTTCTGAAGTCTTTTCTCTCCGCCGCCTTTTTTGATGTCGGCTAGTAAACGGTTTATTTCGGATAGTTTTAATCTGTTCTGATCTTCTCTTTTGTTGAATTCAATGTCCATAAAAATCTCATTTTTTCCGCTTAAAGATACTATTTTTCAAAAGAATTTAAATTGAATTAAAACAGATGTTTAATTTGTTGGTTTCCAGAAATTTGTGAAATATTTAACATAAAAATATTTTCGAATGCGTGATATTTTTTCTAACTTTACACGAGAGTAATAGGGATATTGTCTCTATATAATACTCTAAGTTCCTAGTTTATTTTTTTAATAGTTTATTATTTGAAGGCCCTGAAAGTTGAATAAATTTTCAGGGTTTTTTTATTGTCTTTACATTGAAAACCTAAAGCAATTTTTTTTCTCCAATTTTTAAACTTTTTTAAACCTTGTTTCTCGAAATTAAGTGAAACGCTTTTGTCTATTTTTAAATTTTTTAAGCATGATTTAAATTAAAATCTTTGTTTACCCTTGCGATAAAATTTTAAACGCAAAGTAAGAAAAGAGTATTTTAAATAATTCCGGTTTTAGGTTAAACAAAGGCGCTTCACTTATATAAATAATCCAAAATTAATAATGGAGTTTTGTTTTGAAAAATTTAGAAAAGTTTTTAAAAAATAATTTCAAGCTAAATTTTCTCAAAAAAATGATAGGTTTACTACAAAATTATTGCAGTATTTGTAAAAGCTATTTGTAAATTTGCAAAAAAGTTCAAAGTAGGTAGGATATGCACAAATTAGCTCTTTTCAGATTGCATTTAATAGTGTTTTTATGGGGATTTACGGCAATCTTGGGAAAACTGATTCATGCAAATGCACAGATTCTGGTTTTTTACAGGATGCTTTTCGCAGCGGGTTGCCTTTTTGTGTACATCAGGATCTTTAAGAAAGACAGTATCAAAGTTTCAAAGAAAATTTTCTTACAGCTTGCTGCCATTGGTTTTACGATGGCTTTACATTGGTATTGTTTTTTTTATTCCATAAAGGTTTCGAATGTTTCCATTGCTTTAAGCTGCCTTTCTTTATCGACATTATTTGCCTCAATTTTAGAACCCATTATTTTTAAAAGGAAAATTGATATTTCTGAAGTGGTGATGGGAGTGGTGATCGTTGCCTGCATTTTATTAATATTCAAAACAGAGTTCCGATTTAAAGAAGGTATTTTCTATGGAGTCCTCTGCGCTATATTCGGGACCATATTTTCGGTTTTTAACGGGAAGATGTTTGGTAAAACCAGTTCAGGAAATATTATTTTCTATGAAATTTTCTGCGGATGGTTCATTTTATTGATTATTTATCTGTTTACAGGCCAAATTTTTCAGATGAGTGAAATAAGTTACCGTGATATTGCGTTAATATGCTTGTTGGCAAGTCTTTTCACAGCTTTCCCGATGCTGGAATCGGTGAATTTGATGAAATATATTTCGCCTTTTACACTAATTTTAACAGTTAATTTGGAACCTGTTTACGGAATTATACTAGCTTTTTTTATCTTTGGGGAATCAGAACATATGAGCCCGATTTTTTATATCGCTTCAGGTGTTATGATATTGGCAATCATTGCCAACGGATTAATAAAAGCTAGAAAACAAAAAACTTTAAATTAAGCATCAACTTATATGATGAAAAAATATCTTTTACTTGTATTTTCCCTGCTGTTTGGGGTTTCGCAATCTCAGATTATCAGAAAATATTCGAACGAATTCCTTAATATAGGAGCCGGAGCAAGAGGGCTTGCAATGGGTGGAGCCGTAGTTTCTAACCAGGATGATGTATATTCTCCAATGTGGAACCCGGCCGGGTTGATGGCCATTGAAAAAGACTGGCAGGGAGCTGCAATGCATGCAGAATATTTCGAATCTATCGCAAAATATGATTACCTGGCTTACGCAAAAGTGCTGGAAACGGGTGTTTTCGGAGTTTCTGTGGTAAGGCTTGGGGTAGATAATATCTTAAATACCACTCAGTTGATTGATACTGAAGGAAATATTGATTATGATAAAATCACAAAATTCTCCCAGTCAGATTATGCTGCAATTTTATCTTATGCTTTTAATCCTGCAGGAAATACAAAATTAGACGTTGGGGTAAACGCAAAAATTGTTTACAGAAATGTAGGGAAATTTGCGAATGGATACGGTTTCGGTTTTGATATCGGGGCAATCTATAAATTGGATAACGGCTATAAAATAGGGGGTATGCTGAGAGATGCAACGACTACCGTAAACTTCTGGAGTGTTAATCAAAAAGAGCTTTCAACGGTCGTAAACGGTGAAGAATTCAACCCTGCACCGAAAGATAAAATGGAATTAACAATGCCGAAATTGAATGTAGGAGTAAGCAAAAATTTTGAAATCAACAGTAGTGTATATGTTTTACCGGAAGCGGGAATTAATGTAGATTTTGCTAAAACTGCAGCTCTTATTTCAACAGATTTTGCAAGTATTACACCTTATGCCGGTGCGGAATTGGGGTATCAAAAAATGATTTTTGTGAGATTAGGGGTCAACAGATTCCAATCAATTACCGATATTGAAGATCTTAAAAGAAAGGTTTCTTTCCAGCCAAGTGCTGGTATTGGGATACGATACAGAGGTCTTACATTGGATTACGCGATTACAAATTCAGGAATCGGAGGATCTAATTTCTACTCGAATTTCTTGTCTTTAAAATTGGATATGGGGCAGTTTAGAAATGATTAAAACTTTAAATTAGATGAAAAAGCTTTCACTTGTTATACTTACAGCTTGTTCCATTTTAGCTTTCGGACAAAAGGTTTCGGATTACAAATATATTTCCCTGCCGGGTAAATTTGAAACTTTCAAGGAAGATTTTGGTTTGGGAGATATGCTGACAAAAACGTTGAGAAGTAAAAATTATACAGTACTTCCGGCAGACAAAATGCAGTGGCCGTCTGATGCGCAAAGCAACCCGTGCAATGTTTTGACGGGGGATATCATCAATGACAGTGGTTTCTTGAGAAATAAAGTGCTTCTACAGTTTAAAGACTGTAATAATAAAGTTATTTCGTCAATCAAAGGGTCTTCTAGTATTAAAGATTTTAAAGAAGGTTTCCAGGATGCTTTGAAACAGACCTTTACTTCAGTTTCCCCTGCTAACCCTATCATCCAGGCTCAGCAGCAGTCTGCACCGAAAACAGAGGTTGTTTCTGAAACGGCTGTAAAAAACAATGTATCATCTTCAGAAGATAATATAGCTCAGAAATTTAGTAATGGAAAATTGGATTTGCAGAGAATTCAGATCGACAATTCTCAATTTATTCTGGTAGGCTCCAATAGCTCTTCGCCATTCGCAACATTCAAAGCAACAACTAAAAGCGATGTTTTCAGGGTCAAGCTGCAAAACGGAGAATCTACAATCGGATATTTTGAAAACGGGAATATTGTAATTGAAATCCCGAAGGGTAACGGCGAATATGCTAAAGAAGTCTTTTTAAAAAGATAATCTATAATACAAAAAATTAAAAGGGCTGTCTCCGATACGCTAAAAATCCCTGAAAGGAGTTCTAATGATAATGGGGACAGCCTTTATTAACATAAATATATTTGGCTAAAATAATTTTATAATAACAAAACTCTGAATTGTTCTTATATTCAATTTTAAGGTTGAGGGTGATTAACCGATTTATGAACAATGTCATAGTAAATTGACGGATAAGCTTGGTTTGGATGGATTCTGTATGTAAACGTAGTGTCATCTAGTACAAGAATATCTACGTTACGGGTGAACAGCTCATTCCCATTATCATCTAATGCAATAATGGTTCTCGTTTTTCCATCCAATGAAACTAACCATCTTCCTTGGGATCTTAGCACATTATTCAATCCATAAATTCTGTAAGCACCTCCTGGATTGAAGTATCCATATCCTACAAAACCATTCACCGCAGCGTTATTCAAATCTACATGATTCCCCTGGTTATCTAAAGCATCTTTAGTTTCCCAGGCATGGGATGCTAAAATCAGCTGTCCTAAATGAGGCTCCGGGTGTACAACTCTTGTATGAACGATATCATAAAATTCTGAAGGATCAGAAGCATTTGTATGGATCCTGTAGGTAAATTCATTTTTATTGAGTACGAGGATATCCACGTCACGAGAGAAAACAGTTGCTCCGTCTGCACGTAATGCGGTAATCGTTCTTGTTTTTCCGATTGGATCTACAGACCAGGTTCCTCTTGATCTTAGCACATCATTAAGTCCGTAAATGGCAAAATTTCCATCTGTTTTAAAATAAGCAAACCCGACAAACCCATTAACCTTAGCATCATTAAGATCTACAGGATTACCGTCTTTGTCTCTGGCGGCTGTAGTTTCCCAAGGGGTAGAAGATAATATTTGCGATGGGGTAAGGTGTTCTTCAAAGGTATTGTTATCATCCGAACAAGAGATTCCAGTACCTGCCGTAATCATTACAGCTGCAATGTAGCATGCTTTTAATAATCTATTCATAATTTAATATTTATTTGTAAATAAATTCAAGTATTTTTAATGTTTAATTAGAATTAACGGTAGAAATCTACTATCAATAGGCTTAACATTATTGATGCAGTAGCGATGAAGTATTGTAGAAAACATAATTTTTTGAGGATCATAACCAGATAATGGATATAAAAAAAGGCTGATTCATCTTGAAACAACCTCTTTTTATTACTTGAGGAATTTTATTTTTTAATAAACTTTACAGTTTGATCTTCTTTATTGCTCTTAATCTTAGCAGTATATGTTCCTGGAACAAGCTCTGATAATTTTATTGAAGTTTTGTTCTTGTTTTCTGAAACAGTCTTTACTAATTTTCCATTGGCATCGTAGATATGTACTGATTTTATTGAATTTTTCCCCTCTATATTCAGAACGTCGGAAACAGGATTAGGATAAACTTTAGCAACGGATTTTGTTACCTCTGAAGTTGCCAGAGCTCCTGTAACATTTACCGTATAATCTGTCCAGGTTCCGTATGCATATGTCGCACAGGCAGAGTCTGCGGTTGGTGTTCCCGGCCCGGAATTGGCCAATCTGTTCCATACTCTCATTCTATACGGTCCTGATGCTACAGAGGCAGGTACCATAAAATCTCCGGTGTAAGTTTGATTCTGGTTTGCTATGTATGCCGGTAAAAATAATGCTTCTCCTGAGTCATCAAAATCTCCATCTTTATTAAAATCGATGGCCATTCCACAAGCTGTCCAGTTTGTCGTCGAAACATTTATGGTATAATTTGTATCTGTACTTAGATTAACTATTACTGATGTCCTATCCCTACTTGATGTGCAAGTTCCAGAAGCAAATGTATTATCAAAACTAGCCTGAGGAATAGTTACCTGTGTAATTCTCCAGTTATAACAGCCACTTGGATACGAAGGATTGCAATAGGTTTGCGCATTAAATAATGATGTAAAAGTAATTCCCAATAAAAGAGTAAAAACTTTTGCTAATTTGTAATTTTTTGCCATAATTATAATTAATTTAAATATTATTTACTAAAATATTCATTATTGTATAAAATTACAAATTTTAGTATTGTTTTAATTATAATTACATATTTGATTTATTATTTTAATTAAATCTAATAAAAATCACTATTAAAAGAATTAATTATTGAAAAAATCATGAATAACTTTAGCCTTACTTTTTCCTAATATCTCTTCTAAAGTTTCTAAACTTGACTCTTTTATTCTTTTTACAGACTTTAATTTTGATAAAAGAAGCTCAATTGTCTTTTCTCCAATACCAGGAATTTCCTCCAGCTCAGATTTTATGGTTGAGTTTTTTCTTCTTGTTCTGTGATGTTTTACACCGAAACGGTGGGCTTCGTCTCTCACACGTTGTAAAATTTTCAGTGTTTCAGATTTTTTATCAAGATATAAAGGAATAGGATCTTCCGGAAAGAAAATTTCTTCAAGCCTTTTTGCGATGCCTACGATGGTTATTTTTCCGTATAAGCCTAATAACCGTAAGCTTTTCACAGCTGAAGATAATTGCCCCTTTCCACCGTCTATCAGAATTAACTGAGGCAAACTTTCACCTTCATCCAGCATTCTTTTGTAACGGCGGTAGATCACTTCTTCCATCGTGGCAAAATCATTCGGGCCTTCAACAGTTTTTGGATGGAAAATCCTGTAATCTGCTTTGCTTGGTCTTCCGTCTTTAAAAACCACACACGCCGAAACAGGATTGGTCCCCTGGATATTCGAGTTGTCAAAACCTTCGATGTGCCGTGGCTCTACTGGCATCCTCAGTAGCTTTTGCATTTCGGCCATGATTCTGTTGGTATGTCTTTCAGGATCCACGATCTGAACCTGTTTTAGCTTTTCCAGTCGATATTCTTTTGCATTTTTTTCGGAAAGCTCTACAATACGTTTTTTGTCTCCTACTTTTGGGACAATCAGCTTTACATTCGGGATTTCAATGGGCAGATGAAATGGCAGTAAAACTTCCTTAGAATCAGAGCTGAATTTCTGACGGATTTCAATCAATGCCTGCTCCATAATTTCCTCATCGCTTTCCTCAAGGATTTTCTTGATCTCGGTGGTAAAACTCTGGATAATATTTCCATTCCTGATTTTAAAGAAATTAACATAAGCCGCGGTTTCGTCACTCGTCATTCCGAAGACATCCACATCATCAATATTCGGATTTACCACAGTGTTTTTAGCCTGATAATCTTCCAAAATATCCAGCCTCTCCTTGATAATCTGGGCATGTTCAAACTGAAGGTTCGTGGCAAGTTTCATCATCTGATTCACCAGATAATCTTTTGCCTTTCGGAAATCTCCTTTGATGATCCCACGGATGGCATCAATTTTTTCGTCATAATCTTCTTTGCTTTCTAGGTCTTCACAAGGGCCTTCGCAGTTTTTAATATGATATTCCAGGCATACCTTGTATTTTCTTTCTTCAATCTTATTGGGAGAAAGATTCAGATTGCATGTTCTTAATTTGTAAATATGCTTAATCGTATCCAGTAAAATTTTTGCCGGGCGGACTTTTGCGTAGGGCCCGTAATATTCAGATCCGTCTTTTATTATGGTTCTCGTTAAAAATATTCGTGGAAAATCCTCATTTTTAATGCAGATCCAGGGATAGGTTTTGTCATCTTTGAGCATGACATTGTAAAAAGGCTGGTGTTCTTTTATTAAATTATTTTCTAATAAAAGTGCGTCATATTCGCTGTTGACAATAGTTGTTTCCAGCCTTTGGATTTTCCCGACCATTATTTTGATCCTGTATCCCGAAAGGTTTTTGTTGAAATAGGAGAGAACTCTTTTCTTTAAATTTTTCGCTTTTCCCACGTACAAAAGCTGATCGTTTTTATCATAATAGCGATAAACGCCGGGTTCAGATGGTAAAGTTTTAAGCTGTAATTCTAAAGAAGGATTCATATAACAAAATTAAGGAATTTAAGGGCACAAAAAAAGACGTAGATTTCTACAGCTTTAATTATTTATGTTAAAATTATCTTGTCAGTTTGCCATTGCAGTGTATTCGTATACTAGGAAGCTGAAATAATCTCATTCTGACAGTAAAGTTTCATAAGGTGTTAATTTTTTATTCCGACGGCAGAAGAAGTGAATTAATTTGCTTGTTGTAAGAAAAATATATGGTTGAAAAAATTAGTTTTCCAATTATTGTTAAATGTGTAATTTTAGAACAAATTTTTAAAAATGATATACGGTGTAGATGTTTTCGGTTTCCATGATGTTTTAGAGATCTGTAAAACTCCAAATAAAGCTAAGCTGAACAAGGCGGCGAAAGAACAGATTATAAAATCTCAGAAAAATGTTCAGAAAATTGTAGAATCGGATCAGTGTGTTTACGGTATCAATACAGGGTTCGGACCTCTTTGTGATACAAAAATTTCTGCTGACGAGACAGCGCTTTTACAATATAATTTAATTATCTCCCACGCCGTCGGTGTCGGAAAACCTATCGATAAAGAACTTTCAAAAATCATGATGATTGCTAAGGTTCATGCCTTGTCGAAAGGCTTTTCAGGAGTTTCCCTGGAAGTGATTGAAAGAATGATCCTCATGCTGGAGAAAGATATTATCCCGGTAGTGCCAGAGCAAGGCTCTGTGGGGGCTTCGGGAGATTTAGCTCCTTTAGCGCATTTAGTCTTACCGCTTTTGGGTTTAGGCAAAGTTTGGGTAGGAAACGAAATTTTTGAGACTTCTGAAATTTTTGAGAAAAAAAATCTTGAGCCTTTGATTTTAGGCCCAAAAGAAGGCCTGGGATTAATTAACGGAACTCAATTTATCCTGGCTCATGCTATCAAAGGATTAGAAAAATTTGAGTATTTATTAGATCTTGCTGACATGACCGCTGCAATGAGTTTAGAGGCTTACAGAGGGTCTCAGAGCCCATTCAAAAAAGAACTCCACGAAATAAGGCCGTTTGAAGGAAGTAAAAAAGTGGCGGCAAGAATGTTGAAATTCCTGAAAGGATCAGAGAATATGAAAGCGCATGAAGATTGTGAAAGAGTCCAGGATCCGTATTCGATGAGATGTGTTCCGCAGGTTCACGGAGCGAGCAGAAATGCCTTCGAGCATCTGAAAATGATGGCAGAAACGGAACTGAATTCTGTAACAGATAACCCAATCGTTTTAAGTGCAGAAGAATCTATTTCGGGTGGAAATTTCCATGGGCAATTAATGGCTCTGCCTTTGGATTATGCTACGTTGGCGGTGGCTGAATTAGGAAATATTTCAGACAGAAGAAGCTATTTATTATTGGAAGGGAAATATGGCCTGCCAAGATTATTAACGGAAAGTTCAGGGCTTAATTCAGGATTTATGATTCCTCAGTATACTTCTGCGGCGCTGGTTACAGAAAATAAAACGTTGTGCTTCCCAGCGTCGGCGGATTCAATTCCGACGAGTCTGGGGCAGGAAGATCATGTTTCTATGGGAAGTATTTCGGGAAGAAAATTCAATCAGGTTCTTGGAAATCTGGTGAATATTTTAGCGGTGGAGTTAATGTTTGCCGCTCAGGGGCTGGAATTCAGAAGGCCTGCAAAATGCTCAAAAATTATTGAAGAAAATTATTCCATTCTTCGTTCAAAGGTAGCTAAGCTTGAAGATGACAGATTGATTGGGCAGGATATGTTGGCTATCGCGGGATTGATTAATGAAAGAAAATTTATAGTTAATTAATTTAGTAGTTAAAACAATTCAAAATGATAATTAAAAGAACAGATTCTTCCAACAAAGATTTTCAGGATTTAGTAAAACTTTTAGACGCAGATTTAGCGATTCGCAATGGTGATGATCATGCATTTTATGATCAGTTTAATAAAATTGATATGATCAAAAACTGTATTGTCATTTATATCGATGAAAGACCGGCAGCCTGCGGCGCATTTAAGAAATTTGAGGATGATACGGTAGAAATTAAGAGAATGTATACTAATCCCGATTTCAGAGGAAGAGGTTCGGCAACAACCATAGTAAAAGAACTCGAAAAATGGGCAAAAGAGCTGGGATATAAAAAAGCTGTTCTGGAAAGTTCTTTGCAACAAAACGAAGCGCTTTCAATTTATGAAAAAAGCGGGTTTCAGAGAATTCCGAATTATGGGCAGTATATAGGGGTTGATAAAAGTGTCTGCTACGAGAAATTATTATAAAATTAATTTAATTTAAACTAAAAAAAGTAATGTTATTCATGTATAGCATTACTTTTTTGTTTAAAAAGAGATTGTATCATATAATTAGGTATTTCTACGCGTAGTGAAAAATTAGCAAATATATGCTGCCGGATTTCCCTTACCTGCAGTAGCTTTGTCATGTGATCATAATCAAAAACTAAAAAATCATGGAGACCAGAAACCATTAAAAACGGGGCGAAATCCGAAAGGCCAGAAGAATAAGAAAGCTAATCAAAACATTAATCATGTCAACGCAAGAATTAGTAGTAGGAGGCTGGAAAAAGTATCACGTTCTTACCTCGGAAGATCAAAAAATATTCAACGAAGCAATGGAAGGGTTTGTAGGAGTAAAATACACTCCTCACAGGAAGTATCTACACAATTGGTAAACGAAACCAACTACCGTTTCAGATGCATCGCTTCTATGCCGCCTTCACAAATGGTTTGGGAAGCAATTGTAGAAATTTATGCACCAATTGAAGGAAGACCGCACGTGACTTCTATTCACAGATTTTAACAGTAACATTTTACTTATATGAATCGGGGGAATTTTTCTTCCGATTCTTTTTTATCCGATTTTTACGCTCGTCATGCTTAATGAACCGGCAAGTAATTCATCATTGAACAAGCTAAGGTTCTCAGATTTATCTTTTAAGCCCAATATATAGATCAATGGTAAATAATGATCAGGTGTAGGAACTGCATACTGTAGAAAAGTTCCCTGCTTCTGATAATCAATAATAGGCTGGAAATTTCCGTCCAAAAGCCAGTTGTTCGTTTTTTCCCGGGCTTCAATCGCCCAGTCCCAGCCGGCTCCCACGGTGTTGATATTTCGCCAGTCGATCAATCTTAAATTATGAACAATATTTCCGCTTCCGATAATTAAAATGCCTTTTTCTCTAAGTTTGTTTAATCTTTTAACTAAATCAAAATGATATTGAGAAGGTTTTGTGTAATCAATGCTCATTTGAATGACGGGAATATCTGCATTTGGGTACATGTGTTTAATTACAGACCATGCACCATGATCTAATCCCCAATTATGATCTTCTTCCACTAGAACCGGAGCCAATAATTCTGCTGTTTCTCTCGCCAATTCCGGATTTCCCGGAGCCGGATACTGTACATCAAACAACGCCTGCGGAAAACCTCCGAAATCATGAATCGTTCTCGGCGTATTCATGGAGGTTACCTTCGTCCCATTCGTAAACCAGTGAGCTGAGATACACAAAATGGCATTCGGTTTGGGAATTTCATTGGCAGCCTTTCGGAAGCCCTGTACAAACTGATTTTCTTCAATGGCATTCATTGGCGAACCATGCCCAAGAAAAAGAACAGGCATTCTTCGGGTATTCCCAAAATTTTCACTGATATTTTGCAGATCGTTGAGGTTCATATTTTAGATGATAAAATAGATATTAGATGAATAGATAAAAAAGCAAAGAACAAAGACATTATATCTTTTTCCCTTGCTCTTTTACTTTTTCCTTAGGCTCTTCTTAAGCTTGTTTTACAAACTGTAGTTCACCGGCAAGCTTTACTTCTTCGCTTACCATTACGCCACCTGCTTCAAGAGCGGCATTCCAGTTAAGCCCGAAATCTTTTCTGTTGATTTTTCCTTCAAAAGAGAAACCCGCTTTTGTATTTCCCCAAGGGTCTACATTAATACCGTTAAAATCTACATCCAGTTTTACAGGTTTTGTAATCCCGTTGATGGTAAGATTTCCTGTTACTTCACCATTCAGGGCCTGAGATTCAAAAGTGATTGTAGGATTTGCTTCAGAATTAAAGAATTCGGCAGATTTTAAGTGGTTATCTCTGTCTGTATTGTGTGTAGAGATAGAATCTGTCTGAATTGTTGCTGTAGTTTTAGCATTAGCAAAGCTGTCATCATCAGCTTCAATTTCTGCATTGAAGTTGGTGAAGTTTCCTTTAATATTAGAAATCATCATGTGTTTTACTTTGAAAGTAATTTCACTATGTGCTGGGTCTAGGTTCCATTTTGTAGCCATTGTAATAGTATTTTTGTTGTTAAATTATAATGCGAATTTAAGTCAGTCGGAGGGTACAAATCATTGACGTAGGATAAGAAATTAGTTTTTGTTTATTTTCTTTTTATTTGAAGCTTAATCCCGCTTTTCGTTACAATCTTTTTTTAAAAGGATTTCCACTGCAATCGGGGCTAGGGAGTGACGAAGCAATCTCAATAGTTATATTTCCATACTTTTGCCTTTCCATAGGAATCTAATTAGAATCTTTACATATTGTTTTAAACTTTGCTTAGATCCTTCAGGATGACAAACGTACTGCTCATTTGCTAAGTGGAACGCCCTTGCGAACTAAGAATATTCAGTATAATTTTAAAATAAAATCTTAGCGAAAATTGCGTTAAAATAGATTCTTCACTCCGCTTCTGAGCTGCGTTCGTAGACCTTCAGTCTATATTCAGAATGACAATTAATCATAAAATCAATAGTAAAAACCATCAGCCATTAACTAACAACCATCAATAAAAAACCCATATTAAGTTAAGAAATATTTCCCATCAATACCACACTCTTAATTTATCAGTCTTTTATTTTAACATTTCTTAACGAATGATTTTTATTTCTTATTTTTGATGGATTCAATTTTATACAATGAAATTATATAGATTTTCTTTATTGATGATGGTTTTGGGCGGTTCGGCATTTGCCCAGACTCAAAAATTCACGATGGCGGAAGCGGTTAACGGCCTGAGAACTAATCTTGCGATTAAAAGCATCTCACAATTTTCATGGTCTAATGATGGGAAATCATACATCCAAGCCGTAAAAGGCGGTTATTTGATCACTGATCTGAAAACCAATAAGCAGGATACGCTGGTGTCACTTACCCAGCTGAATAAAAACCTGACGGATAACGCATTGAAAGCTGTACCACAGATAAAATTCACAAGCAATTCCCACGGATATTTCAACGCAAATGACAAAATGGTATGGGTTGAAAAATCGGGAAGTGACTGGAAGATGAAAAATTCCGTTACAATAGATAAAGAAGCATCTAATCTGAAAGTTTTTGCAAATAATCAAATTTTTGCTTTTACAGTGAAAAATAATTTGTTCGTCAGCAAAAACGGAAAAATAATCACCGTAACGAATGATTCTGACGAAAATATCCTGAATGGAGCTTCCAATGTACACAGAAATGAATTTGGAATTGATACGGGAATTTTCCCATCTCCAAATTCAGAAAATGTGGCGTTTTATAGAATGGACCAAACTATGGTGGCAGATTACCCGATCATCGACTGGTCGGTAACACCGGCAGAAAATCACAATATAAAATATCCTATGGCTGGGCAAACTTCGCATCAGGTAACATTGGGCATTTTCAATATCAAAGAACAAACTACCACTTTCTTAAAAATTGATGGGGAAAAAGATCAATATCTAACGGCTGTGACGTGGAGCCCGGATTCAAAATACATTTTCGTGGGTGTTTTGAACAGGGGGCAAAACCACATGAAAATGAACCAGTATGATGCGGTAACCGGAGATTTGGTGAAAACGTTGTTCGAAGAAACAAGTGATAAATACGTGGAACCGCAGCATCCGCTGACATTCTTCCCGAATTCCAATACAGACTTTATCTGGCAGAGCCAGAGAACGGGCTACAATCACTTGTTCCATTATAGTTTAGAAAAAGGCCTGGTAGCACAAATCACAAAAGGGGACTGGCTGGTAACTGACATTCTGGGTTTTAATGAAAAGAAAAAAGAAATTTACTTCACGTCTACAAAAGAAACTCCTTTGGAGAAACATTTATATAAAATTAATTGGACAAGCTTTAAAATGCAGCGCCTGGATAATGCAGAAGGTGTTCACAATGGGGTTTTAAGCAGCGACGGAAATTATCTGTATGATATGTATACTAGTGCCTCCATCCCAAGAGTGGCGAACATTATTAATACAAATACCCTAAAATCAAATACTATTTTAACTGCTGAAAATACATTAAAAAATTATCAGCGCCCTGAAATTAAAAATGTAGAGTTAAAAGCAGACGACGGAACTCCTTTATACGGGAAAATCATTCTTCCGACCAATTTTGATCCGAATAAAAAATATCCTACAATAGTTTATCTGTATAATGGTCCGCACTTGCAGCTGATCACCAATACTTTTCCGGCTTCCGGGAATCTTTGGTATGAATATATGGCTCAGAACGGATACATTATTTTCACAATGGATGGAAGAGGCTCTGCTAATCGCGGCTTGAAGTTTGAGCAGGCAGTTTTCAGAAATCTGGGGACTATTGAAATGAACGACCAGATGAAAGGGGTAGAGTACCTGAAATCTCTTCCTTACGTAGATGCTGAAAGAATGGGAATTCACGGCTGGAGCTTCGGCGGATTTATGACAACAAGCTTTATGCTTCGTAAGCCGGATATTTTCAAAGTAGGAGTTGCAGGAGGTCCTGTAATCGATTGGAGTATGTATGAAGTCATGTACGGCGAAAGATATATGGATACTCCTCAGGAAAATCCTAAAGGCTATGCCGCTGCAAATCTTCTGGATAAAGTTCAGAACCTGAAAGGGAAGTTACTGATGATTCACGGGGCACAGGACGATGTGGTGGTTTGGCAGCATTCGGTGAAATTTATTAAGTCTGCAGTGGATAATGGTGTACAGCTGGATTATTTTGTTTATCCCGGGCATCCGCATAATGTCATCGGAAAAGACAGAGTACATCTGATGCAGAAAATAACAGATTATTTTGACTTATATTTGAAGAAATAATCTTTAATATATAATGAATTTTACAAAAATAGACAGGGTACACTTTCACACGTTTGATTCGTTGAGGTTCCTGTCTTTTTTATTGGTTTTTTTGCGCCATTCCCCCGTTCCTGAAGATAGCATTCTATACTATTTCTCTCATGAAGGGGGGATTGGTGTTTCTTTTTTCTTTGTGTTAAGTGGTTTTTTGATTACTTATATACTCATCCTTGAAAAAATAAATAACCAAGGGAAAGTTCCGTTAAAAAAGTTTTTTAAGAGGAGGGTATTAAGAATTTGGCCTTTGTATTATGCAATGGTCATTTTTGCCATGTGTACGCCTTATATTCTTAGTTTTTTTAATATTTCTTATTCCAACGAAGGATATCTGCCGAATTGGTTTTTTACTTTAACATTTCTTGAAAATTATATGGCCATGTTTACAAAGCTGCTTCCGAATGTTGCGCCTTTAACGGTAATTTGGTCGCTTTGCGTGGAAGAACATTTTTATATTTTCTGGGGACTGGCTTTTTATTTCATTTCTTTAAAAAATATTTCGAAACTGCTTATCGGGTGTATTATTTTCTCTTTCATTATGCAGGCTGTGTATGAAAGATATAATCTGAATACTCTTGATATTTTCACGAATATCCATTATTTTGCATTTGGGGCGATCCCGGCTTATATATTTGTGTTTAAAAAAAATATTATTGAAAAACTGGGCGAAATTCCGGCTTTTTATAAAAATATATATGCTATTTCTATCATTGGTTTTATTTTAATTGTTGCTAATACGGATGTGATTCCAGATCTTAAAGTAAGTTCATTCCTTTTTAGCGTGTTATTTTCAGGATTGATTTTATTTACCCTTGGAAAGAAAAATGTTTTTAAAATTCCTGATGCCAGTATTTTAGCCAGATTAGGGAAATATACTTATGGTTTGTATCTTTTTCATACCATTTTCATAAGTTTATTCGTTAAAATCGGAAATAAAACGAATATGAATTGGATAATGATCACCACATTATCATTCATTGGAACTGTCTTGTTATCAATACTTTCTTATCATCTTTTCGAAAAACAATTTTTGAAGCTGAAAAATAAACAGCCTTAACCTCAACTTAGCTTCTTAACAAACATCAATGTTTTTGGTTTGGTATTCAACTATTTTTGTTCAGCTAAAATCAACAATATGGAATTAGGTATAGGCATGTTTGGCGATTTAGGTATCGACAAAACAACCGGAAAATATAGAGATGCAGGTGTAAAGATCCGTGAGATCCTTGAGCAGGTAAAATTCATGGACGAAATCGGAATCGATGTCTTTGCAATGGGAGAACATCACCGTCCGGATTATGCAGTTTCATCACCGGAAATGGTGTTGGCTGCGGCGGCAAGTATTACGAAAAATATAAAGCTGGCAAGCGGTG
The DNA here is from genome assembly GCF_900156075.1 of Chryseobacterium sp. RU37D. GTDB lineage: Bacteria > Bacteroidota > Bacteroidia > Flavobacteriales > Weeksellaceae > Chryseobacterium. The sequence continues at coordinate 74,629 of NZ_FTMM01000012.1, read as the reverse complement.
TTACGGTATTAAGTTCATCAGAACCAGTAAAAGTGTATGAAGATTTTGCAACATTGGATTTAATTTCTGATGGCCGTGCAGAGATTTACGTAGGAAGAGGAAGTTTTATAGAATCTTTTCCTTTGTATGGCTATTCTCTGAATGATTATGAAGAGCTTTTTGATGAAAAATTAGAACTATTATTAAAAATAAATTCGAAAGAAAATGTAACCTGGTCAGGAAAACTCCGTGCCCCGATGAACAATCAAACGGTTTATCCAAGGGCTAAAAACGATGGGAAAATTTCGATTTGGAGGGCTGTTGGAGGAACTCCACAATCTGTTTTAAGCGCTGCACAATTGGGGATGCCTTTGGTGGTGGCAATTATTGGAGGAATGCCGATTCAGTTTAAAAATCTAATTGAGTTTTACAAGCAAGAATATAAAAAAGCAGGCCACGACGAGTCAAAAATGCAGATTGCCGTACATTCTCATACTTTCGTGAGCGACAATTCCGCGGTTATTGATGGTTATTTTGAGAATTACAAATCTCAAATGGATAGAATAGGAGCTACAAGAGGCTGGGCTCCTTATACAAAAATGCAGTATGAAGGCGGAAGAAGTAAAGACGGTGCTTTATTAATAGGAAATTCTAAACAAGTTGCAGATAAAATTGCTTATTTAAAGGAAATTTTCGGAATAACAAGATTTATCGGGCATATGGACGTGGGGGATCCTTCTCACGATCTAATGATGAAATCGATAGAACTATTCGGGAAAGAAGTAAAGCCGGCCATTAAAGATTTATAAAAATAAAGTCTCTGTTGAGAGGTATCAACGGAGACTTTTTTCTTAATTTTACAAAAAAACGGATGCCACAACCTTCTAAAGACCCACTACACGGAAAAAGGCTCGACACCATCCTCGAAGAGCTGGTAGAATATTACAACGGATTCGAGAAACTGGGAGAGCAGATTAACATAAAATGCTTTACAGACAATCCGAGCATCAGCTCATCATTAAAATTTTTAAGAAAGACAGACTGGGCTAGGGCTAAAGTAGAAAGCTTATACTTATATGTTTTAAGGCAAAAGAAAAGAGACGAAGCAAAAGGAGAAAACTGATGTTGTTGTGATTTCCCCTTTCAATCATTTCAAAAACAGTATATTTGTCATGTTAATCGTGAAAAACTATCACGGCAAAAAAGAAAAATATGACAATCGAAAACAATCACGTGGTAGCTGTAAAGTATATTCTTCACACTATCGAAGAAGATGGGAGTAAGGTTCTTGTAGAAGAAACAACAGCAGAAAACCCACTTACATTTTTATATGGTGTAGGAATGATGATCCCGAAATTTGAACAAAATATTCTTGGCTTAAAATCTGGTGATAAAGCCGATTTTGTTATCCAGCCTGAGGAAGCTTATGGAGAAAAACAGCCGGATGCTATCGTGCAGCTGCCGATGGATATGTTCAAAGAATCAGGGACTCCGCCTGTAGGCGCTATTTTGCCTTTATCTGACAATCAGGGAAATCATTTCCAGGCATTTGTAGTAGAAGTTACCCCTGAAGCTGTAGTAGCAGATCTTAATCACCCGATGGCAGGAAAAGTATTGGATTTCCAGGTGGAAATTTTAAACACACGTCCGGCAACGGAAGAAGAGCTGTCTCACGGCCACGCTCATGGAATTGATGGAAACGAAGCTCACTAAAGAGTTTGAATAATATAAATGTCTGGCTTTTGTCGGACATTTTTTTAATTGCTCAAAGATATAAAGTTTAGATTTTTATTAAAGCAAGAAATCAAAAGTTTTAATTTTATCGAAAATAAAATCCTTGGCCTTAAAAAAATATATAAATCAATAGCTTTTTGCGCCTTTGCGAGTTCCAACAAAAGAACTATTCTAGAAATTCCCCACTCACATAAAACCAACGGTTTTGAATCATTTTAAATGTTGATAATTCATGGTGAATCTGTTGGTGACCCTCATCATCAATATAAAAAGCTTTGAACTCAACTTTATTTAAAAAAGGTTTGTCAATAATTTCAAGTTTTGTCCATTCATTGGTTTCTCCCCATTCCTGTAAAGCATTTTTACTGTGATATTTCCTTTTGCTCGGAAGGGTGGTTTCCAATAAATATTCACTATTCGGAATGGCAAATGCAGAAAACCTCGACCGCATCAAGGCTTCGGCAGTCAGAGCATATTTTTCTCCGGTGTGATAGGGTTTGCAGCATTCTTGATAGATCTTTCCGGAGCAGCAGGGACAATTCATTTTTTAATTTTATTTTTAAACAGGATTAAAACACAAATTTATACGAATATTTTCTACATAACACAATTCTTTTTATCAATAGGAACGGGCTTTAGCCCGTTTAAGAATATAAATTCATTCAAATTGGCTTTAGCCGAAACCTATTATCAGCATTAAATCCACGTCATTTGCAAAATCTGCGGGAGAAAATAGCACTATTCGTGAAAATATTACTGCTATTTGTGGTTAAACAAAAAAGCATCCAAAAATTGAATGCTCTTAAAAATTATTTAATAAATCCTCTGTTTCTCAATAAAGGTTTAATATCCGGATCATGTCCCGTAAAATCTCTGAATGCCTGATTAAGGTCAACAGAATTTCCTACAGATAAGATATATTTTCTGAAACGGTCACCGTTTTCTCTGGTTAATCCGCCATTGTTTCTGATCCATTCCCAGGCATCGTTATCCAATGTTTCGGACCACAAATAGGCGTAATATCCGGCAGAGTAGCCGCCACCCCAAATATGAGCAAAATAAGGAGTATGATACCTCGGAGGAACCGTTGCCAAAGTAAATCCGTGTTTCATTAATGATTGTTTTTCGAAATCTAAAACCGGAATCAGCTGACTTTCATTCGTAACCGTATGCCAATCCATATCCAGCTCGGCAGCAGAAACCAATTCTGTTGTCATATATCCTTGATTAAAGGTTGCGGCCTTCTTAATTTTATCAACCAAAGTCTGCGGAATGGGCTGTTTTGTTTCGTAATGTAAAGCGTAATTTTTCAAAACAACGGGATCCAAAGCCCAGTGCTCATTGATCTGAGAAGGGAATTCCACAAAATCTCTTGGTACATTGGTTCCTGAAAGGGAAGGATATTTCTGGCTTGCAAACATCCCGTGGATCGAATGCCCGAACTCATGGAAAATGGTTGTAACATCGTCATAGCTGATTAATGATGGTTTCCCCGGAGCAGGTTTCTGATAATTGTAGCAGTTGACAATCACAGGTTTTGTTCCCAAAAGATAAGACTGTTCAACAAAATTGCTCATCCAAGCACCACCGTTTTTAGAATCTCGAGTGTAGAAATCGAGGTAATAGATGGCAATAGATTTTCCGTCATGATCGAAAACCTCGTATGTCACCACATCCGGGTGGTAAACAGGAAGGTCCGTCCTTTTTTTGAATGTCAGTCCATAGAATTTTTCAGCAGCAAAGAAAACTCCTTTTTCCAAAACGGTTATAATTTCAAAATAAGGTTTTATTTCACTTTCATCAAGATCAAATTTTGCTTTTCTTACCTGCTCGGCATAAAAATTCCAGTCCCAGGGCTCTACTTTGAAGCCTCCGTTTTGCTGATTGATCAGATCCTGAATATCTTTCGCCTCACGTTTTGCTGTTTCTACGGCTGGCGTTGCAATTTGATTCATTAATTTTGTTGCTGCTTCTGGATTTTTCGCCATCTGATCCTGCAGTTTCCACTCCGCAAAGCTTTTCTTTCCTAAAATCTGAGCTTTTTTAAGTCTTAATTTGGATAATTTTTCAATGGTTTCTCTGGTGTCATTTCCATCACTTTTTTCGGCTCTCATCCAGGATGCTTTGAACAGCTTTTCTCTGGTTGCCCTGTTTTTAAGGTTTTGTAAAAGAGGCTGTTGGGTTGTATTTTGTAAGGCTAAAAGATATTGACCGGGCTTTCCCGCGTTTTTCGCATCACTGGCGGCCGCTGCAATTTCATCAGCCGAAAGCCCGTCCAGTTCTTTAGCATCAGTAAAGAAAACTCCGCCCTGCTTTCTTGCTTCCAGTAATTTGTTGGAATATTGAGTGGAAAGTGAAGCCAGCTCCTGGTTGATCTGCTTTAGTTTTTCTTTGTCGGCAGAAGAAAGATTGGCTCCGGCAATTTCAAAATTTTGTTTGTAGTATTGTAAAAGCCTCTTACCTTCAGAATCTAAGCCGTTTTCGGAAATAGATTTTATTCTTTTATAAAGATTTTCATTGAGATACATTTTATCAGAATGAGCCGCAAAAATAGGGGCATATTCTTCATCTAAAGCCTGTAAAGTAGGGTTTGTATTCGCGCTTGTAAGATTTGAAAATACGATTTGGGCTCTTTTCAGCACTTCACCGCTTTTTTCCAATGCTACAATTGTATTTTCAAAAGTAGGAGCTTCAGGATTATTGGCTATTTTTAAAATCTCGGCATCATGTTGTTTTAATCCAAAATCAAAAGCCGGTTTAAAATGTTCATCTTTAATTTTATCAAACTCCGGAGCCTCATACTGAAGCTTGCTTTTTTTCATAAAAGGGTTTGATGAAAGGGAAGGATCCGGTGTGGAAATTTCCTTTTGGATATCAATGTTTTTCATTGTAGTACAAGATTGATTAAATGCTAATGCAGAAATTAATAATACCGATGAAATCTTCTTCATAAATAATTTATTAAAAGCATAAAGATATTAAAAACTTAATTGATATAAGACTAAATTTCATCATCAGAAAAAGAAATTCTTAGTTAAATATTTATACAATCAAAGAGGAAAATATAGTGTAAGTTATTGAATTTTAATTCTTTTTGGTTTAAGTTTATAGGAAAATTATATTTAAAAATGATTAAATATGACTGAAATGATATTATAGTTAAGAACAGGTGTAATATTTTTTATAAATTAGTTGTTATTAAAGAAAGACATTAAAGTAAATTCAAAAACGGTAAACATGAAATCACAAACTATTTTTATTTTTTCAGCATTTATTCTCCTTGCTTCTTGTGAAAAAAACGAAAGAAGAAACCACGATAACGGAAAAAGCAATTGGGTAGAAAAAGTTGTCACAAAAGACAATGGGCCAATGAGACAGAAAGAATCTACAGGCGATTTTGACGAAATTGAAGTTTCCCAGGCCATTGATGCTGAAATTGTAAAATCGGATGTGGAAAAAGTGGTAATATCTGCGCCGGAAAATATTATTGATGAGGTTTTGGTGAATATCAGCGGCGGAAAGCTTCATATTCATTATAAGCCAGGAATCAGGGTGATGAATACCCATAATGTTTCAGCAAAGATTTATGCTAAAGATTTCACAAAACTGAATGCCAATTCCGCAGGAAAGATTGCTGTTAAAGATAAATTTGTACAGGATAAGACCAGCATCGAGATTTCAAGTGCAGGATCGGTTTCTGGAGATATGGAAGCCAATGATTTTGATATTTCGGCAGACAGCAGTAGTAATTTCAGTGGAAAAATCTGGGCTGTTGATCTTGATGTGGATGCCTCTTCTGCCGCAAGTATAGATATTTCAGGAAAAGCGAAAAATGCTGAAGTAACATCTTCTTCGGGGAGCAGTATTGCTGCGAAAAATGTAGTGGCAGATAATGTAGATGCAGAAGCTTCGAGCGGAGCAAGTGTGGAGATCAGTGCTTCTTCATCCATCAAGGCAGAAGCTTCATCCGGGGGAAGTATAGGCATTTATAAAAAAGGAAATGTAACCAACATCTTGAAGGAAGAAAATAGTGGCGGAAGCGTTAATATTCAGTAAGGTTTAATTTTCGGTTTCATCATCTTCATCTTCAGATGAGGAGACTTCCCATTCCTGATTATCAAAATTAAGATTATCATAAGCTAATAACTCCTCCTCTCGCTGGAGGATTTCTTTTGTGGTAAAGAGAATGAGCTCGTTATCCTCTTCTTTTATCTTGGCAAGTTTTTTTACTGAAGCTTTATCAATTGCCATAAACCGCTGTGCAAGACGTCTTGCTGCATATTTCCGCATTCCTGTTTCGTGAAGAAGGTCTACGGCCATATCTACGGCAGTTCCCAGGGTTTCACGGTAAATATTATTAATTCCGTTGTTCAGGTAATTATAAGCGTCAATTCTGTTTTTTGCTCTTACAAAAATTTTCACAGACGGATAATATTCACGAATAAGATCAGCGATGAATTTATTATCGTCTGGATCATCCAAACACAAAACCAAAATTTCCGCATCCTCTATTCCTGCCGCTCTTAGAGTAAGGATTTTTGTTGCATCTCCGTAATATACCTTAAAGCCATAGCTTCTTAATAGCTTTACCCGATCCGGATCCCTGTCCAGAACTGTAGCCGAAACTTTATTCGCTTTTAGAAGACGGCCGACTGTACTCCCGAAATGCCCAAAACCCACAATGATGATTTTCTTTTGAGCGATATTACTATCCATAATACTGTAGTCATGCTCGCCTTCGGGAATTTCTTTAATGAATTTTGGAGTAATCAGTTTATCATTAATAATTAAAAGAAAAGGCGTAATACACATTGTAATTGCAGTTACAGCCATCATTTGGGAATTCAGTTCCGGGCTTAGTAGGTAAAGGCTTGAGGCATAATTAATCAGCACAAAAGAAAATTCCCCAACCTGTGACAGAGCAAAAGCATAAAAAAAACTTTGAGGAGTATCAATTTTAAAAAACTTTCCGATAAAATAAAGAACAATAAATTTTATAATTAAAACTGCAAAAACGGTACTAAAAATAAAAACCGGATCTTTCTGAATCACATTAAAATTCATGGTAGAGCCCACACTCACAAAAAATACTGCGAGAAGCAATCCTTTGAACGGATCAATCTGCGCTTCCAGCTCGTGGCGAAACTCACTGTTGGCCAACATCACTCCAGCAAGAAAAGCACCCAATGCGGGGGAAAGCCCAATAGCACCCATTAATTCTGAAACTCCGATAACTAAAAATAGAGAAGAAGCCGTTAAAAGTTCTGTCATTCCCGATTTTGAAACATATCTTAAAAATGGAACGAAAACATATCTTCCTAATAAAATTAAAATAACAACCCCTAGAATTACCATTATAAACTGCATCCATTCCGGAAGTGTCTGTATCAAAACCTGGATATCATTATCATTATGCTGGGCTTTATAATTGGCAATAAGTGGAAGAACCGCCAATATAGGAATCACCGCAATATCCTGAAACAGAAGTGTAGAAAAAGAAGCTTCCCCGGCTAAGGTTTTTAAATTATTTTTTTCCTGTAAAGTCTGCAAAACAATAGCTGTGGAAGACAGTGCAAAACACATGGCAACCGCAATGGCTTTATCAACCCGCCATCCGGCCCAGACAAAAACTAGAAAAAGCAGTGAAATGGTCAGCAACATTTGTGTAAGCCCGAGCCCGATAATTTTCTTACGCATTTCCCAGAATTTCCTTGGTTCTAATTCAAGACCAACTAAAAACAAAAGCATAATCACCCCGAATTCGCTGGCGTGCATAATATCATTCACATTCTTGCCTGTAAGCTTCAAAACATAGGGACCAATGATGATTCCTCCTGCAATATATCCGATGACGGAACTCAGTCCCAACTTCCTCGCCAGCGGAACCATAATAATGGCAACGCCTAAGAAAATAAGGGTATTCATAGCCAAACTGGTTTCCATGCTTTATTGATTAAGAAGTTCTGAAAATTCCTGTTTATGTAAAATGATGTCTTTTTTGGATAATTTATTGGCTTCGTAAACGATTTTGATGTTTTTAATATTGGCTTTGAAAACATTTAAAGAAACAATAAGCCCACTTATCAGTTCTTCCACAGTATACTTGTATGCTCCTTCTTTTGTGAAATATTTTTCTTTTCCGCTTGTAGTGACCAAAATATATATTTCTTTGTCTTCCAGGGGGTTATATTCTCCGTTCTTTAGCCAGTCGCGGTCAAAAACTTCATCAATCCAGAGTCTCAACAAAGGAGGCATTCCAAACCAGATCAATGGAAACTGGAAAATAAAACGGTCGTAATTTTTTATTCTTTTTCTCTCCCGGAATGCGGCAATATGAAAATCCGGATACTCTTCGTAGATATCCCTTAAGGTAAAATGCTGATGACGGACATAGAAATTGATGAGCTCTACATTTGAGTTGGAATGCTCTAAATAAGGGTGCGCAAAAACTACCAACGTCTTCTTCATAAACCTGTTTTCAGTAAATTTAATGAATTTTGAGGAATAGACTATGCGCTTTTTATAAAAGTATTAATTTTTATTGTTAAGTTGATTTTAGCTTATTATATTAAGCGGAAGCCTGAAAGGCTTCAATAATAATAGCCATATGTGAAACTTATGTATAATTATATGAATTTAATTTACCAACCTCCCGAAGCACCACCACCTCCAAAACTTCCGCCTCCGCCGAAGCCACCAAATCCTCCGCCTCCACCGGAACTGCCTCCACCAAATCCACCTCCTCCGAAACTGCCCGGGAAAGGGAAAAATCCACCAGGGTAATTTTTGCGGCCTCTTCTGGACAAGATCACATCGTCGTCGTCATAGTTTCCTCCACCTTTTCCTCCGCCTCTGTTCCCGAAAAGAATAGCAATAATTATGAAAACCACAAAAACAATGATGATTACTTTAAAGAGACTTACATCTCCATCGCTGCTCGGATCATTCAATGGTTTGAATTTTCCCTGAACGGCTTCCATGATTGCCGAAGTTCCGCGGTTAATGCCCTCGTACCATTCACCTTGCTTGAAATGTGGGGTGACGATATAATCTAAAATCTGTCCTGCAACGGATGCCGTGAGGTATTGTTCAACTGCCCTTCCCTGCTGTATAGACATGCTGTGGTCTTCGGTTGCAATTAAAAATACGATGCCATTATCCACTCCTTTTTTTCCTATTCCCCATTTTTGGCCAAACATGGTTGCTAAAAAGTTCACATCTTCCCCTTTTGTGGAAGGAATAATGATAACTTCAATTTCCGTAGAGATAGAATCTGAAAAAGCAATCAGTTTTTTATTGAGGTTGTCTTTTTCCTGCTGGCTTAGCAAATTGGCTTCGTCGAAAACAGGATAAAGGATAGCTGGCTTTTCAGGAAAGGTGTATTGCGCTGATACAAATGTGTAAAAGCAAAGCAATAAAAATGAAAATACTATTTTAAGAGAACGTAATTTCATTAGGAAGTTCGTTGTGGTTTTCGCCTGTTATGGGAAAATGTTTTTTTAATTCTAATCCTGTTTCCAGAATTCCGCTTTTTAAGGCTTTGTAATAATTTCCTTTTGCAAATTCAGAAGTGATATAGTCATGCAGATGATCCCAGTATGACTGATGCACCTTTTCATGAATTCCGATATCACCAATAATGGTAAGGTATCTTTGCTCGAAATTGACATGAAACAAAACCCCGTTTCTATCGGAGGTTTTTTTCATGCTTAATTTTTTGAAAACTTCAAAAGCCGTTTCCGCACTATTGGTTTCTGTATTCGAGTCGATATGCACTCTGATCTCACCGGTAGAATGTTTTTCTGCTGACTGAATAGCTTCCACAAGGGAAGCTATCTGCTGATCTGTAAGGAAATTGCTCATTATTCTGAGAATACTTCAGGTGCTTTTTGCGCGCCTGCATCTGCTTTGAAATAAGGTTTCTCTTTAAAGTTTGTAAAATTCGCCAGAATATTATTCGGGAAAGTTTTGATTGATGTATTGTAATCCTGTGCTGCCTCATTGTAGTAAACAGTTTCCGTTCTGATGCTGTTTTCTATGGCAGTGTATTCTCTTTGAAAATTTATGTACTGCTGATCTGCCTTTAGATTGGGGTATTGTTCCACTACTGCCATCAATCTGCTTAAAGCACCAGTAAGTTCACCCTGTGCCGCCTGGAATTTTGCGATATCCTGTTCGGTCATGTTCGTTGGATCTATATTAATTGAAGTTGCCTTGGAACGTGCTTCGATTACTTTTGTTAAGGTTTCTTGCTCAAATTTAGAATAAGATTTTACGGTTCTTTCCAAATTTGGAATCAAATTCGCTCTTTTTTGGTAAACAGTTTCTACGTTTGACCATTTTGTATTTACATTTTGTTCTTTAGTTACAAAACTATTGTAGCCGCTTTTTCCCCAAAAGAATAATAATGCAACAATGATGAGAAGCGCAATACCAATGGTTCCAGCGCTCAAACAGCCTTTGTTTTTCATAGTTTATTTTTTTTAAATTTTTGTGTTAATCAAATATACAAATTATGTTCTAATTTTGTAAAAAAATATTTTAATGACAACAATAGTCGTGGCTATGGGTGAGAAGTATGAAATTGGTTTTGAAAATCAACTACTTTGGCATCTTCCAAAAGACCTCAAGCATTTTAAATCTATTACTTCCGGACATCCTGTAATTATGGGAAGGAAAACCTATGAAAGTATAGGAAAGCCGCTCCCAAACCGCACCAATATTGTAGTATCAAGAAAAAAAAACTGGTTTGAAGAAGGAATTTTGATTGTGGGAAGTATTAAAGAGGCAATAAAATTTGCCAAAAAAATCGACGAAGAGGTTTTCATTATCGGCGGAGGAAATATTTATGAGCAGACCATAGATTTTGTTGATAAACTGGAAGTTACTCTAGTAAAAGCAGACCTTGAAGCTGATACTTTCTTCCCCAAAATTGATGCTAGGATCTGGAAAAAAATTGATGAAGTCTGCCATGAAAAAGACGAAAAAAATCAATACGATTTTTGCTTTCAGACGTTTGAAAAGATTAAAAGTGAATAGTTGTAAGAATCTAACTTCTAACCTCTAGCTTCTAACCTCTAAATTCTTTATCTTTGCACTTCTAAAATTGAATAATGAATAAGTACATAAAAATTGCAGTTGCAGCGGTTCTTATACTTTTAGGACTTTATATGATGATTTTCACGAGAAATCTGGGTTGGGGAATTGTAATTTTCCTTTTAGCAGCAGCACCGATCTTGCTTTTCTTTAAAAACGAATATATTCTTTTGGCTTTCTGGCAATTAAGAAAGCAGAATATGGGAAAAGCTGCAAAATGGCTTAAAAATATTACCAATTATCAGACTCAGCTTCATAAATCTCAGTATGGATATTTTCATTATTTATTGGGATTGACACAGGCTCAGGACCATCCCACAAAAATAGAGCCCTTAATGAGAAAAGCGTTAGACTATGGTTTAAATATGAAGCATGACAGGGCAATGGCAACATTGAATTTGGCAGCAGCAGCAATTTCTAAAGGCAGAAAACAAGAAGGACAAAAATTGTTAGATGAAGCAAGGAGATTAGACACTGCAGGCATGATGACTGATCAGATCAAAATGATGAAAGATCAATTGAAAATGCCAACAATGCAAAAGCATATGCATAATCCCAATATGAGAAACAGAGGGAAATTCTTTTAATGAGATACGAGTTTCGAGTTTTTCGAAATTGAGTTTATAAAATACAAGCGCCTGAATTTTCAGGGGCTTTTTTGTTTTTCATATTAAGTGGTTTTTAGTGTATTAGATTCTTCGACTGCTTCGCGCTCAGAATAACACTGGCCAATTATTCTGTATAATATTACCGTCTAGTATTAGCGATGCCATCCTGAGTGCGGAGCAGTCGAAGGATTTTTATTTTAAATCAACATCACATTTCAGAATTATTATGCTCATATCCATAAAATTTCGGGATCTGCCAATGATATTTCATGGCTAAAGTTCTGATTGCCACAATTAATAAAATCGTAAAAACCTGAACAACTGTATAAGAAAGCATTGTGAATTTTGTCAATAATAAAAACGTTGCACCCCCTATAATACAAGCTGTAGCATAAATTTCTTTTCTGAAAATCAATGGAATTCGGTTGAGCAAAATATCCCGGATAATACCTCCAAAACAGCCGGTAATAGTTCCTAGTCCAATACAGATCAATGGATGGATTCCTGCGTGAAGGCCTTTCTGTACACCTATTATCGTAAATAATCCCAACCCGAAACTATCAAAAATAAATAATGTTACCCTGAAATTTTTTTCAAAGGATTTAAAAACCATCGTAAAAATACTCGTCAGAATAATCAACGCACAGGTGAGAAGATCATGCATCCAGAAAACAGGAATATCAAGTAGTAAATCTCTCACAGTTCCACCACCTACAGAAGTCACAAAAGCAATGATCAAAACCCCAAACGGATCCAGTCGCTTCTGCATCGCAGCAAAACTTCCCGACATCGAAAAGGATATCGTTCCAAGGATTTCTATGGCAAAATTGAACTGTTCGTGCATGTTTTATTGATGATAAATGATAATTGATGAATGATTTTTCCTCCAAAGCAAATTGCTAACCATTGTATCAATTATCATTCATTGCTTATCAATTATTCCTTCTCTATTCTTACCGAATCTGGAACAAGTAGTTCATATTCTCCGCCGTGGTTAATAATTTCCCTCACAATGCTGCTGCTGATGAAAGATTTTCCAGATGAGGTTAATAAAAATACGGTTTCCAGCTTTTTATGAGCCAAAGTCCGGTTGGTATGGGCAATGGCTTTTTCAAATTCAAAATCTGCAGGGTTTCTAAGACCTCTGATGATGTATTGCGCATTCTTTTCAAAGCAGTAATCAACAGTTAAACCTTCAAAATAGTCAACCTCTACATTCGGAAATTCGGCAACAGAATTTTGAATAAACTCCATTCTTTTCTCCAATGGAAACATATATTTTTTCTGAGAATTCTGCCCAATGGCTATAATTAATTTGTCAAAAAGCGGAGCAGCCCTTTCAATAATATCGTAATGTCCTAGGGTAATAGGATCAAATGATCCCGGGAAAACAGCAATTTTCATGCGTAAACAGTTTTGAGTTTTGGGTTTCGAGTTTCGGATTTTAAAACAGCTAACTTCCAACCTCTAATATCTAACTTCTATTTATTTTTTATTCAATGCTTTTTCAACCTCGTTTCCGCAAAGGTTTGTAATGGAAATTCCATAGATTTTTGCCTGTTGAGGTAAAATGCTTGCAGGAGAGAATCCAGGATTGGTATTCATCTCCAGCATATAAGGAATGCCATTCATTAAAATATATTCGCTTCTTGAAAAGCCGCTCATTCCAAGAGAATTGTAAGCTCTTTTTGCAATTTCTTCCACACGGATTCTTGTAGCTTCATCTATTCTTGCAGGGGTAATTTCCTCTGAAGCACCCTCATATTTGGCTTCGTAATCGAAAAATTCGTTTTTAGGGATAATTTCCGTGATTCCCAGAACGATAGTTTCTCCTTTATAGTCTATAACGCCAACAGAAACTTCCATTCCGTTAAGGAAACTTTCAATTAAAATCTCATCATCTTCTTTAAAAGCAACATCAGTGGCTGCAATTAATTCCGATTTTTCTTTAACCTTTGAAATTCCCAGAGATGATCCGGATTGATTAGGCTTAACAAAAATAGGCAAACCAAGCGTTTCTATAATTTCATCAACATTGATCTTTTCCCCTTTTCTTAAATAAACACTTTTTGCAGAAGGGATTCCGTATTTTGAAAGTACGGCTAATGTGTCTTTTTTATTGAAGGTTAAGGCACTTTGATAAAAGTCACAACCTGTGTATTTTTGTCCTATTGCATCCCAATAAGCCTGTAGGATTCCGTTTTCACCCGGTGTTCCGTGGATGATGTTGAAGCAAACGTCAAACTTCAAAGTTTCGCCATTTTCCAGGTTTACAGAAAAATCACCTTTATTGATTGAGTATTTTTTATCATTCTCACTTAAAAAAGACCATTCATTTTTAAGGATGACTACTTTATATACATCATAAAGGTTTCTGTCTAAGGAATCATAAATTAATTGCCCGCTTTTTAATGATACAACATATTCGTCCGAATAGCCTCCCATTACTACGGCAACACTTTTTTTGCTCATAACTGTATAGTATCAATTAGGACAAATTTAATCATTTTATATAATGCATAGCGCAAATTCGGAAATTTTAAAATCAAAAGTGAAATGTGTTAAATAAAAATCACATTCTAAAATTATTAGTTATATTTGCTGTCTAATTTATAGTAATTTTAAGTATGCTTAAATCACTTTTCAATTGGAAAGTTTTACTGAACTTAGTTGTAGCCATTGGTGTTTTCGTAGGGTTGGTTTGGCTTACATTCCGTTGGTTAGAATACCACACCAATCATGGTCAGGAAATTCCCGTTCCTAATATTGTCAATAAATCTGTGCAGGAAGCCATCAAAATCTTAGATGACTCTGGACTGGAGTATGAGGTAGATAGTTTTAAGTATGACCCAAAATATAGACCTTTCCAAGTATTACAGGTGTATCCGGCTCCGGGTTCCCGTGTAAAGAATGGAAGATCTATTCAGCTGAAAGTAAATCCTAGAACCTGGGCGAGAGTAGAGGTTCCTGATGTAATAAATAAATATTCCGGCCTTGCTTTCCAGAGATTGGAGCAGGTAGGATTAAAGGTAGGTGACACGCTTTTCGAGCCAAGTATCCAAAAAGATGCTGTTTTAAGGATTTTATTTAAAGGAAATCCCGTAAAACCTAAAACGAAACTTCCGAGATTCTCGATGGTAGATGTTGTAATCGGATCCGGGCCAATGAGAAATATCTCCATTCCTAATGTAGTGGGGTTAACCGTAAAAGAGGCCAGAGCTGTGATCGCAAGAAGCATGTTTGAGGTAGGCCTTGTGGAGCATGAAGATGGAAGCAAGGATGAATCTGATATTATTTATTATCAGGATCCTGCGGCTGGAGACGTCCGCGACCAGGGAATGCAGATTGATCTTTGGGCAAGTAAGAAAACACCTGCTGAGCTGAGTGCAAAAATTGAACAGCTGAACTCTATCTATAGAATGAAGGTGGATACAGGGCTTCCGCCAATTGAGTATCATGAGATTCCTGCTCATCAGGAACCTAATTTTGATGCGCCGCCGGCAGCACCCGCTCCGAGAAAGGAAAATCCTAAGCCGGCAGAGGTAAAAACTTCTGATGCTCCAAAAACAATTACTTCAAAACCTACTGCAACAAATGAAAATAAACCCAAAGCACCCACAAATATCAGTGGCAATACAGCTTCAGGGAATAAAACTGCCACCACAACAGAAAAGCCAAAAGCTAAAAAGGTAGTTGTAGAATAATACTAAAATATTATTAAAAATACAGGCTTCAACTTTCATTATGTTGAAGCTTTTTGTTTAAAAAATAAAACAATGACAGAAGATAACGAAGATTTTTTAGATGAAGAATTATTAAGCCAAAACAATATTGATAATCTCGATATTGATGAGGAAAATAAAGGGTTGTATGAGCATCTCAATATCACTGTTGATAAAAGCCAGGAACCTTTAAGGATAGATAAATTTTTATTGATTTTTCGTCAGAATTCTTCGAGAAATAAAATCTCCCAGACCTGCAGGGCAGGAAATGTGATTGTAAACGGAACTCCGGTTAAACAAAACTACCGCGTAAAGCCCGGAGACCAGATTTCTGTATTGCTGGCACACCCTCCGAGGGAAAACGTTATCATCCCGCAAAATATTCCTATTAATATCATATACGAAGATGACGATTTAGTCGTTGTTGATAAAGATGCAGGAATGGTTGTCCATCCGGGGTTTGGGAACTGGGATGGGACGTTGGTGAATGCCTTAGCTTATCATTTTGAACAGAATAATGAAAAATCTGATCTGGACAGGGTAGGACTGGTTCACAGGATTGACAAAGATACTTCCGGACTTTTAGTGATTGCTAAAAATGAATATGCTTTAAGCTTTCTCGCTAAGCAGTTTTTTGAAAGAAAAACAAAAAGGCTTTACTGGGCTTTTGTTTGGGGGAATGTACAGGATGATGAAGGTACTATACGTGGCCATATCGGTCGCCATCCGAAAAACAGAATGCAGATGCACACTTATGAAGATGGAAGCCAGGGTAAACATGCCGTTACCCATTATAAAGTTTTAGAAAGATTTAAATATATGACCTGGGTAGAGTGTAAGCTGGAAACAGGAAGAACCCACCAGATCAGGGCGCACTTCAAACATATCGGTCACACCCTGTTTAATGATGAAAGATATGAAGGTCATACTCCACTAAGAGGAGTGAATCTTCCTAAGTATAAGCAGTTTATAAAAAATGTCTTTGAAGTTTTGCCCAGACATGCACTTCATGCCCATACTTTAGGATTTATACATCCTACCACAAAGAAGGAATTATATTTTGAAAGCCCAATGCCGAAAGATATGGAGGATGCTGTAAAAAAATGGAGAAAATATTTAGAAAACTAAAAATATATTGAGAATTTTTTTATATTTGTTGAATTGAAATCAAGATTTGTTATGAGAAAACTATATGCTATCGTATGTTTAGCTCTTTTGTCAAATGCATACAAAGCACAAGAAACTTTACCGTACTATCAACAATACCTTTTAGATGGTGAGTTTCTGTTCAACCCGGCACAATACGGAAAAACAGACTATGTGCAGCTTAATCTTAACTATCAACAGCAATTTTCTAAGTTCGCAGAATCTCCAAATGTACAATCAATTGGTATCAATGCGAACATTTTTGATAGAGTAGGAGCAGGTATCTCTGTATTCAGAGACAGCAACGGGCCTATTTCTGCAGGTGGTATTACGGCGGGTGCTTCATATTTTATTCCTCTTAGCAGTGAAGGAGACAGAAAAGACCAATTCTCTTTCGGTACAAGTGTGAGCTTCTATAATATGAATTTTGATTATTCAAAAATTAATACTCAGGATGCTTCAGACCCTTTATTACAAGGTAATGAGAGTAATATCTTCATGGCTTATGCCAACTTCGGTGTGGCAGCGACATATAGAAATATCTTTGCTGGGGTTTCTGTAAACGACATTGCTCTTACTAATGACGAAGCTATCGTGAATGGACGTGAACCTTCTCCTATCAAATTCTTCTTAAACTTAGGATATGACTGGCATGTAGGAGATAACATCTATTTCACTCCTTCAGCTTTAATTAACCTGAATACGAACTCTACAAGAACAATAGATTATAACCTAATGGGAACGTTCTTCAACGATATTAATTCATTCTCTTTCGGGGTAAGCTACAGATCTGTTCAGAATAGATTCGATAGCCAGCAATTACAGATTGCACCGGTAGTAAAAGTAAGATTCAACAAATTTATGGTGGGTGCTACTTACAATATCGGATTGTCTGATATTCAGGAATATGGAGGAAACAGCTTCATGATCGGGTTAGGATATAACTTCGATAATTTCATTAACCACAGAGGTTATAGATATTAATTCATTTAAATTAAATAAATTTGAGCTCTGAATTTTTTCAGAGCTTTTTTAATGATTTATATTCACATTCCTTTTTGTAAGCAAAAATGCAGCTATTGTAATTTTCACTTTTCAACATCTTTGGGTTTTAAGGATGAAATGCTGGCTGCGATGAAGACGGAAATCTTTTTGAGGAAAGATGAGCTGCAAAGCAAAAATTTACGATCTCTTTATTTCGGCGGCGGAACCCCGTCAATACTCACACCAGATGAGATCAAAACGTTGATTGATGAGGTTTTAAAACATTTCACCTTTGAAAATGATATTGAAATTACATTAGAAGCCAACCCTGATGATTTGGATAAGAGTTTTTTAAGAGGTCTGTCAGGTTCATCTATCAATCGTTTATCAATCGGTACTCAGAGCTTTTTTGAAGATGATTTAAAATTAATGAATCGTGCACATACAGCAAATGAAGCGGAAGATTCTATCAAAAGGTCCCAAGACTTCGGATTCGAAAATTTAAGTATTGACTTAATCTACGGTTCACCAACTTCTAATCTCAAAATCTGGAAAGAAAATTTAAACAAAACCGTTGCGCTAGAAGTTCCCCATATTTCGTCCTACGCTTTGACGATTGAGTCCAAAACAGCTTTGGAAAACTGGATTTCTAAAGGGAAAGTGAAAAGCCCAAGAGAAGAGGAACAAAATAAAGAATTCTACTATTTATCGGATTTTCTAAAAAATAACGGTTTTGAACATTACGAAGTTTCCAATTTTGCAAAACCGGGTTTTTACTCAAGGCATAATTCTGGCTATTGGAAATACAAGGAATATTTAGGAATTGGCCCTTCGGCACATTCTTACAATGGTTTTGACATAAGAAGCTGGAATGTGGCTAATAATCAGCAATACATTAAGAAGTTAAATTCCAATCTTTTGGCGAAAGAAGAGGAGGTTCTTTCTATGGAAGATCAGTTTAATGAAATGATTATGATTGGTTTAAGGACCATCTGGGGTGTTGATCTTGAAAACTTAAAGCAAAAATTTAATGGTAGAATTTTGGAGCATTTCCAAAACGAAACTAAATCAAAATTAGAAGAAAAAGTTTTAATTATTGAAGGCAATCACTTAAAAATTCCTGAAAAGCATTGGTTCATGGCAGACGGAATTGCTTCGGATCTGTTTATAGTTTAAAATAATAATAAAGATGCTTCGACAAGCTCAGTATCTCTTTTAAACATGATATATTGTCACACAAATTTCACTATTTTTGTATAAAATTTCAACTCAATTTTGAAGACTAAAAAACAAGATTATTCGCATCTTTCACCCAAGCAGCCTATCGGTATTTTTGATAGTGGAGTTGGAGGATTAACGGTGGCCAAAGAGATAAAAAGACTCCTTCCCAACGAAGATCTTATCTATTTCGGGGATACAAAACATCTTCCTTATGGTGAAAAATCTAAAGAAGCGATTATCGAATATTCTACAAAAATCACCAACTTTTTGTTGGAACAAAACTGTAAAGCCATTGTAATTGCCTGTAATACAGCAACTGCCAACGCTTTGAATGAAGTGATGCAGTCTGTTGCGGGAAAAGTTCCAGTGATTGATGTGATCAACCCTGTAGCGGAAAAAGTTTCATATGAAATTCATAATAACGTGGGAGTAATTGCTACGAAAGCAACGGTAAATTCTGGGCTTTACAAGAAAAGCATTAGAAAACATAATAAATGGATCAAAGTGGATGAGCTGGCAACACCTTTGCTGGTTCCTGCGATTGAAGAAGGATTTAAAAATCACCCGATTACCCATGCAATTATTTATAATTACTTAAGCAATAGCAAATTAAAAAATATTGAAACGTTGATTTTAGGCTGTACTCATTATCCTTTATTGATCGATGAAATCAAACAGTATTACGGAAACCGTGTTCGTGTGATCGATTCTCCGAATATTGTTGCCAATCATCTGAAAATTATTTTAGACAAGTTTAATCTGCTGAATGATCAGAACCCTAAGCCAAATTATCATTTTTACCTTTCGGATCTGACAAAAAACTTCGAAAAAATATCAAAGAAATTCTTTGGAAAATCAATTGACTTAGAATTAAAAGTATTATAAAACAAAAGAGGCTGTCTCAAAAGGTAAACTAATGCTCTGAGAATCTCCTAAATGACAAAATTTGTAAGACAAGGAGTCCGAGAGAGGCGTATTTTTGAGACAACCTCTTTTGTATATCAGTTTATTATTTACCCAGTTTGTCATCCCGTAGGGATCTAAGTATAGTATTAGAAAATAGACAGGAAAGATTCGAGCCTAGACCCCTACGGGATGACAAACCAGGTGAAAATACTCCCAAAATTTAAAACATATTATTTAAAATTCTAAAATAATCTTCTTGGATTCAAGTCTTTTCTTTGGAGTATGAATAGGTTGGTTTTTATCGTTTTCAGATTTTACACCAATTGTAACAGCAAATAAACTTTCATATTTTTTATTATTTAAAATAGTATCATATTTATCATTTTCTATTCCTTCCATTGGTGTGGAATCGATTTCCATCATTGCACAGGCGGAAAGCAAAACACCAAGAGAAAGATAAACCTGATGTTTCAGCCAGGATTTAATTTCAACTTCACCTTTTGGTTTCACAAAAGTTTTATAATAATTGATAGAACCTTCGGGAAGATTTTCTTTAATTTGCTTTTCAAAATCTTCGGGATTTTTGATTACCTGAAATACAATTAAATAACTACTGTCCAATATTTTTTCTTTATTAAAATAGGAAACCTCAGCAAGTTTTTCTTTTGTTTCAGAATTGTTCACAAAAACAAAATTCCATGGCTGACTGTTGATTGAAGAGGGGCTTAAATGCAAAATTTCTTTAAGGGTCTGTATCTGCTCTTCACTTATTGTACCTTGAGGATCATACTTTTTTACGGTATATCTCTTTTTCATTTGTTCTAAAAAATTCATAATTTTTATACTATATTCTTTATAGTTGCAAAACTAATTTAAGTTTAATACATTTGCAATAACGGTCAAAAATGATAGTATAAAATGTATTTAATTGACAATAAAGAATATCCTTGCTGTACGACGGTTACAATGAGGTTTATAGGTGGAAAATGGAAGGCGGTAATTTTACATTATCTTGTAGATGGTTCGAAGCGATATAATGAATTACGAAAACTTATTCCTACAATTACGGAAAGAACTTTAAGTCTTCAATTAAAACAGTTGGAAGACGATAATATTATTAACAGAAAAGTTTATACAGAAAAGCCTCCTTTAATGGTAGAATATACATTAACAGATTTTGGAAAAACGCTGCTTCCTGTATTACAAGAAATTGCAAAATGGGGAGAAAGTGCGGTTGTAGCTTCTGAAAAAGTTGAAGCTATCTAAAGAATTGTCATAAAAAATCAGGAAAATTATTCTTGATTATCTGTGTTTTCTTCTTTATTTGGTTCAAAAAAACTAAAACTTACATTTCCGTATTTTCTGGTATCAATTAAATTCGGATGATCAAATTTCATTCGGCTTTGGTGTTCTACAACCAAAACTCCATTATTTTTAAGGTATCTATTGTTTAGAACTAATGAAATAATTTCCTGATATTTTTTCTTCTCCGTTTCGAAAGGTGCATCAGAAAAGACAATTTCGAAAGATTTTTTGTTTCTGAATTTCTTCAGCCAATCAAAAACATCCCCTCGTTGAACGTTGATTTGCAAAGCCATATCCAGATCTGCAGCAGTAGAATTTATAAACGCTGTATGTTTCGGATTCATTTCCACAGAAGTTATATCCTGACATCCTCTCGAAGCAAATTCTAAGGTGAGAGAACCGATTCCGGCGAAAAGATCCAGGACGGAGATCGACTGCATATCATATTTGTTTTCCAAAATACTGAATAATGCCTCCTTTGCAAAATCGGTTGTAGGTCTTACATCAAAATTTTTCGGAGCTGCTATTTTTTTTGCTTTCCATTTACCTGAAATTATTCTGTACATAGTTTGTTGGATTTAGGTTGTAGATAAAAGGTCGCAGGAAAGCCAAAACATGCCATCTGATGCCTGCAATCTAATTTAATATAAAGTTTTTGTTCGGAATATTGTCAAATACAATTTTCAGATTCATTACAAATTTTTGTAATTCTGAAATAAAAGTTTCATTTTCCGTAGTTTCCCCGTAAGCAAAAAAATTGGTCTCATTAATCCCGAAACCTATTTTGCTTAAAGTAAACATAATGAAATAAAGAAAATCAACCTCAGAATTTACATCAAGATTATTGTATAAAATAATTTTTTTATTGTCTATCGCAAAAAATTCACACTGACTATGGTAAAGGTTGATATGAATCTCCTTATTATTTTTATTGTGGATTGAATTTAGAAACCTTTCTCCGGAAAAATTAAAATTAACAGGTAAAGCTAACTCTTTTATCTTTTTATAAAAGTTTTTCGGAAAAGTATAATAAAACTGAACTTTAAATTTTTCATTAACGGAAAGCATAAGTTCTTCTTTTTCCTTGTCAACAGGCGCATTGTAGGCAATAAGCTCATATCCTGTCTCATGTTGTGAAAAACCTTCAGGCATTAGCGTGAAATGATTCAATGCGGAAATCACCTGAATTTCATCAAATCTTTGTTTAATCAACACATCATCAAGTTTGTCAGCAATGAAATTTTCCGGAGATTCTTCATCTACGAAATAAGATTTTTCTTCAAAAATGCTTTTGTTTTTAGCTATCTGATAGGTCAATCCGTCTTTTGTAAAAAGTAATTTAAGTACGTTCATATTTCAATTCCTGCAAATTTAGTGAAATTCTACCATTACAGCACCCGATTGATGATGAAGAATTTCCTTATTATAAAAATCCAGATTAGTTTGGTTTTCTAGTATGTCCCAAACCAATTTTTGTAAAACTCCATCTCCGATGCCGTGAACAATTTCCAGTCTTTTTAGATAATGCTTTCTACAGAACTCCAATGCCTCCAGTAATTTTTCCTTTTGAATAAAAAGCCTTTCAAAGCTATCGTAATCATTGGGGTTTTTAACCAAGTTAGGAAAATGAAGATCTAAAACCAACGGATTACGCTGGTGTTTTTTTGAAATATTTTTTTGAGGTTCTGCTTTTTTTACAACTTTAATATTTTCATAAAAATCAGAAATTTTAGGAACCAATTTTTCTTTAGGATATTGATGTGTAAATCCGAATTCATCTTTAAAAAAGACAATATTTCCTTTAACGGACGTAATAATTCCGCTCAAATCTTCATCTACCACAGCAATTTTATCGCCTATTTTCATAATTATTTGTAAGTGTGAGGAACTCACAATCATTTAATATTCTTAATTCCTCAATTGTTCTTAATGATTTAAACATAATTTTAAACCTTCGGTCCCAATTCGATAATCTCCAAATCCTCAATTTCACTTCCATCAATCACAAAACGCATCATCGTTCTCATTTTATGCCAGCCTTGCTTTCCACAGGCACCCGGATTCAGATGAAGCAGATTATTTTTATCATCAAAGATCGCCTTCAAAATATGTGAATGTCCTGAGATAAATAATTTTGGAGTTTTTTCAGAAATTTCTTTTTTTGCTAAAAGAGTATATTTTCCGGGATAACCACCTATATGAATCATCAAAACTTCTACATTTTCGCAGATAAAACGATTCACTTCAGGAAATTCGGAACGGATTTTTGTATTGTCAATATTTCCGTAGACTCCTCTTAATGGTTTGATTTTTTCAAGTTGTTCGATAACATCCATACTTCCAAAATCTCCGCCATGCCAAATTTCATCGGCCTGTTGAGCGTATTCTAAAATTCTGTCATCAATATAGGAGTGAGAATCGGAAAGGAGGAGAATTTTAATCATTTTTCTGCAACTTTTATTGCTTTTTGATATATCTTTTTGATGCTGTTCTTTTCCTCTTTCTCACAAATATCTTTAAGGGATGGGAGTAGTTTATTTTTTAGATTTTCATTAATATTTAAAATTTCACTTAATGCAAAAGCAGCACTCCATCGTACAACAGTTCCTTCATGAGTAGTATTTTCAATAAGTTTCGTGATGGGATCATAAAGATTTTCAGGAAAATGCTTTGCTGTATTTCCTATAACTTTGGCGCTTTCCCATTTTATTCTGGGCGCTTTCGCAGATAAGTTTTCTGTGACAAAATCAAAAGTTTCCTGATCTAGAAGATTAGATTTTTTTTGGGTAGAAAACTCTAGAGCTTCTATACAATTTGCTTTTATAGGATCTTTTGATAAAGATGCAAAGTGAATAAGCTCTTTTAATGAAATTTCTCCATTTAAAACAAAATCAGAAATTATTTCGACTTTATCATTACTTTTTGTGGATTTGTCTGTAAAAACTTCTTTTAAATTCATAGTTTTTGGAAATTCTTCAAATATACAGAATTTATTAGTTTACATAATTTATATATATTTTTTTTAAATTATTAATAATGAAGGAGAAACTTTCTTTTTTCTTTTAACAGTCACAGGTTGAGGAGAATACGAGATATATTAATGCAGAATACCTTAAAAGCCTCCGATGTTCCCGGAGTGTCTGTCGAAATGATCAAAGATTGAAAAGTCGTTTATTTCGGACAAGTCTTGCCATTTTCGCATACGAAGGAAAAGTGAATTGGGACGATAAAGTTTCAAAATATATCCCTGAATTTCAAACATATGATGCATTCTCAAAATAAAAGACCATAAAAAAGACTGCTCTTTTGAGACAGACTCTTCTCTTTTCAAACGGAGAAAAAAGGTTTTAGCCAAAATTTATTTAATAAAAAAAACTTACAATTGATCATTCATTTTCATAATTTCGACAATTTCACAAGAGTTTACATTAAAAAATTAAAGCTTTCCGGGATCATAGAAAAATAGTAATTTCTTTTTAGCCCCATCAAATTCTGACCACGAATTGCAGTCGATCTCAAAACCTGCAACGCCACAAGTCGGGAAATGGAAAATATCTTCAGAAATAGAGTTTGCAAAATTTGAAATTCCATTATTATGAGAAAAGAAAGCTACCGAATCATGTCTATCATCAAGATCATAAATTATTGATTCAAAATTGCTTTCCGAAGGATTGTAAAGTTTTTCATTTGTTGTAATATTAATATGGTAACTCTGATTAAAAATCTTACAGGTATTCAAGGCACGCACAGCTGGGCTCGAAACGAAAGAATCGATGAAAATCTGATTGTTTTTCATAAATCGTGACATCTGCAAGGCTTCTTCTAACCCCTTGTCTGCCAAGGGCCTGTCAAAATCCTCTGTCTCTTCCGGCCAGTCGCTTTTTGCATGTCTTACAAGGATAAGTTTTTTCATATTATTGCTTTTTGGAAAATTAAAATTATAAAAAATAATGGAATAAAACATATTTATAAAAAAAACTGTGTTTGAAATAAAATCATTAAAATTTATTAAATTTGCAAACTTATGGGACAAATGCTTGCGATAGACTATGGAAGGGCCCGTTGTGGCATTGCTATAACGGATGATATGCAGATTATAGCAAGTGGTTTGGAGACTGTACCAACTTCATTTTTAATGGAATTTCTAAGAAAATATTTCAATGAAAATAAGGTAGATGAAGTAGTGGTAGGCCTTCCTGTAGATTTGAAAGGAAATATTTCAGAGATAGAAACGGATATTTTGAAGTTTCTGGAAATTTTTCAAGAAGAATTTCCAACGATTAAAATTAATCGATTCGATGAAAGATTTACATCCAAAATGGCTTCGTTTTTTATTTCACAAAGCGGAAAAAGTAAAAAACAGAGACAGGAAAAAGGATTAATAGATAAAATAAGCGCAACCATCATATTGCAAAATTTTTTAGAACAAAGAACAAGATGATTTTACCGATAAGAGCCTTTGGGGACCCAGTTTTGAGAAAAGTAGGAAAGGATATTGATAAAGATTATCCTGAGCTGCAAGAGTTGATAGGAAGCATGTTTGATACCATGTATAGCGCTAATGGCATAGGATTAGCTGCACCGCAAATCGGCCTTGATATCCGTCTGTTTATAGTGGATGTGAGTCCTTTGGCCGAAGATGAAGATTATGAAGATATTAAGGATGAGCTGGCAGAATTCAAAAAAGTATTTATAAATGCTAAGATTCTTGAAGAATCCGGTGAGGAATGGAAGTTCAATGAAGGATGTCTTTCGATTCCTGATGTAAGAGAAGATGTGAAAAGAAAAGGAACAATCCTGATTGAATATTATGACGAAAATTTTGTAAAACATACGGAAACTTTTTCCGATATTAGAGCCCGTGTAATTCAGCATGAGTATGATCACATTGAGGGTATTTTATTTACAGACCATTTAAGCGCTCTTAAAAAAAAGCTGGTAAAAGGAAAGCTGACGAAAATTACCCAAGGTGACGTAAGCATCAGTTATAAAATGAGATTTCCAAAATAAATAAGGATAAAAAAATAAAAATAATACAGAGCAAAAAGTTTCGTACCGAGCTTGCCGAAGTACTGAAAAATGATTGCAGATTTACAAAAAATTAAAATATGCTGTTAGAAAAAATAATTTCAATTTCTGGAAAACCAGGACTTTACAAATTAGTTTCTCAATTAAGAAACGGATTTATTATTGAAGATGTTACAACAAAGAAAAAAGTAAGCATTGGAAACTCCAGCCAGGTAAGTTTATTGGATAACATCGCGATGTTTACATTTGAAAAAGAAGTTCCTTTGTTCGAAGTTTTTGAAAATATTGCTAAAAACTATGATTACAAAGAAGCGATCCCTCACAAATCAAGCGATGCAGAATTGAAAGAATTCATGCTGACATCTCTTCCAAACTATGATACGGAAAGAGTGTATGCTTCCGATATTAAAAAATTGGCTCAATGGTACAATATTCTTCAGAAAGCAGGATATATCACTCCTGAGAGCTTCGTAAAAGCTGAGCCTGAAACATTGGAAGGTACACCTGCAAAAGAGGCGAGTATAGAAAAAGAAGCTCCTAAGAAAGCTTCGAAAACAGAGAAGCCTGCCACTTCGAAAGTTAAAGCTACCTCTGCTGCAAAAGCGGCTCCAAAAAGCACACACAGAAAACAAGGATAATTCATCTTTGATTTAAATTATAAAGCTTTGTCATTTTAGGCAGAGCTTTTTTATTAAGCTCAACAAGCCTAATAGGTTTTTAAAACCTGTTAGGTTTTGGTATTGAAAACAATGCATTAAATTTCATTCCTTAAATTTGTAAGACTTGAACTCTCAAACTATGAACACCAAACAAGAAAAACTGGAAGCTTTCGGAAGATTATTAGACATTATGGATGATCTGCGTGAAAAATGTCCGTGGGATCAGAAACAGACACTGCAATCGTTGCGCCATCTAACTTTAGAAGAAACGTATGAACTTTCAGATGCTATTTTACAGGAAAATTTACAGGAAATAAAAAAAGAATTAGGAGATGTTTTGCTGCATTTGGTTTTTTACGCAAAAATCGGTTCCGAGAAAGGAAATTTCGATATAGCAGATGTTATTAATTCTTTAAACGAAAAACTGATTTTCCGCCATCCACATATTTACGGAGATACAGAAGTGAAGGATGAAGAAGAAGTAAAGCAGAATTGGGAAAAATTAAAACTGAAAGAAGGAAATACATCTATTTTGGGCGGTGTACCGAAAAGTTTGCCGAGCTTGGTGAAAGCTTACAGGATTCAGGATAAAGTAAAAGGAATCGGCTTTGAATTTCATGATGCGGAAGATGCTTGGAAAAAGGTGGATGAAGAAATTAAGGAATTTCATGCAGAAACAGATTTGGATAAAAAAGAGCAGGAATTGGGCGATGTGTTTTTTTCCCTGATTAATTATGCCCGAATCTCAGGAATTAATCCCGATTCAGCATTGGAAAGAACCAATCTGAAGTTTATTTCAAGATTTCAGCAAATGGAAAATATCGCTTTGGAAAGAGATTTAAAATTAGCAGATATGTCTTTGGGAGAAATGGATTTGCTTTGGGAAGAAGCAAAAATTTTAAATAAAAATTAATGAAAATGAGTATTTTTTATGCGGTAACGGTAATGGTATTTCTTGGCTGCAACCCAAAAATAGATCAACCTCAAACCGATTCTTTAAAAGTAGAATTTTCTTTGCCTAAAAAACTTAAAGAAGTCTCGGGAATTATTTTATCAAAGAATAAAAGTATCATTTGGGCAATAGAAGATCAAGGGAATAAAAATGTTATTTATGGGCTAGATCAAAAGGGAAATCTTACGAGCGATGTTTTAGTAGAAAAAGCTGAAAACTATGACTGGGAAGACATCACCTCTGATCCTCAAGGAAATATTTATATTGGAGATTTTGGGAATAACGAAAACGACAGACAGGATTTAGCTATTTTAAAAGTTGATTTGAAAGATGCTTCCCAAAGAGCCACGAAGGTTATTCAAACCACAAAATTTCATTACGAAGGCCAGAAAGATTTTCCGCCAAAAAAATCAAACTGGTTATACGATTGTGAAGCTTTTGTAGAAATGGATGGATATTTTTATCTCTTTACAAAAAACAGAAGCAAAGGTTTCGACGGAACTTTCATGGTTTTCCAGATTCCGAATAAGGAGGGGAATTATGAAGCAAAACTAATAGGTAGATTGAAGCTTAAAGGTGGTTATAGCGATGCAGCAATTACATCTGCTGCCATCAACAGCAGCAAAAATAAAATCGTATTACTAACCCATAAAAATATTCATATTTTATCCGGATTTATGGCGGATGACTTTAGTAAGGCTGCAGTTCAGAAAATATCTTTACATCATAATTCGCAAAAGGAAGCAATAGTTTTTCAAGATGATAAAACATTGATGATTGCTGATGAAGCGGATAAAAAAACGGGAGGAAACATATATAAGTTTGATCTAAAATAAAAAATAACCAGTCTATTAAATTTTTTATCAAAAACTAAAAGACATGTTAAAGATATAAATTTGTTCTTTAAAACGTCATTCCCACACCGGCAGAAACCCTTCCGCCATCCGTGCCTGTAAAATAATTAAGTCTTGCGGAGAACATCTCTACAATGCTTAGCCAAAAACCGCCTCCAAATGACTGATGCCATTTTCTGGAATCTTCATTGTCATTCCATACTCTTCCGATATCATATCCTACTAAAATTCCCATATTTGCGGGGATGATATTATTTCTCACTCTCCCAAAATCCCAACGGATTTCCGAGTTATTGGTAAAGTAAGACCTTCCCGAAAACCTGTCATTTCTGAATGCCCTCATACCATTATTTCCACCAATCGCTGCAGCTTGGTAAAATTCAAAATTGTTATTGTTGATCCACATGGCGTTGCTCGAATTGGCAAAAACAAAATTTCCTCTACTGTCAAGCCTGTGATCCAGGGTAAGTGTCCCGGTAAGGATCAGGAAGTTTTTATCAAAATTTGAAAGATTTGTTTTCCAGTCTGCATTTACAGTAAATTCCATTCCTAAAGTCGGAAACGCGTTATTATCAAGGTTTTTATAGCTAAAAGTATAATTTGCCCCTGCAAATTGCTGGTTGCTAAACACTTCAGGTCTTACGTCGGGTGAAACATCTACAAATCGATCCCCATTTTTCTGTACTTTATTATTTTCAAAAGTTAGCTGAAACTGATGAAATAAATTCGCCCAGCTTTTTTTGGAAATTGAGGGAGAGAAATTGATCTTTGAAATTCTTGCCCTGTTATATTCTCTTTCTGCAATATCTGTATCATAATCACTTTCGTTGGATAGCCCGAAGAAGTTTTTGGCAAAACGGGGAGTTGTAAAGGCGGCATCCAGATTGAAATCCCATCCGGAAATTGCTTTTTTGAAAATTCCTTTGTAAACTGCATTAAACCCACCGGTTGCAGTATAAAAATTCACTTTCAGGCTATGCTTTTGAGTATAAGGGGCGCGGATAAAATTATTAACTGTATAGTTTGCTAAAACCCCTAAAATTATACCATCGTCAGGATTGAAATCTGCGTTGGGATAGCCTGCAAAGAAATTGTATTTCGGGTGTTTATAATTGTACGTATTGATGTCATAATCATCCGAAATATTTTTCGTTGCTCCGTGAGTATTGTATATGTTTTTTTGCGATTTAAAATCATAAATCTTCACCTTGCTTCCGTTTTCTACATTGTAAGTATCATGATTGTAGCCGCCGACCAGCCTGATATTCATTTTGGGTCTTCCATTACCGGAAACGTCATAAATATCATCATCTTCAAGTCCATAGATCCATAGTTCTTTTGTTTTTGAATCATCATATGTCTTTTCAAAAACCAGTTCTGAATTTTCTTTGTTTTTATCTAATTTGTATTGTTTTACATTAACGGAATTCCCATTTTTTGTAATCACAAACTTATCAGGGTTTACTGTTCCTGCTAACGGAACTTTTTCCTGTAAAACATCGTAGTATTGTGAAGCGTATGTCTGTAATTTGGTTTTTCTTATTTTTAATTTTCGCTGAATATCAGCAATTGTTTCATCTTTTACTTCTTTTGGTAAATTGTCGAAAGCTTCGTCTATATCTTTATCTGTAAGGTGCTCCTGGATGTATTTTGCCTGCTCGATCCAGTCTTTTTCCGTAGAGCTTTTTAAGAAAATCAAGTCCAGAGGATAAGGTTCCATGGCCAGCCATTTTACACTTTGAATATCTTCCTTAAAGGTTTTCATATGGCGAATCGCCGGAATATTCATGATAATTTTAAAGGCCGCTCCGTCATATTTGCTGAATGCCTGATCTCTGTCTCTTGGGATGGGTTTGTAGATCTCTTTGTCGCCTTCCTGATATTCTGCCCATTTCCATTGATCTGAGTGTCTGTCCCAATCACCGATCAGCATATCAAAAATTCTGGCCCTGATGTAAGATTCCTGATCTACCGAATATTTGTAATTTTTGTTAAAATTTTTCAGTACATCATCTGTGGAAACAATATCTTTTGCATTATCTAAAGCCGCCAACGTTTTGGGATCTGAAGAAAAACGTTCTTCAATCATATACATTTCATTACCATAATTAATGTTATATTTACCCAAAGCCTGTTGTTTGGGGATGTAATATAATCTTGGATTGCTATGAAAAATATTCAGTTTATCAGCCATATTTCCTACAGAAAATGGAGTGAATGGATGATTGGTTGTATAAAAATCCATCAGGAACTTTTCCGGGAACGTATTATTCAGCTCATTTCCGAAAGTACTTTTCTTAAAAGCCATATTGTTCAGAAATCGTACAGCACTTTTCTTCACGCCTCTCATTACATACTCTTGCCCGTCTTGTGTTTTCAATCTTAAGCTGTTTGATTGATTTCCGCCGCCTTCTC
Organism: Chryseobacterium sp. RU37D; assembly: GCF_900156075.1. GTDB lineage: Bacteria > Bacteroidota > Bacteroidia > Flavobacteriales > Weeksellaceae > Chryseobacterium. The sequence continues at coordinate 44,020 of NZ_FTMM01000012.1, read as the reverse complement.
TGAAAGGTATGTAGCCTCCGTCAAGTTCATTGAGATTTGCTGTTGGCGCTTCAATCTCCATTCCGTAATATTTCCTGTAATGCTCGCCCCAAAGCCATCTGTAAAATTTTCCTTTTTCTGTTAATTTTTTAGGATAAATTGTAGATGAAATAACAGCAGAAAATGAGTTTGGATAATTATTGACAAATTCCTTAGGCTTATCAATTACCTGAATGTGTGAAATTTTCTCGAGATTATTATTTGTTGTAGAAAAATATTCAACATCGGAACTTTGGTCTTTTCTGATATTTAAAACCGCAAATCCGCTTCCGCCATATGAAAAATCTGTTTTTTCACCAATAGAAGTGGGATCAACTTTTGAACCGGATCCGCTGATAATCTGCCTGATATTTCTTTCTTCATGGTATTGCAGATTGTGGTCGTGTCCCGAAACAAAAATGATATTTTCTTTTTCCTGAACAATACTTTTTAATCGATTGGCTAAATCAGCATAGTGTTGATTATTAATATCTTCCGGATTGGCACCAGAGGAGCTTCTCAATACATTAATCACACTTGCAGCACCCGGAACCGGAATCTTGCTTTTCAAAGGGAAAAGATGAGATTTTACAGAATTATAGCCTGCATGAGTTCCGCTGCTGATAACAGGGTGATGAAGAGCAACGATAATTATTTTATCCTGATTTTTATTAATCAGATCTTTAAATTCAACGAAAAGGTCTTCACGGGTTTTGATGTCGCAGTTTTTATTGATTCCCGGGTATTGATCCCAGTTTAATAAAGCCCATTCTGTATCGATAACGACTAATTTTATATCCTTTGTAAGGCTTATATCATCAATCGGGCAAGAGTTTTTCGGAAGAAAAGATTTTTTATCATCAAAATAATCTTTCACAAATTCTTCCTGATCCTTCATCCCGCCAAGACCATTATACCAGTCGTGATTGCCCGGAATTACTAAAGTTTTTCCCTTAAAATTTTTTGTAATGGAGAGTTGGTTTTCCAGTTTTTGCCTGGCCAGATAATAGTTTTTGTTTGACTTTTTAGGCATTCCGCTGGGATAAATATTGTCTCCGAGAAAAATTAGCATAGAATTTTTATCGGCGGCTTCAAGCTGGTTTTTTAGAAGATTCAAAGTATTCTGAGACTGAGCTTCATCTGCATTTCCGGCATCTCCAATTAAGAAAATTTTAAAATCATTTTCAGATTTTATATCATGATTTTCTATTTTAGATAGATTTTTACCTTTTTTTATGTTGTAAGTTGCGCAGGAATAAAGAACCCAGGCAAATATAGCTACTCTAAGGACAACAGAAGTTTTTTTTAGATGAGTTTTCAAGGAGAAATTCATAAATTTACGTTAACAAAATTTCGATGATGAGCATTTTACAAAAAGCCAAAGATTATGTTGAAATCCTATTCAAAGATAAACTATCTTTGGTATATTTTTATCATAATTTTATACACACTACGTATACAGTAAATAAAGCTGAGGAAATTATGAAAAATACATCTGTTTCCCAGGAAGATCAGGAAAAGGTGTTATTGGCGCTTTGGTTTCATGATGTGGGATACATAGAATCTGCTAAAGATCATGAAGAGAAGGGAGGAGTGATTTTGGAAAATTTTTTACAAAAAGAAAATTATCCTGAAAATTATATAGATGATGTCAAAAAATTAATTCTGGCCACAAAGATCAATTATGAACCCCAAAATCTTTTGGAAAAAATCATAAAAGATGCTGACTGCAGCCATTTTGCAAGCCATGACTACAATGATATTTCTGATGCATTGAGAAAAGAATGGGAGCTGACCAATGTGAAATGTTTTTCTAATGATGAATGGAATGCAGGAAATCTGGATATGCTTAAAAACAAGCATAAATTCTATACGGATTTTGCTAAACAAAACTGGCAGCCTTTGAAAGAGAAAAATATTAGGAAAATTGAGAAAAAAATAGAAAAAGAAGACGACAAAAAAGATAATTCTGAAAATAAAAAAGAGAAAGAAAAGGAGCCGAAATCTGACAGAAGCATTGATACTCTGTTTCGTGTAACGCTGAATAATCATACCAGATTAAGTGATATTGCTGACAGTAAAGCGAATATTTTACTTTCTGTAAATGCGATCATTATTTCCGTATGTCTTTCTGTTTTGGTTCCAAAGCTTGATACTCCTAAAAACTCTCACCTGATAATTCCAAGTTTTTTGCTGCTGTTTTCAAGTGTTCTTACCATCATTTTCGCAATTTTATCTACAAAACCGAATGTAACTGAAACAAAATTTACCAAGCAGGATGTAGAAGACAGAAAAGTAAATCTTTTATTTTTTGGTAATTTTAATAGAATGCTTTTTGATGATTATTACAATGCTATGAAAGATTTAATCAAAGACAAGGATTATATTTATGATTCGATGGTGAAAGATCTATATTATCTGGGAAAGGTTTTGGACAGAAAATATAAACTTTTATCTACGACGTATAAAATTTTCATGGCGGGAATAATTATTTCCGTGCTGTCTTTTGGGTACGCTTTTTTATCACTTTAAAAAGTAGAATTAAATAGTAAGTAATGTGAAAACTCATTCCGATTGAAATGAGTTTTTACGCTAAAGAAACCCTTAAAGCCAAAAGTCCGGTAGTTCCCTGCAGATCTTCGACCCTTAAGAATTCTACATCGTTTTTGAGGATGTTTTTTTTCTGTAATTTGTTAATATATTCCAGGTATTCCTTTTGATTTTCCATGCCAAAATAGACAATAGTGATCTTTCCCGGGCAGGTAATCCTGTCTGTGGAATCTTTTACATGAGCTTTATCAAGGCGTTTTTTGATGATTTCATAATAAGAATTATAGGCTCCATCTACATCGAATCGTTTTTCATCCATTCTGAATCGTATATCGACTTTTTCATTATAAACGAAAATTAATGAAGCAATATCGAGGTTTATTGGAAGATCTTTTTTGAAATTTTGAAATTCAAGCTCCATATTACAAATCGTTTTTAATTGCCAGTATCTTAGCTTATGAACTATTTTTGAATGATAATGAAGCTCCGGGGCAATATTCTGGCCGGTATAAAGATTGTGCTCAACACCATCGGATTTAAACCTTTCATAATAATGTGGGAAAATCTGTTGGGCTTTTACCTGAGCTTCGTCCAGCATGTCTGCCAGCTTTCTATTTACGAGTGTGATAGAATCATCCAGGCTTTTCCTGTTGGCATAGAAAAGATCTGTTTGCGGAAATACTTGGGCAAAATAATCTTTGATCTTAGCTTTGACTTCGCTTGATGATTTTATTTCTAATTTTCCCTGCAGGAAATGGTGGATTTCGTCCCTCAATAACCGCTGGAAACGCTGTTCACTGTCGGCTTTAATTTCGTTGTTTAATTCATTTTCAAAAATATCTAAAGCCAATATATATTTTTCGGATTCTGAATTAATTAACGAAAAAATTTGATGGAGCGATTCGATCTGCTGGTTCAAATCTTCGAGCATTAAACTAAACCGTTTTTCTGAAGATGAACGGATATCTGAAAAACCGAAAAGTGGGGTAAGATTTTTAAATGAAATCTGCTTTAAAGTATATATTTTTTTTGCAAGAGAGGCATTGAAATATTTCTCGGCTTCATTCCTGAATTTCCAGACTACGCTGTCATGAATGGTAGTATATTCCCGTTGAATAATCGCTTCGATCTGGTAATTTTTCTCAAAGCTGAACCTGTTTAAGGAGAACAAAATCATGTCTGAGAAAAACTCTAATTTTTTGAGCTTTAATCCGTTGAAGCTATTTGCGATGGGTGAAGTAAATTCCATAATTGCCAGCAGCTCATTATCTTTCACGATAGGGATCACCATAAAGCTGTTGATTTTATTATCCCTTAAAATTCTGAAAGAAGGCAGCGATTTTATATCATGATCCAGATTCTCAATATTGGAAACGACAATTGGTTTTGAATTATGATTTAAACTGGTGAATGTATTTTTTCTCGTTTCTTCATCAAAAGCATTGATCCAGAAATCGAGAATATGATTGGTAAAAACATTTTCATAAATAGGCAGCTTTTCAAGCCTTTGATCTTTTTTATTGAAAAGCATTAATCCGAAATTAAGCTGTGCTACATCAAAATAAGATTTAAAAATTTCTATTAAATTCTCATCAGGATTAAAATTTTCCGGATCAATCTGAATCATTGTTGATTTTAAATCCGACAAAGCAACTTCTGAAGTACAATCTACCAAAGAAATAATTGAAAATCCCTTTAATATCCATGATTTTGAAGGGAAATATTTTTTCCAGAGCTTAATGTCATCCAGATTTTCGAGTAACATATCCAAGACTTCAGCTGATGGAATTTTTGCTTTATCTGTAGGGCAAAGTTCCGTAAAATCTGCATTCACCGTGATTTTGTAATGCTTCATGATTCCGTGCTTATTCGGGATGTCGTAGTAAAACGGAATGTTACTTTTTATATCCCGTTTAAAATAGCTCTGTAAAATCAGGCAGCAGCAAAAAACATAAAATTCATCGTCGTCGATATTCCTCAGCTCAATCTCGAAATCTTTCCCGGCATCTTTTAATATGGCTTTAAATCTTTCCGTATAATTGAAGGTAATATTTGAAAGGGGGATGCTTGCGGCTTTTATTTCGTTATTTGTCAATCCGGTAGGGAAGAGGTCAGCCAGCAGGAGTTTGATGAGGTCATCATTTTTTTCCAGCAGAGAAGTATCCTGAAAGCCATCTCTAAGCTCTTTGAAATTTTTTGTTTTTTCGATAATCGATTCGGCATAGTTGACGCGGTATTCCAAACGGTCGTTATAGCGGATATGCTCAAGCACATCCAAATATTTTTTGAACGAAATATATACCTGAAATGGGGCGTCTTTTTTGTAGAGATCTGACAAAAGGTGAAATTTAGAGTAAAGTTAAAAAAAAACCACAACTTCGCGGGTTGTGGTTTATTATTTTTATCATGAATTTTTACAATCCGAATATTCCTGCAAATAAGTCAGGGGCAACTCCTAAAACAATGATTGCTGCCAGAACAACTACTCCCACAATATTGTATGTAAGGGTTACTTTTTCTGAAGATTTGAATGTGCTTTCTTTAAAGAAGAACATCGAAATGATGAGTCTTAAATAATAAGCAATAGATACTGCAGAACCTAAAACCGCTATTAGTACAAGAAAGACTCCGTGGTTAGAATTCATCGCTTGAGAGAATAAAGAAAATTTCCCCATGAAACCAGCCGTTAACGGAACTCCTGCCATTGAAAGCATAGAAATTGCCGCTACTGTTGCCAATAAAGGTTCTGTTTTAGCCAATCCTTTGAAAGCTCCGAAAGACGTTTCTCTTTTCAGTTTTTCAACATAGATCAAACACATGAAAACTCCTACTGTTGATAAAGCGTACGCGAATAAATAGAACGCTAAATTATAAGTAGAAAGGCTTGTCATTCCGAAGAACACCAACCCGATGTATCCTGCGTGAGAAACTGAAGAGTATGCCAACATTCTTTTTGCATTTGTCTGAGCAAGACCCATAACATTTGCTAAAAGTAAAGTAATAATTAAGAATACTCCAAAAACATTAATCCATTCTTCTGTAACACCACCAAATCCGATGGTCATTAATCTGAACAATGCGAAGAAACCTGAGATTTTTACAACACTTGCCATGAAAGCTGTGATTAATGAAGGCGCGCCGTAATAAACATCAGGGCTCCACATGTGGAACGGTGCTAATGCTACTTTGAATGCCAATGCACAAAGAATCAATAATACTCCTAAGATGAACATCACATCTTTTGGATTTGAAACTCCAAAATCCTGGATTTTATATAAATCGAAACTTCCGACACTTCCGTAGATAAATGCAATACCGAACAACAAGAAACCTGTTGCGAATGCACCCATTAAGAAATATTTAATTGAAGCTTCGTTTGATCTAAGATCTGTTTTGTTAGCTCCCGCCATTACGTATAATGGAATAGAAAGAATTTCAACTCCTAAGAATAACGTTACTAAGTTTTGGTATCCGAAAAGGATAATTCCACCGCACAATGCAAAAAGCATCAATGCATATAATTCTGATTGGTGACTTCTGTGATTGCTAAATGCAAAACCTCCCAAAAAGAATAATAATAATGTCGTTACAATTGATATTTTTGTGAATAACGCAGTATTGGCTGTATAGTCATACATATGTCTGTACTGTCCGAAGAAAGCACATTCCGGCATGAAACTTACCCATAATGCGATGATTAATCCCAAAATCCCAATGTATCTTGCGAATTTCCCTTGTTCAAAAACTCCTGAAAATAACGCAACAACTGCCGTTAGGAAAACAATAATTAAAACACTCATTTTTTAAAATATCAAATTAGCTTACCATTGATTGGTAGATAAACTTCAACGAACTATTCACCATTTCGATTATCGGTTGTGGGAAAATACCAAATATAATCACAAAAACCGCTATACTTGCCAGTACAGAAAACTCTACTGAAGATAAATCTTTTACTGTGCTTAAAACAGCATCATCTCCTTGCCCAAACATTGCTTTTCCGTAGAATCTCAATAAATATACTGCAGCAAGAATTACCGTAAGACCAGCGATTACCGCCGCCAATCCGTTAAAATCATACACAGATTTCAACAAAATAAATTCTCCGATGAATCCATTAGTCAATGGAACTCCCATTGAACCTAATATAATGATCAAGAATAACACGGCAAATTTAGGAGCAACTTTCGCCAAACCTCCCATTTGTCTGATGTCTCTTGATTTAAATCTCTTGTATAAAATATCACAACAGTAGAATAAACCTACAACGTTGATACCGTGAGCAAAAGTCTGTACCAAAGCACCTTCAGCACCTTCGATGTTGAAAGTTCCTCTTAAAGTGATCACTGCAGAAGCAAAAATACCTGCAACCATTAATCCTACGTGAGAGAAAGAAGAATAAGCAATGATTCTCTTCATATCTGATTGAATGATAGCAATTAAAGCCCCGTGTACAATTCCTACAATGGCTAAAATAATTACAATCTGTCCTGAAATTCCTGCAATCGGAAGGGGAGTGATTGGTAATAAATAACGAAGAACTCCATAAACCGCCATTTTAAGCATGATACCAGATAAAAGCATCGAGCCTTGAGTTGGCGAATAGGTATACGTATCCGGTTGCCAAGTATGGAAAGGAAATACCGGTAATTTTACTGCAAATGCAAAGAAAATAAACCAGAATACCACCGTTTGTTGTGTTTCGTTTAATTGAGCATTATATAAATCTGTCAGGGCAAAAGATGCAGAGTGATTGTAAACATAAATTAATCCGGCTAACATAAATAATGACCCAACGAATGTATATACGAAGAATTTCGTAGTGAATTCAAATCTTTTATTTTCCTGACCCCAAAGTCCGGCAATAAACCAGATCGGAATCAATGTTACTTCCCAGAAAATATAGAACAATAATCCGTCCAACGAAGTGAAAACTCCTACAAGACCGAACTGCATCAGCAGGATCAAACCGTAGAATGTATTTCTGTAGCTTACATTTTCATTAAAAGAAGATAAAATAATGATTGGCGCTAAAATATTAGTCAACAATAAAAGAAGCAAACTCATCCCATCGATCCCGAAGTGAAGAGAACTCTTCATAAATTGTGACCAAGGGTAATTGATCTCGTGCTGCAATACGCTGTCTACTGTTGGCGTAAAATTAAAATCCGCTGTAATGTAGAAGGTAACAAGCATTTGAACCAATGCAATTCCCAGTGCCAAATATTTGCTGGATTTATCTTTCCATGCAAAAACTAATCCCGAACCTACTAGAGGTAATAGTAATAATGTTAATAATAAACCAGACATTATTGTAATATAAAGTTAACAATCAGTATAATTCCCACAGCCAAAGACATGATTAGAATGTAGTTTTCTACATTTCCATTCTGGATACGCTTCATCGCTTTTCCGCTGTCTTCAGCACCTTCACCTACGAAGTCTACAAAACGATCAAGAATACCTTTATCAAACATCTTTCCTCCGCGTCCTAATCCTTCAACAGTTTTTACAATTAATGCATTGTAAAGTTCGTCAACATATAATTTTTTAGCAGACAGTTTTTCCCATCCAGTGTATTGCTCTTCAGGAAGAGCTTGTTTTTTCTTGTTCACGTAAGTATTTTTAACAATGAACCAAACACAGAAGAACATTAAAACTGTTGCTCCTAAAAGTATCATTTCAGTACCAAACGGAACTCCAGAAAGAGTAGCTTCCATTTGTTTAAAGCTTTCCTCAGTAAGAACCGGCTTCAACCATTCCATTAATTTAGCATAATGACCGTGACCGATGAAGTGAGGAAGATTAATTAAACCACCCAAAACAGAAAGAATAGCCAATACGATCAAAGGTAATGTCATGTTAGATGGGCTTTCGTGTAAGTGGTGCTTTTGATCTTCAGTACCTCTGAACTCTCCGTGGAAAGTCAAATAATATAATCTGAACATATATGTTGCAGTAATAGCTGCTAAAATGAATAAGATTACCCAGTAAATAGGATTTTTTGCAAAAGCTGCTACTAAAATTTCGTCTTTTGAAATCATCCCTGATAATAAAGGGAATCCTGAAATTGCCAGTGTTCCAACTAAGAAAGTTGCGTGAGTGATTGGAATGTACTTTTTCAAACCTCCCATGAAACGCATATCCTGTTCGTTGCTCATGGCGTGGATTACAGAACCTGCTCCTAAGAATAATAATGCTTTGAAGAAAGCATGCGTCATTACGTGGAACATTGCTGTTGTATAAGCTCCAAGTCCTAAAGCGATGAACATAAATCCAAGTTGTGAAACTGTAGAATATGCCAATACTTTTTTGATGTCGTTCTGACGTAATGCGTAGAATCCTGCCAAAGCAGCTGTTAAGAATCCGATGAATAAAATTCCTCCCTGAACAGTTGGTGCTAAAGTAAATAAGAAGTTTGATCTTACTACTAAATAAATACCCGCCGTTACCATCGTTGCCGCGTGAATTAACGCAGAAACAGGAGTTGGACCAGCCATCGCGTCCGGTAACCAAGTATATAATGGAACCTGTGCAGATTTACCAGTTGCACCGATAAATAAACTCGCTGTAATAAAGATAATTACTGTTCCGTCTAATTCAAATTTTCCGGCGTTTTGCGCTACAGAAATATAATCTAATGAATTTGTCTGTGCTGCAATCATGAAAATACCGATCAATAACGCAAGGTCACCGATTCTGTTCATGATGAATGCTTTTCTCGCTGCTTTACCGTATTCTTCGTTAGTATACCAGAATCCGATTAGTAAATAAGAACATAATCCTACACCTTCCCATCCAATGAATAAGATAAGGTAGTTACATCCCATTACCAATAATAACATGGAGAAGATGAATAGATTTAAATAAGTAAAAAACTTATAAAAACCTTTATCGTGGCTCATGTATCCGATAGAGTACAGGTGAATTAAAGATCCGATTCCTGTGATAATCATTACCATCATTAATGAAAGCTGATCGATCTGGAATCCGAAATCAATCTGAACTCCGTTTACTGTGAACCATTTGAAAGCCTTTACGATAACAGCAGGACTTTCAGAATCGAAATTCATGAAAAGACTTACTGCAATACAGAAAGATCCGAAAACCATTGCCGTAGCCAAACTACCCACAACAATTTTAGGAAGATTTTTCCCGAAAAGACCGTTAATAAGAAAACCTAAAAGTGGTAAAAGTACTATTGCATATATTAAATTCTCCATTCTTATCCTCTTAATTTATTAAATATACTTACATCAACAGAACGGGTATTTCTATATAGCATAGCAATAATTGCCAAACCAACCGCCACTTCCGCAGCAGCAACCACCATAATGAAGAAAACTAAAAGTTGTCCGTCTCCGTTACCTTTGTACGCAGAAAATGCAGCCAATAAAAGGTTCGTAGAATTTAGCATAAGCTCAACACAACCCAAAATAACAATAGCATTTTTTCTCAACAATACGCCCAACACTCCTAAACTGAATAATACAGAAGAAAGAATGATGAAATAATTCAGAGGGATGCTTTGTATAAATGTATTTACTTCTCCCATAATTTTATAAATCTTTTTTACCGATTAATACCGCACCTACAATACCTGCCAAAATAAGGATGGATGCAAGCTCAAACGGTAAAACATATTCATTAAACAAAAGTCTACCCAGATTTTTAGTAAGACCAACGCCTTTGTCTACATTTTCAACAACAACGTGGTTTTGCTGAACACCTCTGAATACGCCCAAAATTCCCGTTAATAAAAGACCTGCCGTAAAAACTCCAATAAATTTTAAAGTATTGTTCTTCTTACTTTCGTCTTGTTTATTAAGATTTAGCATCATCAGGATATAAAGGAATAATACCATGATCGCTCCGGCGTATACAATAATCTGGATAATCGCAAGGAATTGTGCATTCAGAAGGATGTACATACCCGCAATAGAAAACATCGTAACAATTAATGACAAAATAGCATATAAAGGATTTCTGGCAAATACGAAATACACCGCACTCGCCACTGCTAAAAACGCCACCAAGAAAAATAAAAACTGATCCATTATTTTACCGCATTTTTTTGTTTCTCGGATTGTCTTTCAGTGATATCAATCCTTTGATTTATTTTTTCAACCAATTTATCTTTCCCATAGATGAAAGAACCTCTGTTGGTTTCCACGTCTACCAATCTGTCTGTAAGATAGATTGCAGATTTCGGACAAGCTTCTTCACACATACCGCAGAAAATACATCTCAGCATATTGATTTCATATACCGATGCGTATTTTTCTTCTCTGTAAAGATCTCTTTCTTCCTTAGTTCTTTCAGCAGCAGTCATTGTAATTGCTTCTGCAGGACATGCAACCGCACAAAGTCCGCAAGCTGTACATCTTTCTCTGCCTTCTTCGTCTCTTTTCAAAACGTGCTGACCTCTCCAGATATCTGCTCTCGGTTTCTGTACTTCCGGATACGAATATACTGCGGGAGCACCTTTCAATACGGTTCTTACAGCATGCTTAAATGTAATCCCCATTCCTGTAATAATCGCAGGTAAGTAGATTTTTTCAGCAAGGGTCATTTCTTTATTAGAAACAACTTTTGATCTGTTCGTAAGTTTCATTTAATTATAGATGTTAGATGTTAGACATTAGATTTTAGACTAATCTTGCCTGTTATCTTAATTTTTAATATTCTATTAATACACAAACCTTATAGATTTTTAAAACCTATAAGGTTTAGATAAAATAATTAATTTCCAAATGCTAAAATCACAGCACCCGTAATTAATAAGTTTACCAATGCCATTGGAATTAAAGTTTTCCAACCTAAATGCATTAGTTGGTCATATCTAAATCTTGGAAGCGTCCATCTGATCCACATGAAGATCAAAATTCCAATTACCGTTTTAGTTAAAAATGCTACGATACTCAAGATCCCTGCAGTGTTTTCACCCCAGTTTTGAGTTACCCACTCAATTCCAGGATAATTGTAACCACCGAAGAAAAGAACGACCATGATCGCATTGGAAATAAACATATTCACGTATTCACCGAACATGTATAAACCTAATTTCATGGATGAGTATTCTGTAGAATATCCTGTTACCAATTCAGATTCACACTCAGGTAAATCGAAAGGGTGTCTGTTTGTTTCTGCTAAAGCTGCTACAAAGAAAACAAGGAAAGCAATCGGCTGATAGAAAATATTCCAGTTAAGACCTGAAACCCAAGGAATTAATCCCCAAAGTTTTCCGTTGGTCTGACTTGCCGTAATTTCTTTTAAATCTAAACTTCCCGTCATCATAATGATAGAAAGCAAAGCCAATCCCATTGCCAATTCGTAAGAAATCATCTGAGAAGAAGCACGGATTGCACCTAATAATGAATATTTGTTGTTTGAAGCCCAACCTCCGATCATGATTCCGTAAACACCAATTGAAGCCATTCCGATGATGAAAAGTACACCAACATCGATGTTAGCCACCTGAAGATCATAAGAAGTACCTGCAATATTTAAACTTTTACCCCAAGGAATAACCGCTCCCGTGATTAATGAAATAAACATTACCAAAGCCGGTCCCAATACGAAAAGGAATTTTTCTGCATTGGCAGGTGTAAAATCTTCTTTAAAGAAGAACTTTCCACCGTCAGCAAGAGGCTGCAACAATCCGAAAGGTCCAGCTCTGTTGGGACCAATTCTATCCTGCATGATAGAGGCAACTTTTCTTTCTGCCCAAGTAGAGTAGGCCGCAATCGTTAACGAAAGCAGGAAAAGCGCTAGTACAAGTATAAGTTTAAATGTAAGTAAATCCATTTTTATTTGTAAAGATTTTTAGATATGAGATGTCAGATGCTAGATATAAGATAAAAGTCTGATGTCTAGTGTCTAAGATCTAATTGTCTTTAATTAATTATTTTTCGTCTTTTTCACTGATTTCTTTCGCCATAGGATTGTCCAATACTCTTAGCTCATCCTTAGGTTTTTCGTAATGATTCAATGAAATAACAGAATGCCTGTCGATGTGTCTAGGACCTTCGATGTTCCAGTCAGAAAGTTCTTTTCTTTCGAAACGGCAAGTATCACAAATGAATTCTTCCACTTCACCCCACTGATCTTTTCTTGCAGTAACTCTTACGATTTCATCACCTTTCATCCATACTGTTGCTTTTCCTGAACATTTATCACATTTGCAAGTAGCATTCATTGGCTTTGTAAACCAAACTCTGCTTGCAAAGCGGGCTGTTCTGTCTGTTAATGCTCCAACCGGACAAACGTCGATTACGTTTCCGATGAAATCATTGTCTAGAGCTTTATTTAAATAAGTAGAAATTTCAGCGTGATCTCCTCTGAACAAAATTCCGTGTTCTCTTTCTCCTGTTAACTGGTTTGCAGCCAATACACATCTTGCGCACAGAATACAACGGTTCATGTTTAATTTGATGTGAGGACCAAGATCGTCCGCTTCATAAGTATTTCTTTCAAACTCAGTTCTTGTGTTTTCCACACCATGCTCATATCCAAGATCCTGAAGGTGACATTCTCCGGCTTGGTCACAAATAGGGCAGTCTAACGGGTGATTAACCAACAAAAACTCAGTTACAGCTTTTCTACCTTCCTGAGCTTTATCAGAAGTAAGATTTTTTACTTCCATACCATCCATTACGTTGGTTCTGCAGCTTGCAACCAATTTTGGCATAGGACGAGGATCTGCTTCCGACCCCTTAGAAACTTCTACAAGACAAGTTCTACATCTACCTCCACTGGTTTCCAATTTGCTGTAATAGCACATTGCAGGAGGTACAGATTTTCCACCGATTTGTCTTGCAGCTTCCAAAATAGAAGTTCCAGGCAAAACTTCGGTAGTCTGTCCGTCTATAGTTATTTTGAATTTTTTAACTTCTTCGCTCATATTGTATGCTTTAAGCAATAGGCTTTGTTATTTATATTTCTTAGTATTGAATGTATATCCGATCCCGGCAAGGATTTGTCCAAAAACAAAATCCTGTTGTGCTTTGTCCGGCTTATTATTTAATGTAGTTTTGATATCCCACATATTGATATATCCGGCTTTTGCTTCTGCTCTTATCATCCAGTTTTTCCAGAAGACAAGATTAAGGCTGGATCTTACATCAGCTCCCATACCTGCTACGTGAAAGCGGTCGCTTCTTTCATTTCCAAAAAGTTTTACATTACTTTTTGGGAACATTACTCCAAGACCTGCCCCATAAGACCATACTAAATCTATATTTTTCTTATGAATAAGGTTTTTGTATTTTTCTAAACCTATGTTTTCATAATTCAATCCGTCTGTATGCTCAAAAGTAAGAAACTGCTCGTCTGATAAATCTACCTGACCATTATGTACCATCGCAGCATATTTCGGATCTGAAATTGTACCTGAAAAATTAACCGTCTGATTCTGATCCATCACATATTTCATGTGGTCTATCCCCAAAACAAGGGCTAAATTATCTTTAATAAAATACCCTGCTCTGAAATTGTACTGAACCACTGTAAACCATCCAGGATTGATATAAACAATACCAAACTTGGTAGGCCTGTCCTGTGCAGATACGTTATTTAGCTGAAAGTCATAACCATTTCCTGTGAAATGAATATCAGAGTTACTGAACGCAGCTCTGTTCCATCCAAAGAAAACGAACATCTGACCTTTTTTACTTAATGGTAAAGGCTTTTCCTTTTTTTTGGTTTTGTAAGAAGCCTCTTCTAGTTTATATTCCTTCTCTAATGTATCTTTTTTTACTTGTCCAAAGGCAATCCCCGACATCAATATGCCGGCAACTAATAATTTTTTCATCTTTTAATTAAGCATTCTTTTCAACAGTAGGGATTGGATCTGCATAATGTGCCAATCCGTAGTTTTGAGTTTGTGATAACTCAGGATTTTTGATGTGCCATTCGAACTCATCTCTGAAGTGACGAATAGCTGCTGCAACAGGCCAAGCTGCTGCATCACCCAATGGACAAATCGTGTTTCCTTCGATTTTTCTCTGGATATCCCAAAGTAGATCGATATCTTCCATTTTTCCTTCTCCTTTCTCGATTTTCTTTAAAATCTTGTACATCCAACCCGTTCCTTCACGGCAAGGAGTACATTGTCCGCAACTTTCGTGATTATAAAATCTCGCTAAAGTCATGGTATGTTCTACGATACACTGATCTTCATCCAACACGATGAAACCTCCTGAACCCATCATTGTTCCGGTAGCAAAACCACCATCTGCTAATGATTCGTAGTTCATATATCTTGGTTCTCCGTTTACGGTTTTTAATAATAAATTAGCAGGAACAATCGGAACAGAACTTCCTCCAGGGATACAAGCTTTTAATCTTTTTCCGTCTTTAATTCCACCGCAATATTCTTCTGAGTAAATGAATTCTTCAACAGTGATTGTCATGTCAATTTCATAAACTCCCGGTTTGTTAATGTTTCCACAAGCAGAAATCAATTTCGTACCTGTAGATCTTCCAACTCCGATTTTAGCATATTCAGCTCCTGTAATATCAATGATTGGAACTACTGCCGCGATAGATTCAACGTTATTTACTACCGTTGGTCTTTCCCAAAGTCCTTTTACAGCGGGGAATGGCGGTTTTAGTCTCGGATTTCCTCTTTTACCTTCAAGAGATTCAAGCAATGCAGTTTCTTCACCGCAGATATATGCTCCACCACCTCTTTGAACATAAATTTCGCAATCGAAACCTGTTCCTAAAATATTTTTACCTAAAAATCCTGCTGCTTTAGCTTCTTCAATCGCCTCTTCTAAAATATCAGGAATCCAAGAATATTCTCCACGGATGTAGATATAAGAAACGTTTGAGCCTAAACAGTAAGATGAAATCAACATTCCTTCGATCAATAAATGAGGAAGAAACTCCATCAGATATCTGTCTTTGAAAGTTCCCGGTTCAGATTCATCGGCATTTACAACCAAGTGTCTTGGAACGCCTTCCGGTTTTGCCAAAAAGCTCCATTTCATCCCGGTTGGGAATCCAGCTCCACCACGTCCACGAAGTCCTGAAACCTTTACTTCTTCAAGAATTTCGTCCGGTGTCATTTTCAAGGCCTTTTCAGCTGCTGTGTAACCTCCCTGTTTACGGTATGTTTCCAAGTAGCGGATACCTTCTATATGTGCGTCTTTAAGTAAAAGTTTTTTACTCATTTTAGTATGCTTTTGGCGAATGGCTTCTACACTTCGACAAGCTCAGTGTGACAGCTTTTGCGCCTTTTTTTAATTAGTTTAAAATTTATTTAGCCCAAATCAACCTGTCCTTCTCTGCAAAGATCAAGGATTTCGTCAACTTTTTCTATCGTTAAATTTTCGTGAAAGAATTTTCCTAACTGCATCATTGGAGCATATCCACAAGCACCAAGACATTCAGCGGGTTTTAATGTGAACATCCCGTCTTCCGTAGTTTGTCCGTCTTTAATGTTCAGTTTAGTTCTGATATGGTCAAGGATTTTTTCGCTTCCGCAAACCATACAAGGTCCCGTTCTGCAAACTTCCAAAACATATTTACCAACCGGCTTCATATTGAACATCGTATAGAAAGTTGCAACTTCATATACTTCAATTGGCTTAATACTCAATAATCCCGCAACATAATCCATAACAGGAACGTCTAACCATCCTCCGAATTCTTTCTGTGCCAAATGCAGTACAGGAAGAAGAGCCGATTTTTGTCTTCCTTCAGGATATCTTGCGATAATTTTGTGTACCTGTGCTAAACTTTCCGGTTTAAAAGCTATTGTTTCGCTCATTTTTTATCTAAGATTTCAGATGCCAGATTTCAGACATCAGATTTTAAATTTATATATAAAGGAAAAAGTCTTACATCTAAAATCTGATGTCTGACTTCTTCTTTTTTTATGCGTCTAATTCTCCCGCAATAATATTCATACTACACATCGTTACGATCGCATCGGAAATTACAGAACCTGTAATCATCTCAGGATACGCCTGGTAGTAGATAAAACATGGTCTTCTGAAGTGCAGTCTGTAAGGACTTCTTCCACCATCACTCACTAAATAGAACCCTAATTCTCCGTTTCCACCTTCTACAGCGTGGTAAACTTCACCTTTAGGCACATCCGTTTCTCCCATTACAATTTTGAAATGGTAAATCAAAGCTTCCATTTTTTGATAAACATCGGCCTTTTCAGGAAGATAGAAATCAGGAACATCCGCGTGGAATGGTCCTTCAGGAAGATTTTCGTATGCTTGTTTGATGATTTTAATGGATTCCCAGATTTCCTGTTGACGAACCATGAAACGGTCGTAAGTATCTCCTGATGTTCCCACAGGAATAATAAAGTCGAAATCCTCGTAAGAAGAATAAGGTTGTGCAACTCTTACGTCGTAATCTACACCTGTTGCACGTAAGTTGGGACCGGTGAAGCCATAGCTTAATGCTCTCTCCGCAGAAATTGCTCCTGCTCCGATGGTTCTGTCCATGAAAATTCTGTTTCTTTCTAATAAAGTACAGAATTCTTTGAATCTTGGTGGGAAAGTTTTAAGAAAATCCTTTAATAACTCATGGAATTTTGGAGTAAAATCTCTCTCAAAACCTCCGATTCTTCCCATATTTGTTGTCATTCTCGCTCCGCAGATCTGTTCGTACATATCATAAATACGCTCTCTTTCGATGAACATGTATGTAAGACCAGTAATTGCTCCGGAGTCCATCCCGGTTACACCATTACAGATAAGGTGGTCACCGATTCTTGCTAATTCCATTAAAATAACACGCATATAATCTACACGCTTAGGAACTTTAACTCCGATTAGCTTCTCAACTGTCATGTGCCAACCCAAATTGTTGATCGGTGCAGAACAGTAATTCATACGATCGGTAAGGGTAGTGATCTGAGAGTAATTTCTTCTTTCAGAAATCTTTTCAAATGCTCTGTGGATGTATCCAACTGTTTGCTCGGCGTGAAGGATTCTTTCCCCGTCCATCGTTAAGATATTCTGGAAAATCCCGTGCGTTGCAGGGTGGGTTGGTCCTAAATTGAGGGTGTATAATTGACCATCAATCTGCTCCTTACTGTCGTACTGGTTTAGTATATTAGATAATGAGTTATCTTTCATAATTTAAATGCTTTAGGCGATAGGCTTTAGGCTTTAAGCTTATGGCTTACTGCTTACTGCTTATTGCATTATATTTTATCTTCCGAACATGCTATCGTTCTTGTCGGTTCTTGTTCCGTCCTCCAAACGATATTCCTTCAACATTGGGTGGTATCCAAGATCTTCCATATTTAAAATAGCTCTAAGATCAGGATGTCCTTTAAATTTAATTCCGAAGAAATCAAAAGTTTCTCTCTCCATCCAGTTGGCTCCGGCATATAATTCTACTAAAGAATCTACCTCGATATTTTCTCTGGACATAAAAATTTTCAGACGCAATCTGAAATTAGACATCATATTATGCAAATGGTAAACAACGCCTACTTCTTTCTCTGGAAACTCAGGGTAATGGATTCCACAAATATCTGTGAGGAAATTAAATTCAAGCGATGAATCTTTAAGATAATGAACAATTTTTTTCAAATCTTCTTTCTTCACCTCAATCGTCAGCATTCCATAAGGTTCTGAACTCGCGATTATAGACTCCGGAAATTCTCTTGTGATTGCTTCTAATACAAATTCGTTTGTCATTTCCGTTAGTTGCTTATGTTGTAAGAATCTAATAATTTTTGGTATTCAGGCATATCTCTTCTTCTGATGCTTTCGCTTTCTGCAAGAGCCTGAACCTGCATTACTCCTTCGATAATCTGCTCCGGTCTTGGAGGGCATCCCGGAACGTAAACGTCTACTGGGATGATTTTATCTATACCCTGTAATACAGAATAAGTATCAAAAATACCACCGCTGGAAGCACATGCTCCAACTGCTACCACCCATTTCGGCTCTGCCATCTGAGTGTAAACTTCTTTTAGGACTGGTCCTAATTTCTTAGATATAGTTCCGCAA
The DNA here is from genome assembly GCF_900156075.1 of Chryseobacterium sp. RU37D. Taxonomy (GTDB): domain Bacteria; phylum Bacteroidota; class Bacteroidia; order Flavobacteriales; family Weeksellaceae; genus Chryseobacterium. Next base: position 25,460 of record NZ_FTMM01000012.1, on the reverse strand, counting down.
ACCATCAGCATATCTGCCTGTCTTGGTGAGAAAGAGTTTCTTTCCATACCAAATCTTGAAGCATCATATGTCGGGTTCAGGGTAGCCATAAACTCGATACCACAACAAGAGGTTGCAAAAGGTAACGGCCAAAGTGAAAACTTTCTTGCCATTCCGATTACGCTGCTCAGTTTCGTTGCGAAAAACCCTTCTCCTTCAAATCCTTCCGGAGCAGGTGCATCTGTTCTTATTACTGGTTTGTTGTCTGACATTTTTTTATAAATATTTAAAGACGAATTGAATTTAAAACTTAGATTAAATAAGATTCATCTTTTAATGTTAAAATTTATTTATCCCAATCTAATGCGCCACGTTTCCAGACATAGAAAAATGCCATGAAGAAAATCGCCACGAATGTAAGTACTGCCAAGAATCCTTCCATTCCGAATTCTCTGAAGTTTACAGCATATGGATAAAAAAATACGATTTCAATATCGAATAATACGAATAATACCGCTGTCAAAAAGTATTTGATGGAAAACGGCGTTCTTGCATTTCCTTCAACCAGGACACCACATTCCCAGCTTTGGTTTTTCACAGAATCTCCTTTTTTCTGTTTTGGCCCTAAAAAATGCGCTCCAAGCAAAGAAACGGCTACGAATGCTACCGCAACACCTGCTTGTAATAGGATTGGAATATAACTTTCAGGTAAATTCATTTTTGCATTATTATCTCAATTTGCAAATTTACAGAATAAACAAGAAAGCATGAAATTAATCAGCTTAAAAGTGGTATGAAAATGGATAAATTTGATAATTTAGAATCAATAAAAATAGTATTTATTTTTTCATTTTTTTAAGGAGAGAAAAAGCCATAAAAGAGATATAACCGAATAATATACTTGAGTATATTATGTTAAATATACTATTTGTTCTATCATCTTCTATCTTGAAAAATAAATTATAAACAATAAATCCTATGATCAAAATGGCGAAAATAATAAGGTGTGGTTTCATTATGAAAATGGTAAGGTTTGTGGATTATAGCTGATTAAAGCAAATAACAGCAGAGGTTTTGAAATGGGTAATTTAATCACTCACTGTTAATTATTTATATTAAGCGAATACGTTCTTCTCCTTTTATGGTTTATCGGATTATAATCTTGCCAAAGAAGCTGTACGTTTTTATTTTCTTCCAATTCAGGATTGGTCTCAGCAAAATTAATTCCCATGCTTGTAAAGCGTACAAAAATTTCTTTGAAGATAATGGCTGTAACGCCACGTCTTTGATATTCAGGATGAATTCCGATAAGGTAAAAATTGGCACGGTCATTCTTCTTACTCGCCTGTAGAAAATGCCACCATCCGAATGGGAATAATTTTCCTTTTGATTTTTGTAAAGCTTTTGAATATGAAGGCATTGTAATAGCGAAAGAAACCAATTGCTGATTTTCGTCTACTACGCAGATCACATAATTTTTGTCAATTAAAGGGAAATATTTTTCTTTATATGTTTTTATCTGCTCGTCTGAAATCGGGGTGTAAGTAGAAAGGTGTTTATAGGTTTCATCCAATAGCTTAAACATAGGCTCCACAAAAGGTAAGATTTCTTCTTTCGATTTGAAGTGAAGAACTTTAAGTTTATATTTCTGAGCAATTAATCCACTGAATTTTTCAACTTTTTCCGGCAACACTTTAGGGAAATTCATTTCAAACTCCACCCATTCTTTTTCTTTCGTTAAACCAAGATCTTCAAGATGTTTAGGATAATATTCATGATTATAGATCCCGATCATTGTCGCCAGTTTATCGAAGCCCATTGTCAGCATTCCTGCTTTGTCAAGATTGGTAAAACCCATTGGTCCTTCGATTTTGTCCACTTTTTTTTCTTTGGCATAATGTATTGCTTTTTGAATCAACGCTTTGGAAACTTCCTCATCATCAATAAAATCGATCCATCCGAAACGTACCTTCTTGATACCAAGTTCTTTTTCCTCCTTATAATTGATGATCACGGCAATTCTTCCGGCAATTTTATTGTCTTTGTAGGCAAGATATTGTTTGGCTTCAGAATAGCTTAACGCAGGATTTTCTTTGGCATTCCAAATTTTCAGTTCGTCTTTAATGAATGACGGAACATAGTAAGGATTGTCTTTATATAGATCCATTGGAAATTTTACAAACTGCTTTAATTCGGCAGGTGTTTTTACTTCAATAACAGAGACTTTAGACATAGTGATATGAGTGTAATTAAAGAACAAATATAATTAATTTAAATGTAAAACTTTGGCATAGTTTTTACATGATTTTTAGTTAAAAATATACATAAAATTAAGATAATGGGAGGTTATTATATAATAATAGGTATTTCAATGTTGGTAAGCTGGTGGATTTCATCCAGATTGAAATCAAAATTTGAATATTATTCCAAAGTCCACCTTAGAAACGGACTTTCGGGTAAAGAAGTGGCAGAAAAAATGTTGAGAGATAACGGAATCAATGATGTTCAGGTGATTTCCGTTCCCGGACAGCTGACCGATCATTATAATCCGGAAAATAAAACGGTGAACCTTTCAGAAGGTGTTTATATGCAGAGAAATGCAGCAGCGGCGGCGGTTGCAGCCCACGAGTGTGGTCATGCGGTACAACATGCGGTTGGATATTCGATGCTTCAGTTGCGTTCGAAATTGGTTCCTGTCGTTAATATCAGCTCTAATTTAATGCAGTTTGTTATTTTTGCAGGGATTGCCATTATGGCAGCTACAAGAACGATTGAAGACCCTAGTGGCAATACAACGGTTTTAGCAATAGGGGTTTTAATGTTTGCCGTTACGACTCTTTTTGCCTTTATTACACTTCCTGTAGAGTATGACGCCAGCAACAGAGCGATGAAATGGCTGAAGGACACGGGAACTGTGACATCAGAAGAATATGTTGGTGTTCAGGACAGCCTGAAATGGGCTGCAAGAACTTATGTGGTAGCTGCTATCGGCTCTCTGGCACAGCTTCTGTATTTTGCATCTTTGCTGATGGGAGGAAGAAGGGATTAATCTTTAAATATAAAAGAAACATATTGCATCTCGGAAAGCTTTTCTGAGATGCTTTCTTTTTGAGCAATCTTTAAAGATGCGGTAAGGATACAGTTTTCGTTAGCATCAAAATTCAGGACTTTTGCATCGTATTTTGAAAGAAGAGTAAAAATGGTGTTCTGCTGATTAAAATTAAACTGGATTTCCATTTCCGTTTCCAGTTCTTTTACAATGATATTGGCCTCTTCCAAAGTAATTTTTGCGGATTCTTTATAAGCTTTTACCAAACCGGACACGCCTAGCTTTGTTCCTCCATAATAACGAACTGAAATGACCAGAACGTTTGTAATTTCATTCGCTAAAAGTTGATTATAAATAGGCAAACCTGCACTTCCGGAAGGTTCTCCGTCATCATTAGCGCGGTAGTTTTCACCATTCAAACCTATTCTGAATGCATAGCAATGATGTGTAGCTTTAGGATGCTCGGTCCAGATTTTTTCCAAGGCGGCTTTTAACTCTTCTTCATTGTTTACAGGAAAGGCAAATCCGATGAATTTGCTCCCTTTTTCTTTTAATAAAGTGTTTTCTACAGGCTTTTCTATGGTTTTGTATTCGAACGTCATTGATTAATGTCTTAGAATTTTTCCGGTCGGGCACTTTGTCAAAGTTCAAAATCTTTGACAAAGTTTATTTGTTGTAAAATTCAACCAAATTATCTCTAAAAGTCTCAACTTTAATAGGTTTGTTATTAAATTCTGGAGCTTTTGTTCCGTTCTCAAGCTTTAAATTTTTATTTTTGATTACAACGGCTTCATCCCAAAGACCGGCATTGATGAATTCCTGCAAAGTAAACCTTCCGCCCTCGATAATGACTGATTGGATCTGTTCTTTGTATAGATTGTTCATTAAATTAGAAAGAAAATTTTCTTTTTCCATTCTAATAAACTGAATGTTATCAATTGTTTCCTCCTTGATTGTATTAAAAATTAAAGTTTTAGCTTCATTATTATAAATTCTGAAATACTGTGGGACTTTAAGATCAAAATCAATTAAAATTCTTACAGGATTGATTCCCAGCATATTTCTTACCGTTAAGCCGGGATTATCATTTAGAGCTGTTTGTGTTCCTACCAAAATTGCGTGTTCATCGGCCCGCAATTGATGCACAAGCTGATTTACCAAAGAATTTGAAATAGGAGTGGGCTTAAAATTTTTGTCTAAAAATCCGTCCCCCGATTCTGCCCATTTCAGGATGATAAAAGGTCTTTTCTTTTCGTGATAGGTGAAAAACCTTTTATTCAGCTCAATGCATTCTTTTTCTAAAATGCCGGAAACGGCTTCTATTCCTGCGTCCTGGATGATTTTTTTTCCTTTTCCGTTTACTTTATCGTGAGAATCCATGGCACCGATAACCACTTTTTTGAATCCCAGCTCTTTTATTTTTAAAGCGCATGGCGGAGTTTTTCCAAAATGAGCACAAGGTTCCAGCGAAACGTAAATGGTAGATTCCGGAATAAGGCTTTTATCTTTCACCGAATTGATCGCATTGATCTCCGCGTGATTTTCACCTGCTTTGTGATGGTATCCTTCGCCGATGATTTTCCCGTTATGAACGATCAGGCTTCCCACCAGCGGATTAGGATAGGTTTTGCCGATGGCCTTTTGAGCCAGCTCGATGCATCTTTTGATATAAAATTCGTCTTGCATAGGTATGAAAAAAGCGAAGACAAATTGCTTTGCTCCGCTTTTTAGATTTTAAAATATTTTATTCGCCAGCGATGATGTTGTGAAGATTTTGCTTTAAGGTATCTAAATGAGCTTTTTTCTCGTCTATCAAATCAAAGGTTTCCTTTAATAAAGGATTATCCTTTGAAGGATTTTTGAAAAATGCCAGGTTATTTTCCAGTTTCACAATCTCAGCTTCAAGATCAGAAATCTGGCTCTTGATTTTTCTTGCTTTATCAGTCAGCTGATTTTCTGTTAAGCCTTCTTCTTTCAGCTCCAGTTCATTGATTTTGTTGAGCTTTAATTTTTCTCTCAGCGTTTTGTTAAACTCAGAATTAATGGAGATTTTATCTCTCGGTACTTTCCCGATATTGTTCCATGCTGTTTTAATCGCTTCGATTCTTTCGATGCTTCCTTCTTCGTTGGTAACGGTTTTCAGCTCATCAAGAAGTACTTTTTTATTTTTATAGTTCTCCTTCCAGTTATCTGTAGAAGCATTGCTTTTTTCTCTGTAATTGTTGAAGAAAGCATTGCAGGCATCACGGAATTCGTCCCAGATTTTATTGGTCATGCTCTTTGGCACGTGTCCAATTTTTTTCCAGTCTTCCTGAAGCTTTTTGAAAAGCGGAACAGCAATATCCCATTCTTCATTATTTTGATTGTCTTTTGCGGTCTGGATCAGCTTTAGTTTTTCTTCAAGATTTGCCTGCTGAGAGCCTTTTAAAGACTTATAGTATGTATTTTTAGTGGTATTGAAACCTCTTAAAGTTGTTTTGAATTCATTCCAGTTTTGATTAGACAATTTTCTGGGAACACTTCCTGTTTTTAAGAATTCAGAACGAAGATCTTCCACTCTTCTGATGGCATTTTGCCAATAATTATGATTAGGTGTTTCGGAAGGTTCAGAAAGCTTTTTGATTTCTGCGATGATCTGATTTTTCTTTTCAAGATTGCTTATTTGTTCGGCTTCAATTGCAGCAGAAAGCTCAGATTTTCTTTCATGAATTTTGTTGGAAATTTCTTTGAATTCTTCCCATGTTTTCTCACGGAATTCTTCTGCTACCGGTTCTGCTTCTTCTTTCCAAAGCTTATGGAGGTACTGCAACTCATTTAAGGCTTTTTGGATTACAGGTTCGTTTTCAAGCTCTTTTGCGCGCTCGATAATATGTTGTCTTTTTTCTAAATTGTGGCTGTATTCCTGTTCCAGAAATTCTTTGTTTAAATCCAGCATTTGATAAAATTGGTTCAGGTGATGGAAATAATTATTGTTAAGAATTCTGAATTCAGATTTTGGAACCTGCCCAGCGCTTGACCATTCTTCCTTGATCTCACGGATAGATTTGAAAAGATTGGTTCCGGGTTCGGAATTAGTATAAAGATTTTTAAGCCTTTCTATAATATTCTGGCGATGCTCAAGATTTTTTTTCTGCTCTTCTTCCTGCCTTTTTTGATAGTTTTCATATTTCTCTTTGAAGATATTTACCAGTGCAGAAAATCTTGCCTGCGAAGGATGCTCATAGCTGAAATTCTCAGGAGGATTTCCAGCTTCCATATATTCATGTTTTTTATCTTCCACTTCATCGTGAATGTAATGACTTGCTTTTTCCTTAAGTAAGTTGAATTGTTTGGAATTTTCACCGGCATTATGTGCATTGATAATTTTTTCCATTTCTTTCAAAGCATCGGCCAGGGAGATGTCTACATCTTCATGTTCTTCTTCCTGCTCTACATCCTCTTCATGCACATTTTCCTGCGAAACAGCATTTCCTGGTGTTTCTTGATGAGATACTTCGTTAGAATTTTTCTTTTCTTCGTTTTCAGAAAGATTGTTTTCTGTAGTCATAGCAAATCTTTTATGAGTGGCATTTAATATCCTTTAAATATAGCAAAAAGCCAATTAAAGTACTAATTTATGTTATTTTTTTTGAAAATTCCAAATTTCCCAGGCTTTTTCTGCCTGTTGCTCCAGCATGTAATATCCGTTCACAGTTTTTGCGCCTTTTTCGGAAGCTTTGATGATGAATTGTGTGTAATTTGGATTGTAAATTAAATCAATAATCAAATGATCTTTAGAAAGCCCTTCGAAAGGAAAATCAAGGCAGTCTTCCACATTGGGGAAAGTTCCGACGGGAGTACACTGGATAATAATCTTGTGTTTTTCAACTGTTTCTGCATCAAGGTTTTCAAAATTAATTTCAGAAGTCCGGGAAACCGTGATGGATAAAATTCTGTGCTTATCCAAAATGTATTTTACAGCTTTTGCAGCACCGCCGTTTCCTAAAATCAGGGCAGAATCTTGATGTGGTTTTTTATGAAGAAGAAGTGTTTTTTCAAAACCGAAAGCGTCTGTGTTGTAGCCTGTTTTTTTTCCGTTTTCTATTAAAACGCAGTTTACGGCTCCGATTTTTCTCGCTTCGTCACTTAAATCATCGAGATAATTCATGATCTTTTCTTTGTAAGGAATTGTTACATTAAAACCTAAAAGATCAGGAGTAGTAAGCAAATTTTCCACTTCATTGATTTCGTTGAAATCAAAAATAGTATAGGAATAATCTTTCAGCATCAGCTTTTGAAATTTGTCTTCAAAGTATTTTTTTGAGAAGGAATAAGAAATATTTCTTCCTATTAAACCTAATTTTTTATTTGAATCCATATAATCAAAAATAAAAAAAAGACCGGACAAAACCGATCTTTACTTTAAAATGTTTTTTTTACGATTACTCCACTATAAATTTTGTAGAGAAAGTATCCGTTTTAAGTATATAACTTCCTTTTGTTAAACCTTTAAGGTTGATTTTATTTGATTTTTTGAAAGGATTTTCAATAGTCTCGATCAATGTTCCTGAAAGATCATAGATTTGCGCTTTTGATATTTTGCTTAAGTTTTCTCCTTTTACGAATAATTCGTTATTTCTCACAGGGTTTGGATAGATGCTGAAAGATTTTTCTTTTGCTGTTTCAGCGGTTGATAGAGCTCCACTATAGCACGTCCAGCTTAAATCATCGATTGCAACTCTTGGCCCATTTGTACCTGTCGTAGGATTTATGATTTTGATAATTACATTTCCGGTTACATTAATATTGTTAATTGTAGTGGTTATTATTTCATTTGTTGTAGAGCTGTAAGGAACCGTACCTATCTGAACACCATTTATTTCGACATTTAAAACTCCTGCGCCACTTCCGAATTTTAAAGAAGTTGTCAGAGTAAGGCTTTGGATACCGGCTGAAGCCGAAGAGCTTGTTAAATTTCCGGATCTTAGAGTAATGGCTTTATTGTTAATGGTTTGATCTGTCCTTGCGTCAGTAGCATTCCATGTAATTCCTCCATTGGTCCAAGTTCTTAGCCCGTATCCGTTACCACCGTTTGGAATTGTTTCAAAGGTTTCCGTTCCACAAGTTCCGCTTGATTGTCCGCCGGCAAGAGTAGTTCCCGGTGCTGTATTGCTGGCTGTGGAAAAGTTTCCGGCTGCATCTTTAGCAATTATATAAAAATTATATGTTGTAGAAGGGTTTAACCCTGAAACAGTAGCTGTTGTTCCTAAAACGGTTGCATAGAAAACACCATCTTTATAAATATCATATCCGGCAACACCTACATCATCCGTAGAGGCTGTCCAGTTTAAAAAAATTGAATTGGAAGAAGGGTTACTTGTTACCAAATTCGTTGGAGCAGTCGGGGCTTGTGAGTCTGCAGTCGGAGTTCCCCATATTTGGTTTGCGAATTCAGGATGATCGATATACGGGTTTCTGTTTCCCTGAAAAGCGTAAGATTTATTATTTCTCTCAATTTCAGCAGGAGAAACGGGGTCTAAGGTATTCCATGCTAAAAGCTGATTAAGTTCCCAGTTTTGAAGTCCCGGAAAAGCAGATCCACCTAGCATATTTCCTGTTGTAAACCCTGAAAGCTGAGTTTCGTATCGTGTAACGAAATAAAAAATCATTCTGGCGACATCACCTTTGAATGAATCAATAGGTTCAAATACGGTTCCTGAATATCCCGGGGAAACGGAATTTCCTAATTTTGATCCGTTTTGAGAGGTAAAAGAAGCTGTGCCTACTTTTCCATAAGGATAATTTGATCTTATACCGTTTACTTTTCCGTCTGTAGGACGAATAAAATGGATGTCTGACACCATCGGGGGCTGCTCATTAAATAAGCTTTGAGGAACGATATGCTCTCTGTTGTAACAATCTCCTTCGCTGTTATAGCTTCCGCATTGGTTGGAGCCAGGAGTATAGTTGTAAGGGTCTATACCGTTAGGATTCTCAGAATAAATGTCTAGAACAGAATTGTCATTTTCGTAGAATTTATCAATATCTGTAGTTTGATAACCAGACCATAAACCGTTATAACCATGATCGACATGGCCATTCGTAATAATTTCTTTAAGTTTGGTTTTTAACGCAGCACCACTAAGGGTTGCTGTTCCGTCGTAGTATCCTGTAGGAATCTGGGCAAATGCGCTGATAAAGGTGAATATCAGGAAGAAAGAAAGTAAAGTATGTTTCATTTTAAAAATTTGGGTGGTAAATATACAAAAAAATGAAATTACAATGTGTTAATTTTTAGTAATATAGTCTTTACTGATTTTAGAAAATACCCAGGAAATGAGAGATCCAAAAACTAAAGCTGTCAGTGTAACAATCAAATAATTTTTCCCGACTATTTTCACGGGGAAAGGTAGTGTTTCGTTGGCCTTAAAGAATTCTGTGTATTGTTGGAAGTAGCAAAGTGCTGTCCCTAAAATCAAGCCGGAGATAATTCCTGAAACTACGATAAGAATTCCAGTATATAAATAAATTTGTCTTAAGTGACTTAAAGGAAATCCAAGGGAGATTAAAGATCTGGCCTGCTCTTTTTTATCTAATTGTAAAATAATAATAGCCCCCGCAAGATTGAACGTTGTAATGAAAATAACGAGTGCAAAAATAAGATAAATAAATAGCTTTTCAGTATTAATCATTTTCCAGAAAGCGGCGTTTTCTTCTTCTTTTGTCTTAATCTCAATATTTTTACCAAAAGAAGAAAGCAGCTGCTGCTTCACGGCATCTGTATTTTCTGTGTTTTTTAATTTAATAACAATTTGGTAAGCTGAATGTTTGGGCAAATTAAGCAGTTCTTCGGTTAGTTCAATCGGGGAAATAATATAGTTGTCCAGCTGGTCTTTCCCTGGGAAAACTCCTGTTACGAGAATATCCCTTTTGTTATAAATGTCTTCTTCTTTATTGATAATACCTGTTCCAGGTTTAGGCATAAAGATGGTAGCATAATCTCTGTTTGAGGGTACAGGAATAGATAATCTGTTGTTCAGCGAATTTTCCATCAAAACCTCATTAGAGTATTTGAAGCTGGGGTAGGTTCCGTAGAAAACATCTTTATGGATCGGATTTACTTTGATATAAGCAGAATCAACACCTCTTAAATAGGCAATATCACCTTTTCCATTATAATTGATGTAAACTTTTTCTTCAATAACTCTTGAAAAATTACTTATCTCTTTATTGTTTTTGAGAATAGCATTTATGTTATCAAAGTTTTTTAATGTTTTCCCTGAAGTGCTTTTAATAGTAAGATCAGCATGCAAATTAGAAATAAGATCCTTGTTAAGATCTTCAAGCCCTGAAAAAACAGAAATAATTACGAACATTGCTGTAACTGCAACCATCATAGCACCCACGGCCAGCCACGTGATAAACGTAACTGCAGTACTTCCTTTTTTGGCCAAAAGGTATCTCGAAGCTATATAAAATGCAATGTTTTTCAAGTTTTATAAAATAGGATTGTCTCCTTCGCCTCTTAGTTCTCTTTCTAGTTTTTCGACATCATCAAGGGAAGTATCCAGGTAGAAGTTCAGATTAGGAATTACGCGGACCTGTTTTGCCATTTTCTGGCCAATGAAATTTCTGTATAATGCTTTATTTTCCTCAATTTCTTTCATAATTGCCTGGCGATGTTCCTGGGGGAATATGCTTAAATAAATTTTGGCAATACCAAGATCTGCAGTTACCTTTACATCTGAAACAGTCACTAAAATGCTTTGTTTGCTTTCCGCAGCCTGTTTGCGGAAAAGCTCTGCAAAGTCTTCCTGTATAATCTGTGCTACTTTTCTTTGTCTGTTGCTTTCCATAATTTATGCAAATTTAGTACTTTTGTTTGAATTGATACTTTGAAATTTGGTCTCTGTATCAAATTTACGACTTAATTTATTTAAATTATTTATGAAATTAGAACATATAGGTATTGCGGTAAAATCTCTGGGTGTTTCGGATAATCTTTTTACAAAGCTTTTGGGAAAAGAATCTTATAAAAAAGAATCTGTAGAAAGGGAAGGGGTGGTAACTTCATTTTATGCTGCAGGAGAAAGTAAAATTGAGCTTTTGGAAGCGAGTAAGGAGGATAGCCCGATCTCAAAATTTATTGATAAAAAAGGAGAAGGTATTCATCATCTGGCTTTTGTTGTGGAAAATATTTTTGAAGAAATAAAAAGATTAAAAAATGAAGGGTTTCAGTTTATTTCCGAAGAACCGAAAGAAGGTGCTGATAATAAATTAATTGTCTTTCTTCACCCAAAATATACAAACGGAATCCTCATAGAACTTTGTCAAGAAAAGTAGTGAAAAAATTTTGTAGTGAAATAAATTTTGCTATTTTTGCAGTCACAAATTTAGCCAAATTTTGAGGTCCTATAGCTCAGTTGGTTAGAGCACCTGACTCATAATCAGGTGGTCCCTGGTTCGAGCCCAGGTGGGACCACGTTGAAAATCAGCCACTTACAAAATCGTAGGTGGCTTTGTTTTGTAGTAGGTCAAGGTACAGGTCAAGTCTAAAAGTAAACATAAGTAAACTAATAATTTTAGCAACGGAAATAATGTCCGTTCGATTCAAAATAATCATACATGATGTTACGGGCTGTTGCTTCCCAATCAATACAAACAAAATGAGGCAGTTTGAAATATATGTCATTTTCGTAGAACTCCTGCACGAACTCAACATCGTTTGCGTATTCACCACAATAAAAATTGTTTGCATACTCACAGGCACTTTCAAAGCTCATATCTAAAAAGTTGTCCAGCAAAGCCTCATAAACTTCAATACTATACTCTGAATCATTTATTTGCTCGGCAATGTCGTAGATATCTTTGGATATATGACACTCACTAATCAATCCTAGTTTTTCAAACAGTTCACACCCCTCATAATCTTGTAGCATGAATTCAGGGTCGGATTCATCAGAATGAAGTTCATACATTGCTGTAAGTAGCTCATCATAATCTGAATAATCAGAAAGATTAAGCCATTTGCCATACAGGCTCCCATTGTTGTACTTTGCGTAAGTAGATACGTAGATACTTGCAATATCCAGACAATTTTGTAAATTTGCCATGTCGATAAGTTTTAGTGTAGTTAAAATTTATTGATACGCCTTGTTGTGTGTCACCACTTCAAGGCATTTTTTTGTAATAAGTTGCTCATAAAAAGCAGTATAAATATACGATAAAAAGCGGATAAATACAAGTGTTTCAGGCACTTTTTACTCAAAAAATCAATACTTTCGAGGTTAGTTAAAAACTTTTTAACCGTTTGGACGGCAGAAAAAGTAAAATAAGTCTGAGAAAAGCAAAATCGGTGCATAGGGGACACGACGAAAAAAGTACGATATCCTACCCCCAAACCGCTATAGTAGGTACAGTCCCGATACCTGTATAAAAATTTTGAGATTTGATTATAAGGGGGACATTTTACAGTGAAAATTTGAGGGGGTTGGTGTAAATAGTAACCCAAGTATTATACATTTTCCCGGTAAGTAAACTTAAAAAAATATCACTTAACTAAAAGTACCACAAACTGTTTACCTTAGTTTTCCGAAATGTTTTTGTATGAACCAACAAAAAGTGATAGATTTTTCATCATTTGTGTTTTTAGGTCTTTCGTTTCATTGGGAGACTTTTTTGTTTTGGGGTAAATCGGCAGATAATATATTGACAAAATGCTGTTTACTTCAAATCTAATTTTTCAACGCCCCGACCAGACCTTAAAGATTACTTACCACACCCAGAAAGCTTTAACAGAATGAAAGAGTATGACAATGAATCTATGCTAAATTCAAGTCTCATTGAAAAAAAAAATGTTTAAATCAGGGTTCAGAAATTCATTTTTTCGGATTTATGCTATGAAAAACTGAAAAACTGAATCTTAAAACAAATCTTTTTTTTAAAGTTATCACCGTTCTAATCATACCCTATTAAATAGCATTTTATAATAGTAGTATAACGGTACTTTTTACTGCATGATTGTGGTACTAAATTTTAAATCAAAGTATCAGGAAAAATTTATACTTTTGTGACTGAATTTTATCGAAAAAATATAAAGCGTTAGCTTTTATTCTGTTATAGGAAATCTGACAATTTCAAATGCAATACAGGATAAACAGTTGATGCCTCCACCTATGGCGTGGAGGCTATTCTTGTTTGTATTGCAAGGTTTTGTCAGAACCTCCTATAGCAAATTGAGTTTAGTCCTTCACGCTTTTTGCATTTACCAACAACATCACTTTAGGAGGGCGGGTGAATAAAAAAAACATCCGCCTATGAAAAAGATTCTGCTAGTTCCGGCACTGCTACTATCCACAGCACTATCCGTCTTGTCGTGTGAAAAATCCAAACCCACTAGAGAGCCCGACCCGTATATTGATTCTATACAAGCACGTATGAAAGCCAATGAAAAGATTCAGTTTGAAGAAATTGACAGAAAACTAGAAGCCCACGCCAAAGCTCAAAAACAATACATATTCGTTCGGTTGCTTGTTGAGGAAGATTATGGAATGGATACAAGACGAGCCAACTTTGTCTCAGGAATCCAAGATATAACCCACGATTTGTGCGAGGATGAAAAAGCACAGATGGAAGACCTGATAATTTCAAACTATCTCAGTTCACCCGATGCGAAAATTCGTAATGGCAGGGTCAAAAAGAAAGAAATGTTTGTATTTGGCAGTTATGCAGAAGCAAGCGAAAAAAGAAACACATTTTTAATCACCGAATAACGAACATAGTATGAAAAAGATTTTATTAGGTCTGACAATAAGCCTGACATTACAGCTATCCGCGCAGACAAAGATATTTAATTACAATATGGTTCAGATTACCAAGAACATGAATGTAACAGAACTCGCAACACGAAAAACTAAGATTGTAATTAACAAATCTAAAAACACAATCAGTGTAATAGATTCTGAGTTTCCCACACCGTATGTCTTTAAGATTGATAGCTATTGTGATATTACCACACCATCTATTAATTGCATGATACGGGACAGACAAAACAAACTCAACTTTTTTTCTTATAACAAAAACAGATTAGAAATCATGAATCTCGCAGGAGACGGAACAAGATATATTAATATAAAACCATGATACTATTATGAAAAAACTTTCTTTCAAAGCTACAATGGTAGCACTATCACTAGCATTAACAATCATAAGTTGTTCAAATAGCAATGATGAAGACACCACCACACCCAACAATCAACAACCACCTGTAACAACTCAATATTTTCATCCGCCAACATGGATTCAGAGTACATGGAAATACGCACCGTTTGGAACACCAATGGACTCCCCGTTAACACTAAAGTTTACTGATTCTGACATAGTATCAATCAGTTCGGGAGGAACACAAACGAGCTGGACGGAAAAAATCAAAGTATCGCCTAATGGAGGGAATGTTGATGAAACTGTCAATAACACGGAATACAATGTTACCATCAAGTATAACAGTACAGGAGTTACAGACTATTATGAGTTCAGAAAAATTTCAGATACGGAGATACAATACAGACAAGCTCCCGTCCTAAATTGGACGAGTTTGGTTAAAGATTAAACACCGACAGCCTTTTGTCTTTGTATACAAGGCTTCCGAAAACAACAATGAACAAGGGGGGGGCTGACAAAAAACCTCGAAGATAATACCATAGCACTATAAATACCTATACTTATTATTACACTACTTCCAAACCCATACAAATCAATAATTGGGAAAATTTAGAGATAATACGTCAAGTTTTGACGCTTTAAGAGTATATCTTTGTAATATCAATAAAAAAAAACCTATAACTTATTAAAAAAAAACTATTTTTACAACTTTTAAATAAAACAATCAAATGAAAAACAAATTTATTTTGTGGTTATCATTATTGATAGCCTTTAATCTCATCTTTCATTCCTGTCGAACTGAGGATATGTATCAGGAGAATGAACGGCAAAAACAAGACCTTAAGGCATCAGTACTAAGATTTCACGAAATCAGCAACAACACTCCTCTCATTCAAAAGGTCACACAACTACAAACAGAACTATTTTCTTCCAACAAGCTACTGGAAAAAAACAATTCAATTTTGGACGGGGCAACTATTTCAACAGACAAGGTTATACTTGTAGAAAACGGCACTCAAAAAACCTACACATTCCCTGTAAAGAGAGCATCTAAAAGTTCTGGACTAGAAAATCTCGTACTCAAACAAAATGCTGACGGCACTTTTTCGGGAGTATTGATTCAGTATGACATTACCCCATTACAAAAGGACCTTTTTGTTTTAGGTGAGGATGTTGATATGAAAAATAAAATAAAAATATTTGATATCAACAACCTTAGTATTTCCCAAAAAGTAGCCACAGAAGCTATTGGATGCTATGTAATAACATGGGAAAATGGAGTCTGTGGTTCTGGACAACATGGATATGGAGATGACACCTGCCAACTGACAGGAAGTGGTGCTGCATCAGCTCCTGGCATTATTTCAATTGTAAATACATGTTCAGGAGGAGCAGGTGGAACAGATACAGGAATCCCTCCTTACCCCAATCCTGATTCAACAGGAGGAAATACAGGTGGGTATGGAACACTTCCTTATTCTGATGACAGTGATTTGATGCTGGCAAAATATCAACAGTTTAGCAACATTTTTCATATCAACTCTTATGGGTTTACTTCAACTTTAAGAACCAAACTATTTTATCTGTATCTTTATCAATACGAAGACCAATATACAGTATCTAAACTTTTATCTTATTTTGGTACAAAACCTGATATTTTGAATAATGCAGTAGATATGTTTACTGAAAATGCAAGTCTTAGCTGGGATGATTTTTATAATCAGTTTTTGGCGACACCTTGTGAGAAAATAAAAATATCTACAAGTGATGCAAAATATAAATCAAGTATCACAACCTTGGAAGGAAAAACAGGAGATGGATATGAGAGTGGCAATAGATTAGGAACAGCAATACCTGGAACAGGGCAAACTGAGACACAGAATCAGGTATTACAAAACAAGCCTGGAACAAATCAGGTAGATATGAAAATTTTCAATAATACTTTTGCTCTAATGCATACTCATTATGATGGACTTTATCCAATTTTTTCACCAGGAGACTTATTACTCTTTAATCAATGGGTCGTTTGGGCTAAAAACTACAATGATAATCCTTCAAGCAGTCCCAAAATTCCAATTAATAATTTAACTTTAACATTAGTAACGAGCAACGGCAATTATCTTCTTGCTTTTGATGGTTCAACTATAGATGCATTGCCAACTTATACGCCACAACAATTTGATGCAATGAATAAAGTTTACGTAAATGATTACTTGAATCAAACTCAAACAAATGGTAATTTTGATATGGCCGAGGTAGAAAAACAATTTTTGAAATTTGTTTCTGAAAATATGAATATTACGGGATTAAAGCTCTATAGAGTAAAAAGTGATGGCAATTATGAAATTTCTTTAACAAATCTTCAGGGGACAAAATGTCCTTAAACAATTAATTTAAATTACGAACATTATGAAAAATATATTTTTAGCAATTACTTTACTATCCATTAATCTGATTTCTTGTCAAACTTACCCACTTAATACAAGTCCAAGTGACATACCTAATAATGCTTATATAAAAGACATTAATAATGAATTGGATAAATTTGTTGGATTATGGAAAGGAAACTGGAATGGTAAAACCGTTTATCTTGATTTAAGAAAAGTGAAAGATTACTATTCTATCCCAGGAGGCACTCATCCATATTATAAAGATAGAATATTAGGAGAGAGAAAAATCATCAACGCTAATGGTGTGGTAGAAATTGATAGGATTGCTAATTTTGGGGTTGATGGGGCTGAATTTAGTGGAATGAGCAAAAGTATTAAGCCCCCAGGTAGAGACAGACTCCTTTTTTCTCCAAAAAATATGTGCAGGAAAATGGCAACGTTAGATATCACAAGCTTAACAAGTACGCAAATGACTTTGCATTTTGAATATTTACCTAGTGTCATTGATGAAAACTGTATACATAATGCATATGTAGAGCAGCATGGTGATTTTCCTATAAATTTCCCCAAAGATATTATTCTAACTAAACAATAGCTATGATTTCTAAATTCACTGCAATATTAATCTTTCTATGTGGAAATCATTTTTTTTCTCAAAAATTTGATAAAATAGAATTTGAAAGTTATAATTCGCTTATTATAGGTAACAAAATTAATATTTTTTTAGAACCTTTGAAAAATAATAAAAAAGGGAAAGTAAAAGTACATTTTCAAGATAAAAATAATTCCTTCGTTAAAAAGATTTCTAAGACTGAGTATAACGAAATAAGTAATAACATCTTAAAAATTAAGGAAAAAACTTGTGTGCAATCGAAAGATTCTATTAAAACGAGATGTATCGATGGGTCGGATGCATTAATTACGATTTTTCAAAACAACACTAAAAAACAATACTATATTGATTGTCTCTCAGAAAAAGATAGATTTGATAAAAATAGAATGGATTTTTGGAATTCTACAAAACTCATTTTAAACACTGTAAAAATGAAAAACGAAGATTTATATTAAATATAGCAGCAATTACTTAATCTGACAAAAAAATGATTGGTTCTACTGCAGAAAGGTAAAGCCAATCATTTTCATTTAAGGTAACTTCAAATATTGTAGATTAGTTCCAATAAATATACCCGACCCTATCTTTCCATTTTGACAGTGCTTTATCAATAATGTGAATATCAAAAAGATATTTTTTACAAGGATTCCATACAGGGTCATTCTCACTGTCTAAAAAATGCAGCAAGTGTATTTCTACCTGTGACAGTTGGATTTTGTACACCGGATTAATATCTATTTCCAGCCAACCCTCAAATTTATTATACAGCACACCCATTATCACACCGTCTTTTTTGTCATATAAAACAATGGTATAGTCGGAATCTATGGCAAACCCAATCTCTTTTTCAAAATCCTGTACCGTTTTTATGTTGATGATATATATTTCTCTTATCATATGTATATTGTTAGAAAAAAAATGTTTAAAACGAGCTTCAGAAATTCAGTTTTTCATACGCCCGAAAAACTGAAAAACTGAATCGTAAAAACAAATCTTTTTTTTTAGAAAATCAGGAAATCATCATTATCCGACTGAGCGGAAGCCATACCAAAACAAATAGAACCATTACTCGCTCTGGATTTTTCAAATTTTTTATTTTCCAGTTTCTTTGAAAATTTATTCTTCCCAAGTGGCTTATAGCCGTCATCCTGACAAAACTGTTTGTAGTCTTTATACAGGTCGGATAAATGTACTTTGTTTGTATCCGATGCCGTATAGTTAAATTCATCTATGAATAAGTTAACCTTATCCGACTGCCATTTAAACTCACCTATGGCGTTGTTGACTTTTTCGCTATTGGTAAATCTTCTGTTTTTAACAATTCTGTCCAATCCCTGTAAAAGCCAGTTGAAAACTCCTGCTAATTCATTAGCAATTATTTTTTTAGACAAATCAATATCTTTTTCCTCTTCACTGATTTGAACTTCAAAAGGAATAATAATCCATCTTCTGAAAAAGGCATCTGTAAGCTCAATTTCACTCGGAAGTTCATTCGCATTAATGATAAATCTAACGGTATTATGCAAAGTGAAACTTCTGCCATACGGCTCTCTCGCTTGCAAAGGTTCACCGCTAACCAATGCTTTAAAGGTATCGGGGTTTACATCAGTTCCTTTTTCACTGCTGTAATTAAGCAATACATCTGTTAATTTTGCTCTGTTATATTCACTTGAAAATGCTCCGAGCGTATATTGCAACACATTCTCTCTGCCAAGCAAAGCACATATTATATCAAAAAATACACTTTTCCCATTTTGTCCTGAGCCTGTAAGCATCAACATTTTTTCAAGATTCAGTTTGGTGAAAATATATCCGGCAAATTCCTGTAATATCATCTGACTTTCTTTATCAGGCAAAACTTTATCCAGATAGCTGTTGAACATAGGACAAGTAGCTGTTTCATCATAGCAAAACGGAAGCTGATAGGTCATAAAATCTGCTGAATCGAAGTCACGAAGCGTCCACGTATCATTTTCAAATTCAAAAGTCCCATTCTGTAAGTTGATTATCATTTTATTTTCGTCAGGTACAGGCTGTGATAAATGGCAGTCGGTCAGAAACTGCTTTAACAGTTTATCTTTGAACTCGTAATGAGCGGCATCATAATCAGGGCAACCCATTTTAGCGGCACATTTACCCAGAAAATCTTTTAAATCGTCTTTATCCAACTGTTTCCAGTACTCTCCGTTATAGATATAAGTATAATCAAAACTTTTGCATAAGCTCCATTGATTAGCCTTTGCAACCTCGCTCAGGTTTTTTATAATACCGACTAAAAGATGTTTTTGTTTAGTGTTTTCATTTTCTGGTAAGTTTAAAAACACTCTGAAATCTACTCTATTGATTTCATTTAATAATTGCTCTAAAATCTCATGTTGAGATTGTATTACTTTTTCTTTGTTCATTTTTTTTATTGTTTGTTTCTTAAAAAAAAGGCATAGCAATAGCTCTCCATAGTTTCTCTACTACGGCTACACCTTGAATTGTTAAATTTTTGGAGATTTAAAAAGATTGCTACTTAGAAGTTGTAGCTAAGTCGTTTCATTGATTATGATTCAGAAACGGAATATGAAAATAAATCAAAAGGTCTTCTTTTTTTAGGAAACTCTCTTATCTGCAAATGAGAATCCCATTCATCAATATTTCCACCATGTTTGTCTTTGATTTCTAGCAGTTTAGATTGATAAGTTCCTAGCTGTTTTACAAAACATTTTACATTATTTTTAACGGAAGCATTAATCAATTTTTCCATCCACACCATTTCCATAGGTCGATATCTATGTTTTCCAAAATCATTACCGCTTTCACCGCCGATAATGCACCAGTCCAAAAGATTCATGTTATTATCCCACTCAATCTCACCTATCAGGGGTTCAAAACTTGCAAAAGTCACGCAGGATAAATCGTTCAGGTAAGCAATTCTATCTACTTGTTGCTGACTTTCAACTGAAACTCCAATCCAAACGTTATGCAACATTTCAAAATAGCTGGGAAGATTATCTTTTATTCTTTCAGGTCGTTTTGTAAGTATCAGGTATGTATGATATGGAGTTTTTCGGATAATTTCCCACGCTTCATTTCTCCACTGGTCTGCTTCTTCAATAAACCAATCACTCCATGAACAAGTAAAGATAATTTTGGGTTCTTTCCATTTCAGAGGTTCTTTGAATTTGGTTTTTGATTTCAGAACTATTGTTGCATTTTGACTGTATCTTTCTTTATCTCTGTACATATAACAGAATTTGCAACCAGGTGATACTTTTCGACAACCATGCCACGGATTCCATGTGTTATCCGTCCATTGAATTTTTGATTCTTTCATAATTAAGCTGTTTTTCTGTTTAAATATTTATTTACATCTTTTTGAAAATCATCGAAATTATTTCTTTTGTGTTTTGTCATCCACTCTAGCAACTCCAATCTTTTAAAGTAAAGTTTCCCATTACCGGAAGAAGAGTAAATGGGTAAATCTGTTCCGACACTGCTGAGTTTATGAAGATAACTCACTTTATACCCCGTGAGTACCGCAGCTTCGTTTACATCCAGTACTTCCTTATTAAGAATAGTTGACATTCGGACTGTTTCTTTTAGTTCCTTTAATTCGCTCAAAATGCTTATTAGCATTTCTTTAAATTCTTGTAAAATTTTTACCATGTTTTTCTTTTTTTATTATCCAGCTTCGTTGCTGAATGTGTTTACAAAAGTATGGCAGGAAATGCGGAACGGTCGAGGAATACAGTATTCTGCAAAAAAACAAAAACTCCCTGTACATAAGGAGTTTTAAGAGTTTTACGTTAAATTTATGCGGAATTACTGCGGAACGGCTTTGAGATTTTCGACAATTTGATTGATTATACGTTCTTTTGTTGACTTTCTATCGTCTCTTTTTGCACTGCTTACAATCCTGCTGATACCAGTTTTATCTTTGATTTTCGGAATCTGAGCATCACCATTCGTTTGAAACATAAATCTTTCCGCCCAGAATGTGTTAAAAAGCGTACTGTCATGCTGATAATCTCCTTTGAAGAACTCCCGTAAGGAATCAATCAAATACCCGATGTCGGATTGGCTTCTTCCATGTAATATTATCCGAGTTTCAGGAACAGTATCTACAAAAAAATGCTGTAAAAATATTTCTTTTGTACTGGATTCATTAACAAAACCCTCTATCAAAAGGTTATCATATAATTTTCCGATAAAATCAAAGTTCAGCCCAAAAACAGTTTGCTCGATTGGTGTTTGTAATCTTTCAGGGGGAGGTACTGCGGTTCTTCTCGTAGTCGTAGCTGTGACCTGAGATTGTGGTGGAACTTCTGTCATATCATCGCTTTTTGCCCTACTGATACTACGTTCTATCAAAGATAATTCTTCCAAAATAACATGAAAATATTCATAGCACATATCGCTATGTTGTTGTTTTTGCAAGGTTTCTTTGTAAAAACTTATTCTGGTTTTGCAGTGGTTCACCTGTGCAGCTCGGTTGGTAAAAGATTTCTCGTAATATTTCAGAATTTCCTCAGAAAAATAGGTTCGGAGGTATTTTTGAAAATGTGTTAAAAGTTCCTGTTTATCATTTGTTCTTACAGGAGGAAGATTTTTATTGATAAATCTAGTTAACTCATCGTCAGATGTAACTTTTAATAATGTATCTAGTTTTTGGTATCGGGTATCTGTATTTTGTGCAGGGTCTAGTCCGAGTTTTTCAGCTAGTATTGTTGTCAGGCTTTTTTGTTCCATGTTGTCTGTACTTTGGTTATGCTAATTTACTGAAAGCATCATCAATAATATCATTCTCAAAATCTTTCAGGTATGAATTAGTGACAGCAACAGAAGAATGTCCCATTACTTGGCTAATCACATCTGAAGAAACATTATTGAACTTTAAATGTGTAGCAAACGAATGACGGCTTACATAGCTGGTTATATCTTCGTCAATTCCTGTTTGTTCTGCTATAAATTTCAATCCAGAGTTAAATGTTCTTAAACATCTTCTGTATCTCCCGTGTAACTGCTTATCGACAAGTCCATTTTTTAGGATAACAGGAAAGATATATTTTACCGGTTCTGGTTTTACATAGCTTCTGTAATACTCCAAAATCTCTAGTGCTTCTGCTCGTAAAGGAACATTAAAATCCCGACCTGTTTTGCTTCTGGTATAATGCAGACGATTATCTTTTATGTTATCCCATTCTAAAAATGCCATATCTTTAAAATTCATTCCTCCAACGTAGTAAGAAAACAAAAACATTTTGTAAGTGTCTGTATATTTTGGAAATTCTCCACAATCAAAACTTTTGAACATTGCAAACTGCTCTGTACTCAATGCGATTTTGCGAGATTGTATTTTTAATCTTTTCTGAATACTATAACTTCTGAATGGGTAATCTTCTTTTTTTGCATATCCTGACCGTATGGCAAGATTAAACAATGTCCTTAAATCAGTCATTCTAATTCTTATAGTTGAGTTATTGCACGTTTTTGCTAAGAAATTTTCGTACTTCACCAAATATTCAAAATCAATATCTTTAAATCTAAGGTCTTTGTTTTTATC
This sequence comes from Chryseobacterium sp. RU37D, assembly GCF_900156075.1. GTDB lineage: Bacteria > Bacteroidota > Bacteroidia > Flavobacteriales > Weeksellaceae > Chryseobacterium. Next base: position 2,739 of record NZ_FTMM01000012.1, on the reverse strand, counting down.
AAATCTGAACAATGCTTGCATAGATTCTTTAATTGCTTTAGCATATCCGAATCTGGTTAATTCATCTAATGAATCAACTCTCTGCTGAAAAAAATCTTTCACAGAAGTAGATTTTATCCTATTACCTGCTGATTGTGTTAAGAATTTTGTGACAATATCATTTAAATTGTAATCAAGTTCTTCGGATTCAAGTTCTATTATTGCTTCATTAAGACGGGTATCTAGTTTTTTTAGAGTTTCGTTAATTTCACGGGCTTTGCCGTGAGACGATTTCACTTTTTTATTTTTGGTATCCCATTGGTTCTCCTGTATGGAAAATGGTGTAGTCAAAATTTTAGATTTGTTGCCTAGATATATTTTAAAAACAATTGGGAGACTTCCGTCTGCTTTAGGTTTATTTCGGAGCATTAGTTGTGTTGTTGCCATAGGTCAAGTTTTAGGTCAAGGTTAAAGGTCAAAATTAGTAAAAATAAGTCAATATTCAAAATGAGATATAATTGTAATTAATTGAAAAACAGTATATTTGTAAATAAAAGTAAACGAAAGTAAATATTGTGACACCTTACTCATAATCAGGTGGTCCCTGGTTCGAGCCCAGGTGGGACCACAATAAGTGAAATGATACTTATTCAAATGAAATGCTATGTTATCTAAAGTCTTATTAATAAAGAGTTTTTGATTTCATAGCATTTCATTCTTTTAAATTACACCTGTTAAAATAATACAGAATAATACAACACTTGTATTAAATAGTGCTATATTCGAGTTATTAAAATATAATGCTCATGGCTTCTGTTAATTTTTTATTACGATCTACCAAGAAAAATGATCCCTTTACAGTTAGACTACAGTTCAACAACCCAGAAAAAATATCAGACAAAAATCCGTTTGGTTTAGATTTCGTTGAAACAAAAACAGAAATTTATGTATATAAACCCGATGAGGTTTTAGAAAGCCCTTTATTTGATGGGAAAAAATTCTGGAGCAAATACAAAAAATACAAAGGGAAAGACTTGCATATTATGAATACTATTGTAAGAGCTTTAAATAACCAGAAAGAACTCCGAGACTATATTATTCTAAATTATGAAGCAGATTTTAAGAATGAAGAAAATCCAAATAAAGCTTGGCTCACCTCAACGGTAAAGAAATATTACGATGAACTCAAGAAGAAAGAAGATCAGGACAATCTTTCAGAAACTCCGGTATCTTTGATCTGGCATTTTGAGAACTACATTAAATTAAAACGTAATGAAATAGCAAGAGGAACAATATTAAAGCTGGAAAATAGTAAAAACATCATATTTGATTTTCAAAAATACCAATCATCCATAAAGGGATACAATGTTAATTATTCCGTATCAGAAGTAAACCCGGAATTTATGTATTACTTGGAAGAGTATTTGAAAGATATAAAATTATTTTCTTCCAATACCATTGCAAAAACCATTAAGATCATTAGAACCATTTGTAATTACTCCAAAAATTACGGTATTATATTACATCCAATGTATGATCTTTTTAAAAAGGCTTATGAAGAAACAGATATAGTTTATTTATCTTTTTCAGAGCTAAAAACCATTATAAACTGTGATAAAATTCCTACGTATCTGGAAGATGCTCGTGACTGGTTGTATATAAGCTGCTTTTTAGGGCAAAGAATTTCAGACTTTATGAAATTTACAAAAAATATGATCCGTAAAGACGGTGAAGATTTCTTTATAGATTTCACTCAGGTAAAAACAGATAAGAAAATTTCCTTGCCTTTGCATCCAGCAGTAATAAATATATTGCAAAAGCGAGATATGGATTTTCCAGACTCTATGGTAGATCAAATTTATAACAAACAAATAAAAGAAGTCTGTAAAATAGCTGGCATTGATGAGATGACTAATGGAACCGTTTTGAAAAAGGTAAAAGAAGATGGTACATGGAGGTATGTAAAAGGAAAATATGAAAAATGGGAATTGATAGGCTCACACATCGGTAGAAAATCATATTGTACCAATTTTTATTCAAGACTTCCTACCTCTTTAATTTTAGAAGTTTCAGGACATAAAGAAGAAAGAACCTTATTAGAATACATTGGAAAAAAGGATAACACAAATGCCAAACTTATCACGAATTTTTATGCAAATATTGATATTACACAAGATTAATATTTAAAAATATTACATGGTAAAATTGACAATTTAGATAGAATCCTTTATTCATAATCCTTTCGGATCTTTTTCAATGATAATTTGTTGACAATTTATGATAAAATATGTATCGATAAGTAGATTATGAATTTTATAAAATTACAGGTGGTATAATTGACAATTTTGGCAGAGTCCTTTATTCATAATGCTTTCAGATGTTTTTTAATGATAATTTGGTGATAATTTGTGATAAAATGCTTAATTTGTCATTAAATATTATGTGTATGAGTGATTTTGATATTGAAGTATTTTTAAAAATGCACAAAGATGCTGCTTTTAAATTAGATTTAGAAGAATTCCAAACTGTAGCAAGTGTGTTAAAGAAACAGGAAAGACTGTTAAAACGTAAGACTAATCCTGATTATTTTGGTGTTAAAGAATTTTGTATAAAGGCTTTGGCAGAAATAGAAAACCGAATTTTATTGCTTGCTGATAATGGTAACATAGAAGTTGTTTAAACTTTTAATTTTTTGATTAATCTTAAAGAAAATGCTAAAAAATGCAGATTCTTCCAAGTAATATCCAACGTTTCAAATCT